>CAZWSO010000042.1:0-17624 GCA_964636485.1 uncultured Gemmatimonadaceae bacterium
TACACTTCCCTACACGACGCTCTTCCGTTCGCAGCGCTGACCGCCGCCGTGGCGGCGCTGGTAATCTCGGCGTGCGCGCGCGATCACTCGCGTGCGGCCGCCGGCGAAGGCGATATCGGCGGCACCATGGTCGTGAGCACCGGCGCTGACGCCGACGTGCTGCTTCCGGTCACCACGCAGCAGCTCCAGAGTGCACAGGTGGCCGAGCTGATTTTCGATCTCCTGGCGCTTCCGCCGGAGAACCTGAGCACGTTTGGTGATGAGGGCTTCACGCCTTCGCTTGCCGAGAGTTGGAACTGGTCTTCCGATTCCCTGTCGATCGCGTTCCGCCTTCACCCAGGCGCCCGCTGGCACGACGGTGTGCCAGTGCGCGCCAGCGACGTTGCATTTACGCACCGGCTCTACATGGACCCGGAGGCTGGGTCGCACAACGCGCCGCTGCTCCGCGGCATTGATTCCGTGACCGTGCAGGACTCACTCACCGCGGTGTTCTGGTTTTCGCGACGGCACCTCGAGCAGTTCTTTCAGGCTACGTACATCATGCGGATCGTCCCGCAACACCTGCTCGATACCGTGCCGCCGTCGCGACTCCGCAGCTCGGCGTTCGCCCGCAACCCGGTTGGCAGCGGGCCGTTCCGCTTCGCCCGGTGGATACCCGGCTCGATGATCGAGGTGGTGGCGGACACGAACCATTATCGTGGCCGTCCTCGCCTCAACCGGATCATCTGGACGATCGCGCCGGACGCCTCCACCATCACAACACGGCTTCTTACCGGCGAGGCGGACTTTCTGGAGATCGTCCGGCCGGAATTCATGAGCGAGCTCGCGCGAAGCACCGACGTGCGCGCGGTTCCCTACCCCTCGCTGCTACAGGTCTTCCTTCTCTTCAATACGCGGGCGCCCAGCGACCGGCGGCAGCCGCATCCGATCTTCGGTGATCGTGAGACACGCCGCGCGCTCACGATGGCGATCAACCGGGATACTATCGTGCGCAACGTATACGACTCGCTCGGCCGGGTGGGGATCGGCCCCGCAAACCGGTTCATGGTCGGTGCCGATACGAACCTCGGCCACCTGCCTTACGATCTGGAGCAGGCACGGCGCACGCTCGATTCTCTCGGTTGGCGTGCCCGTGCCGACGGCATTCGGGAGCGGAACGGCCGGCAGCTCCGGTTCTCCGTGCTGGCGCCCACGTCGAGCGCCCCGCGGATGCGGATGGCGGTATTGCTACAGGAGATGCTCCGGCAAGCGGGTGCGCGCGTGGACATCGAGCAGCTGGAGTTCACCACGTTCTTCGACCGGCAGCAGGCTCGGCGATTCGACGCAGCCATCATCATGTGGTCGCTCGACCCCAGCCCGACCAGCGTTCGCCAGTCGTGGGGGGCCGAGGCGGCCAACTCGCGTGACGGCTCGAATTACGGAACGTACGTCAATCCTGTTTTCGACGCGTTGCTGGACAGCGCGACGTCCGGACTCGATGTGCTTGCGGCGCGCGATTACCTGCGTCGCGCGTACATGGAAATGCTTCAGGACGCGCCTGGAGTCTTTCTCGCCGAGCCGCTGAACTATGCCGCCGTGCACCGCCGCATCGTGCCCGGAACGATCCGCGCCGATGGATGGTGGCGCACGCTGCGTGAGTGGTCGGTTCCCGCCGACCAGCGCATAGGCCGGGACGCGGTGCCCGCCACGACCGCCGAACGCTAGCGCGAATGGCGCGCTTCGTACTGCGACGCGCGTTGCATGCGGTGGTGGTCATATGGGTGGTGACCACCACCGGTTTCTTTCTGATCCATCTCGCGCCCGGCGATCCGTTCGTCCACACGCTCGAGCACCCCGGCGTATCCGAGGAAGTGAGAGCACGGTGGCGCGCCGAGTTCGGCCTCGATCGCCCGCTGGGCGAGCAGTACGTGCGATGGCTTTCGGCCCTCTCTCGCGGCCAGCTCGGTTACTCTTACTCCCACCGGCGTCCAGTGGCGGATGTGATAGCGGATGCCGTGCCCAACACCCTCCAGCTGGTTTCCATCGCGCTCCTGGCCAGCTTTCTCATCGGCATCGCCGCCGGATTGCTTCAGGCCAGGCGCCACGGATCTGCCACCGACCACGGCTTACGGGCCACCTCGCTCTTCTTCTATTCGATGCCGGAGTTCTGGCTCTCCATTCTCATGCTGTTGGCGTTTTCATACTGGCTGCCACTCTTCCCCGCCGGCGGGATGCTCGATCCGATCATGTACCCGCATCTTGGCCGCTGGGAGCGGGTGGTGGACCGCATCGCGCACCTGACGCTTCCGGTTCTGACTCTCACACTGCTCAACGCCGCCGGCGTAGCGCGCTTTCAGCGCGCCGCCACGCTGGAGGTGATGCAGCAGGACTTCGTCCGCACGGCACGCGCAAAGGGTCTGGTTGAAGGACGCGTGATGCGCCACCACGTTCTCCGCAACGCCCTGCTCCCGGTGATCACCCTGTTCGGCCTGGCGCTGCCCGTGCTCATCGGCGGCACCGTGTTCGTGGAGCGGATCTTCGCGTGGCCCGGCATGGGCAGCCTGACCGTAGCCGCGATCTACACGCGGGACTACCCTGTCGTGCTCGTCTCGATGATGATCGGCGCCGTCATGGTTTCGCTGGGGAATTTCGTCGCCGACGTGCTCACGGCCGCGGCCGATCCTCGGACACGCACCGCCTGATGCGTCTTCTTGCCGGCTGGTCGCTAGCGCTGCTTGCACTCCTTGCAGCCGGCCTCTGGTGCCGCGCCGCGATGCATGCCGAGGTGTTGCCAACCGGGCCGTGGCGCCGTGCACTGCGTCGCCTGGGAGAAAACCGGTCATCAATGTTGGCGCTCTACATGTTGCTCGGGCTGCTGATCGTCGCTGTGCTGGCGCCGATGCTCGCGCCGTATCCTCCATACGCGCAGCCTGATCCCGTTGGACTGCGGGCACAGGCGCCCTCTCTGGCGTTCCCCTTCGGTACCGACCTGGTGAGCCGCGATGTGCTCAGCCGCGTGATTTACGGCACGCGCGTCTCCCTGCCGATCGCTCTCCTCGCAGTCCTTCTTTCCGCCACAGTGGGCACCGCGTACGGCGCAATCGCGGGTTACGCGGGCGGGCGTGTGGACAGCGTGATGATGAGGATTATCGACGCCGCGCTCGCGATACCACGCATCCTGCTGTTGATCGCCGTGCTGGCGCTGTGGGGAGCACTGAGCGTTCCGATGCTCGTTCTCGTCATCGGACTCACCGGCTGGTTCCACGTGAGCCGGCTCGTGCGCGCCGAGGTACTGGCCATGAGGGAACAGGACGTGGTCGTTGCCGCGCGAGCGCTCGGCGCTTCGGACGGCCGTGTACTATGGCGGCATATCCTTCCCGCCGCGCTTTCGCCTGTGATCGTGGCGGCCACGCTCGGCGTGGGCAACGTGATCGTGCTGGAGGCGGGGCTCTCATTCCTGGGGATAGGCGTGCAGCAACCAGCGGCGAGCTGGGGCAACATGATCGCCGACGCGGCCGCCGACCTTCGCACCTTCTGGTGGCTTTCGCTCTTCCCGGGGGTCGCCATCCTGGTGACGGTCATGGCCTTCAACATTCTGGGTGATGGCTTGCGCGACGCACTCGACCCTCGGCAGGTTGTGCGTTGATGAGCGAGCCTGCCCTCCTTCGCATCGAGAATCTCCGTACCTGGTTCCACACGTCAGCCGGCGTCGCGCGCGCGGTGGACGGCGTGTCACTGGAAGTCGGCGCCAATGAGACCGTTGGTTTGGTAGGCGAGTCCGGATGCGGGAAGTCCGTTACATCGCTATCGGTCCTGAGGCTCATCTCGCCCCCCGGCCGAATCGAAGAGGGCAGTCGCATCTTCTTCCAGGGGCGCGATCTCCTCACGCTGCCAGAACGCGAGATGCGCACGGTCCGCGGCAATCGAATCGCGATGATCTTCCAAGAGCCCATGACGGCGCTCAATCCGGTCTTCACAGTGGGAGAGCAGGTGGCGGAGGTGGCGCGGGTACATGCCCGTCTCTCGCGGCGTGCCGCCTGGGTCCGCGCAGTGGAGATGCTCCAGCTCACCGGAATTCCCTCCGCCGCGGATCGTGCTCACGAGTATCCTCACCAGCTCTCGGGGGGCATGCGCCAGCGCGTCATGATCGCGATGGCGCTCGTGATGCAGCCGGCCCTTCTCATTGCCGACGAGCCCACGACGGCGCTCGATGTCACCATCCAGGCGCAGATCCTGGAGCTGCTTGCCGAGCTCCGCGCGCGCGTCGGGATGTCAATGCTGCTCATCACGCACGACCTGGGCGTGATTGCCGAGGCGACATCGCGCGTACTGGTGATGTACGCCGGCGAGATCGTCGAGGAAGCCTCTGTATCGGAGCTGTTCGCCCGCCCCCATCACCCCTACACTGAGGGATTGCTCGCCGCCATGCCTCGCGTGGGCGAGCGCCGGGAGCGTCTGGCGGTGATTCCGGGCACCGTACCGGCGCCGACAGCCTGGCCCAGCGGCTGCCGCTTCCGCGAACGCTGCCCGTATGCCTGGGAACGCTGCGTCACCCAGCATCCGCCACTCTATCAGATCGGGGCCGGCCACGTTTCCCGATGCCACCTGGCGGAGGAGCCGCAACGCCGGCAACAACCGGCTGCTGCGTCCTCCCGCACCGCGGATGGACCGTGACGCCTGAAGCGACGCCGCTCCTCAGGGTCCGCAATCTGGTCAAGCACTTTCCCATCAACCGGGGAGTGTTCGGCCGACGAGTCGGAACGGTGCGCGCCGTGGATGGTGTTTCATTCGACGTGCATCCCGCCGAGACGCTGGGCCTCGTGGGGGAGTCCGGCTGCGGGAAGACGACGACCGGAAGGTGCGTTCTTCGCCTGATAGAACCGACGAGCGGCGAGGTCACCTTCGACGGTGCGGATGTTCGGACCCTCGGATCCGTCGATCTTCGCCAGTTAAGACGCCGTATGCAGATCGTCTTCCAGGATCCCTTCTCGTCGCTGAACCCCCGCATGACGGTGGATGCCATCATTCGCGAGGGACTCACCATCCACCGCCTGGCCGAGGGAGCCGCCGCCGACGCACGCGTCCGACAACTACTGGAAGAGGTGGGGTTGCGCGCCGAATACGCCTCCCGCTATCCGCACGAGTTCTCGGGAGGACAACGACAACGCATCGGCATTGCACGGGCGCTCGCTGTCGAACCGCGCTTCATCGTCTGCGACGAGCCCGTATCGGCCCTCGACGTTTCCGTACAGGCGCAGGTGGTCAACCTGCTCCAGGATCTCCAGCGATCACGAGGTCTCGCCTTCCTGTTCATCGCTCACGATCTGTCTGTAGTGGAGCACATGGCGAACCGTGTGGCAGTCATGTACCTGGGACACATCGTGGAACTGGCGGGCGCCGACGATCTGTACCGGGAACCGCTCATGCCCTACACGCAGGCACTCCTCTCGGCTGTGCCCGTACCCGATCCACGGGCGCGGCGGCAGCGGATAATACTCACGGGCGATGTGCCCTCCCCGGCCGACCCGCCACCCGGGTGCCCGTTTCACCCGCGCTGCCATCATCCGCAGCGCGATGAGGCGTGCACGCGGATCGTGCCGCCTCTCGAGGAGAAGGAGCCCCGGCACTGGGCGGCGTGCATCAAGCAGACACCCACCAGTATTACGTGGGAGCAGCAGCGTGAGGTTGGCGGCACACGTCCTCCCGAGCGCTACCTTCCGGTAATCACCACTGCGCAAAGTCCCCTCACGGCCAGCTGAACAATCCGATCGGCACGGCCTGCTCGCGACTACGCGTCACTTCCGGCGGTTCCCGCCATATGCTTCGAAGGACATCGGTGCTGGAGAGCCGTACCTCCCACCGCGCGTGTCCGTCGGAATTCAGCGGCACCGCAAAGTCCAGGCGCCATGTTCGCCGTGAACGCGGAGGGAGCGAGGCAATGAGGCCGGCACCCATGCCGACTCGCACGGGTGATCTCATCCCCATCGGCGCATCGCCGGGGCGGACCGCTCCCGCATCCACAAACGCGGCCACCCCAACATCGGCGAGACCGCGGAAAACGCCAAGATACCAGCGGTCCTCCGCAGTGATGGTGGCCCGTCTTCCGCCAGCCTCGCGACCATCGGTGAACCCGCGCACACCGCCGTCGTGCGAGCCGAGCGGGAGCTGAAAGGGCACCTGCTGTTGCCATCCGGCAGACCAATTCCCTTCGATTCTCAGCGTATGCACCGGGTGCAGGCGGTGGCGGAATGCCAGGGTAGCGCTCACGAGGATGCCATCCCACCGGTCGACCTCCAGGTAGTCGCGCGCCTCCGCGCGCGTGTGCAGCGACGCGAAAGTGCGAGCCGTCCCTGCGCCGCCATAGAAGTCGACTGCCACGAGGAAATCGTCGTCGCGGGTGCCGAGAACGCTGAGGCTGCGGCCCAGCGCGACGCCGAGCTGCGTCCCGCGCGCCATGTCCTGCGTTGCATTCAGGCCGTCGAAGCGCTCGACACGCAGATAGTCCAGACTACGCAACCCCCAGAGTACGTTGACCCGCGCGTTGCTCCGTCCGCCGAATGGCGCCGCCAGGGCGTCGTAGTCCACGTCGGCAATGCGGCGCGACGGTGGCGGTGGACCCGGGCGGGCGCGCTCAGTCGTCAGCGCGAGACCGATGAGACTGAGCCTGGAACCGCTACCGACTCGCACCAGCCCTCCGAGCGTAGCGTGGTCCGTCACCAGAGCCACCGCCAGAGGCTCGTCGGCGCCGCGGTAGAAGTCGAAAACCTCGCTGCGTCGTGCGATCCCGGCCCGCCAGGCGAAACGGCGCGACTCCGTGAAGAAGGGTTGCGATGCACCGAGCGTCCACTCGTCGAAGCCGACGTCACGCCGCGCCGCCGCGATGTCGAGAATCCACGGCCGGCCCATGAACTGATGATGAGCGAAGCGTGCATGCCAGTGATTGCGATCGCGGCCTTCCCGCCAGCCGCCAGAGACCAGCATCGCGCGTCCGCCCACGTTGCCTTCCCCTATGGCGAACCCTGTGAGCCACGGGGCATCCGCATCGGCCCGCACGCTGAGCATCGCGGTCAGCTCGTCGATCGTGACGACGCGCAGCACAACCCCGCCCGCTGCGTCGGAGAGCACGATGACACTGGCGTCGGCCAGATATGGTTGTGCGCGCAGCAACCGTTCCGATTCGGCACGCAGACGTTCCACGCACAGGTCACCCGGATGCAGGAGCAGATAGCGGCGCACCACGGTTTCGCGCGTTGTGACGTGGAGTCGCGTAATCATCCGAAGGGGCGCCCCCCACCAGCGATCGCCGTTCTCCTCGTAGGGCGCGCGGGTGATCACCTCCACGTCGGAGATCTGCTGCCCTTGGCAGGCTATCGTTGGCCGCTGTGCCACCAAAGCCGGGGCGGCCAGTGCGAGCATCGAGGCAAGCAGGGGTGCCAGCAGTAACTTCATCGCCGACACCCCTACCTTCCCATTCGCTTCTTTAACTCGGCCAGCCGTCGTTCCGCTTCGGCCTCGCGCGCCGCACGGTCGATGTCGCGTCGCAAGTCGTTCGCATCCCGCGGCGTACCCAGCCCGGCGATCTCATCCAAATCGACACCCGGCGTGCCCGGGACCCCGGCCGCTGCGCTTCTGTAGGCCCTCGTCATTTCCGCGATCTCCGACTCCGCCATCGCAAGCTCCTCCTCCTGGGCGGAGAGCTTGCGTTCGAGTACAGAGATGCGACTCGCGTGCCGCTGCTCGAATTCACTGGCGATCCGGGCGGTCTCCGCGTCGCCAATATCCGTGGCAAGGCGACCGCGCCGCTCTGCCGTGGCCCGCTCCTCGCGCTCGCGGACCAGCTGGGCGCGTACCTGCGCCAGAGCGTCCCGCATACCGTTGAGCGCCACGCGAGCGTCGACCAGCCCATCTCGCATGAGCAGGAGCGCGTCCCGGTCCTCTCGTCGCGAGAGCCGGCTCATCGCGTCGCGAAGGGAGTGACGAATGTCATCGAACATGGAGCCCATGGCGGATCCTCTGGCCGGACTGCAACAGTACTCGCGCGTGCCGGCAGCGAACGGTTAGGATACCGGGCGTTCAGTGTTACACGCAAGCACGCCATTCCGGTCAGAACATGCGACCCACCCCACTTATAGCCGTTACCGCCACGTCCCTGGAGGATGGGGGTCTCCGCCGCGTCAGAATCAACGAGGCCTATGGCAGGGCGATCGCCCAGGCGGGGGGCGTGCCCCTCATCCTCCCGCCGCGCGAAACGGCGGCGCACGCCGATGCGCTGGTAGATGCCGTGGATGCTCTGATGCTGAGCGGTGGTGAGGACATCGATCCAGCCCGCTTCGGCGAGCCAGCACACCCGAGCGTCGACGCGACGAATTCCGTGCGGGACACGGCCGAGCTGGCGCTGCTTGCCGCAGCGCGCGCTGCTCGCCTTCCCGTGCTCGCGATCTGCCGGGGGCTGCAACTGATCAACGTAGCGCACGGTGGCACGCTCGTGCAGGACATTGCAACTCAATTGCCCGGTGCTCTGCCGCATCAGCTCCGGCAGCAGAGGTGCGAGCGCGTACACGACGTAAAGGTGGAGGAGAGCTCGCGGCTGGCTGCTGCCCTGGGTGCGCGGCGCCTCGTCGTCAACTCCGTACATCATCAGGCCCTGCGCGACATCGGTGCCGGCTGGCGAGTGGTGGCACGAGCGCCAGACGGAATCGTGGAAGGTGTGGAGTGGAGCGACGAAGGCTGGTGGGCAGTTGGCGTGCAATGGCACCCGGAGGAGCTTGTGGACTCGCACGAACCCTGGGATCGTGCGCTGTTTGCGGCTTTTGTCCGCGTCGCTGCGGAACACGGTGGCTAATCGCCCAGTGACTGGCCTGGCTGCTGGTTCGCCAGCCGCCACCGCCACTCCGAGCGAACCTGTCGCATGAGGCGCTCCGGTGTATTTCGGTGGGGAAAAAGCAGCGTGTCGCTAATGCTGTTCAGCGCGACCCGCAGCGGCACGAACCGCTCCGAGGCGGCATGGAAGAGCTGTGAGAGCCCATGCTCCTCGGCCAGACGATGGTCGGCCGCCAGCCGGAAGCCGCGACTGCCCATGTCGTCATAATAGTCCACATCCGGACCACCGCGTCGCCAGCGTCGGTGCTCGATCCAGTCCGGATACAGCCCACTCATCCAGAGCGCCATGTTGCCGAGATGCATCCGCACCAGGAAGTTCCGCCGCTGATCGGGTCCCTCGAGGCTGGCGACGAGCGCCGCGAGCGTGCCGTGCACCTCATCATCGTGGTCGGCGATACGGTGCGCACGTCCGGCTGTCCCGAAATGCAGGAGCAGCGCGGTCACGTAATCGGCCAGTGGCCGATCGGTTTCCCCGACGTTTCTCAGCGCCTGGCGTACGACCGCGCTGCAGAAGAGGGGAAGCGACGCACGCGCGCCGAGCGGATGCTCCATGAGCGCCGCGACCAGCCGCGGATCGTCGAGGAGCGCATCTATACCTTCTTGTCGCAGCCGCTCCTCGGTGTCTTCACGCACCTCCGCTGAGCCGCGGGCGATCAAGGCGATCGCCAGCTGCGCATCCTCGCGCCGCAACCACACCTTCGTGCTTGCAAGTATCATTGTCGCCTCCCTGCCTACGTGTCTCTAATACACCACGCATGCCAAAGAGCGCCGGGAAACCCGCTCATCATGACTGACGAACGGGTTCCAGGGACGCAATCGGGGGCGAGCACTCGCGGGCGGCGAGTGCTAACAGACTGCCGGAGGACGAAGCCCGCTGGATGGCTGCACCGATGCCGACGGCGGCATGTGACGCGGATCACCCGGGCCGTCACGACCCGACGGCGAGTGCGTCTAGGGTCTTGCGGGCACCGGGCGGCTGGGCCGCTCGGCCACCGCGATCGCGGTTCGCAGCAGATACTCGCTCACGCGCGCAAGCTTGTCATAGTCGATACGGTCGGGCTCGTCGCTGACCTCATGGTAATCGTCGTGCAGTCCCGTCGTGAAGAAAACCACAGGGATTCCCTTCTCTGCGTAGCGATAATGATCGCTGCGAACGTAAATCTGCTCGGGGTGTGCCGGATCGTCCCACTCGCGATTGAACAGGAAGGGTTGCGGCAGCGCCGCATTGACCGAGTCGGCGATCGCGCCGACCACTTCGCTCTGTCGTCCGGGTGCAGCCTGTGGTCCTACGATGTAGAGTGAATCGGGGTGGTTCCGACCGATCATGTCCGCGTTGAAGTGCGCCACGATCGAGTCGATCGGCATGCCAGGATTCTCGGTGAAGTGCTCGGCACCAAGAAGCCCCTCTTCCTCCGCGGTATGCCATACGAAAAGCAGTGAACGGGCCGGCCGCCGCTCCAGCCTGGACGCCGCATCGGCGATGGCAAGGAGGCCCATGCTTCCCGAGGCGTTGTCATCGGCGCCGTTCGCGATCGAATCCGTGTTGGTGGGCGCAACCACGCCTATGTGATCGAGATGCGCGCCAACTGCCACGTAGCTCCGATTCAGCAGCGGATCGCTGCCACGGAGCACGGCTACCACGTTGTACGACGTGAAATCCCGGCGCTCTTCCTCGATTCGCCCCTCGAAGCGGCGCCCGGCCAACGCACCGGCAGCGTCCTGTGCCGGCCATCCCTCTGGCAGAAGCGCAGGCGGCGCGTCATCCAGATGACCGACCAGAAGCATCGGCAGCACGCGAGGCACCTCGCGGTCCGGGAGACGCAACGAGATGGACCGGGTGATCTGCGGCATCGCCGAGCGGATCTGATCACCGAACTCACCGGTGAACAGAACGATTATGCCCGCGGCGCCTCGCTGAACCAGCGCCTGTAGCCGCTGACCGAACGCCTCCTGTCCCTCCAGTTCCGCGCGGCGTGCGGAGTCGAGGCCAGCCGGAGCACCGTTCACTACCACAACCACTCGGCCCTGCACATCGAGACCGCTCAGATCGTTGCGGTTCAGCTCCTGTATCGGCACACCATAGGCGGCGAACACGATCTCTCCCTCGGCACTGAGGCGTGTGAAGACCTCCGGACCGAGCTGCCGAAGCGGCGCCAGCGTGCCTGTCGGGATATCCGTGATACGTTGCCCCGCGGTCACCCGCATGCGCGACGCGGGGGACACGCTGAGCTCGGTAAGCGGCACCCGGTGATAGAACCCGCTGTCGCCGGCGGGCTCCAGCCCCAGCGCTTCCACGCGTTGCACAAGGAACCGAGCTGCGCGTACGTCGTCTCCGCTGCCCGAACGGCGACCACGCATGGAGTCGTCGGCGAAGGCGAAGACATCTCTCCTGAGCTGGTCCCGATCGATCCCGGGCAGGACACGCGCCGGTGCGGGAGCGGGGGCCGGTGGCGCCGCGGGCGCACACGCAAGCACGAACAGTGTAAGAACCGCTGCCGAACGGGACATCGCATGACCTCGGGGAAGGAAGTGGATCCGCTTCCGCCTTCTCTGGCGTGAGCCGGTGCGGTCGAGCACGCAAAGAGTTTGCCTTTCGCCAGCACCGCTCTCATCTTGGAGAGATCGGGCTTCTCTCGTCCAGCTTGCGCCGCTCTGCGTGCACGGAACTCCCCAGGCGGGGAGCGGTATCACATCCAGCGTGCCTTCGTTCCTCATGCTCCATATCTGCATTCCCGCGTACAACGAAGCCCCCACAATCGGTCTGCTGCTGTGGCGTATTCGGCGGATTTTCGAAGAGTACCCGCGGGAGTTCGAGGTGATCGTACTGGATGATGGAAGCACGGATGCTACGGCCGAGACGCTGGCGCTATACACCGAGGTGATGCCGTTGACAGTGGAGCAGCACGACACCCGGCGTGGATATGGCGCCGCCCTCGACAGGCTCGCGCGAATCGTGGCACGGCGGACACGCCACCCGCGTCGGGATGCCATGGCCGTGATGCAGGCAGACTTCACGGATCCGCCGGAAGCTCTTCCCGAGCTAATCAGACGCTTCGAGGGGGGCGCCGATCTGGTCGTGGCCGAGCGCGGTCCGGCGACCCGATCCGCTCCCAGCGGTGTACGACGTCTGCGAAAGATCGCTCCATGGGTGCTCCGGCCCTTCGTCAAGGTGCCGGCCGTAAACGACCCGTTCGGCTCGTTGAAGTTGATACGGATTTCGCTCGTCCGTGATCTCATCAAGGAGGCGGGCGATGCCCCGATCGTGCAGTGGGGTGGATGGGCCGCCAATGTCGAGCTGCTGATGAAGGCGACACGTTCAGCAAGGCGTGTGGAGATGGTCGCGATCGATGCGCGTTACGATCTGCGTCCGCGTGAGAGCCGCGTGAAGGCCCTCGCCGGGGCGCTCGACCTGTACCGATTTGGACTGGCGGCCCGCAGCCGCCGCGAACCCAGCGTGTCAACATGATGTCATGCTTCGTGCATCTCGTACTCCTCTCCGCGCTTACCGCTCTGCCGCAGGAGCCGATTCTGACAGCGGTGTCGGATACGCCGGGCGTGGCAACCGGAATGGCCGCCGTCCCCTTCGGGCCGGGCGAACAGATGGTCTACGACGTGCGCTTCGGCGCCGTGCGCGTGGGCACCGGGAGCATGGAGGTCGCAGGTATCGAGCGCGTTCGAGGAGTGCGCGCATGGCGTACCGTGTTCACGGTTCAGGGCGGTACCGTTTTCTACCGCGTGAACGACCGGATGGAGAGCTGGATGGACGTCAGCAACCTGTCCTCGCTCCGCTTCATTCAGGATCTCGATGAGGGCGGGCGCGAACGCGAGCGCCACTTCGAGATCTTTCCAGACCGCGCCGTGTACACGCAGGACGGAGGCGAAGAGCAGCCGAGCGTGTCCAACCCGCTGGACGACGCTTCCTTCCTCTACTTCGTTCGTACCGTACCGCTCGAGATCGGGCGTACCTACACGTTCGACCGCTACTTCCGCCCCGACCGGAACCCGGTCACAATCCACGTGGTGCGGCGCGAACGCGTGCGTGTGCCGGCTGGAACGTTCGATGCCGTCGTAATTCGTCCCGTCATCAAGACGCGCGGCATCTTCTCCGAGCGCGGACAGGCGGAGATCTGGCTCACCGACGACAGCCGCCGTATGATGGTGCAGATGAAGAGCAGGCTTTCATTCGGCTCCCTCAACCTCTACCTCCGATCCTACCGCCCCGCGAGCAGCGCGCAGTAACCGCCGAGGCCGACCTTTCCGAGGTCCGCACCGTCCCGATCGCGCTTCGCCCCAATAAGGTCCGCGCCGAGGAGTTCGCCTCCCCCCCGGGGGAAGACCGTTCCTTCGGCGCGTTTCTTCGTGCGCTCCCGGACGTGCTCGCGGCACGCGACCTCTCCCGTCTGATCGACGCAATGGTATGGGCGGCGGGCCGGCGCGCCGTAGTCGTGATGGTTGGCGGCCATGTTGTAAAGACGGGGCTCACCCCTCTGCTCCTGGATCTGATGCGCCGCGGTGTCATTACGCACCTGGCCATGAACGGCTCCGCGGCTATTCACGACTACGAGGTCGCACGATGGGGTGGCACGTCCGAAGACGTGGCGGCCGGGCTCCGCGATGGAACGTTCGGCATGGCCGAAGAGACAGGACGCGAGATGAACAACGCGTTCACGCGCGGCATGCGCGAGGGCTGGGGGATGGGCGAAGCGCTCGCCCGCGCCCTCGAGGAGGAGACGACGCTGGCACATCCAGAGCTCTCACTGCTCCTCGGCGCACAGCAGATCGGCGTCACGCTGTCTGTCCACGCGGCGCTCGGCGCCGAGATCATCCATCAGCACCCCGCTGCCGACGGCGCTGCGATCGGTGACACCAGCCACCGCGACTTTCGCCGGCTCGCCGCAGCGCTGCCGTCGCTGGACGAGGGCGGAGTAGTGCTCAATCTCGGAAGCGCGGTTATCCTGCCCGAGGTTTTCCTCAAGGCACTCACCATCGCCAGGAACCTGGACGACGGCCGGCCCACGAACTTCACGGCATGTGACATGGATATGCTGCGTCACTATCGACCGCGTGTGAACGTCGTACAGCGCCCGACGCTGGCGGGTGGCACCGGGATCGAGATCACCGGACATCACGAGCTCATGTTTCCCTTGCTCGCGTGGGCCGTAGCGGAACGACTGCCAATGCGGGACACCATGCCGCGCTGACGCGGGTCCGGACGCGCTAAGGAGCGCCCCGCACGCGGCGGAACGCTCCCTGGCAGCTGCATGTCAAACTCAGGCGCGACCGGAGAACCGCTCTCGCAGACGGCGCGCCGTGTCGGGACTCACGATCCGGATGACCAGGTACACGACCAATCCGACGATCGCGATCCTGATCGCCATGGCCAACAGCCAGAACAGCAGTCCAAACAACCCGCCGAGCACGCCGAAGGCCAGCTTCAGCAGGAACAGTCCGAGCAACGTAATGGCGCCGACGGACAGGATGGTACGTAGCATGGTCGATCACTCCGAAGGGGTGCTGGCCACAATACGGGCGGGATCTGCTGCTGGTTTCAATTTGGCCTCCGGCGGCTTCGGGCGCGAGCCGCGAGCCATGGGGACGGCGCGTTGAGCACTGGTTACGCCTCCACCCCGGGCGAGGATCACGCCGACGTCGCTGTGCTCGGATGCGGACTCGTTGGCCTCGCCTGCGCCCGCGCCATCGCGCGGACTGACAGGAGGGTCGTGCTGGTGGGGGAACGCATTCCAGGGGAAGCGTCGCCTGCCGCCGCGGGCATTCTGTGTCCATCACTCGAGCGCACCCACCGCGAATCTCATCGATTTGCGCTGGCGGCTCGCGATTGCTACCCGGACTTCGTGGACGAGCTGCTGGAGGAAACCGGCGTCAACATTGCCCTCAACCGCCTGGGTATTCTCGAGGTCGCGGTCGCTGACACCGAGGCCGAGGGGCTGGCTGCCGCAGCGACAGGGCCTGCCAAGTGGCTCGACATGAGCACCCTGGTGGCGCTGGAGCCGGCACTGACGCACGGGGCTGGAAGGGGGGCGCTTCTTCACCCCGATGACGGCGCGGTAGACAACATTTCACTGCTGCACGCGCTGCGCGTGGCGGTTGAAGGGACCCGCACGGTCCGGATGTTGGATTCACGGGCGCGGCGCTTGGAGCTCGGAAACGCGAGCATCCGCGTAGTCACCAGTGATGGCCGGCGCGTTGTGGCCGAGCAGGTGGTCGTCGCGCTGGGCGCCTGGGCGCCCCTCCTGCAGGGACTGCCCTCCCCCCTGCCAATCACACCGGTGCGCGGCCAGATAGTTACGCTGGTGGGGGCTCCGTTGCGTCACGTCTGTTTTGGGGCTCATCAGTACATCGTTCCGCGTCCAGGGGCGCAGACGCTGATCGGGAGCACCATGGAGGTTGTGGGCTATCGCATCGGCTCCGCGGAGGCCGCCGTGAGGAGCATGCGGGCCTCGGCAAGTCGGACCTGTCCCGTGCTGGGTGACGCACGCGAAGCGGCGCGGTGGAGCGGGCTTCGTCCGGTTACTCCGGATCTGGTGCCCATACTCGGCCCCGACCCGGAGGATCCCCGAGTGCTGTACGCCTGCGGCCATTCCCGGAACGGCGTACTCCTCGCGCCACTTACTGCCGAAGTGATCGCGGCCCAGGTAGATAACAGAGAGGGTCCGACGTCAGTGCAGGCCCTCGGAATCGACCGCTTCCGGCACACATAACCTTCCAAAATCGGCTGTGACGGTTAGTTTTCACTACCGTCGTCGGAGTGGTTCACGTAGTATTCGTGGCCTTGCAGCGCCGCGTGGTCCGCGGCGTGCGGGCGCGGCACGGCATCCGCGGCAGGCGTGCAACCGGACCAGTGGTGGAAACTGAATTGATTTCCCTACCTCCTGGTCACCTCGATAAATACGGGCACATGGGGCAGACCCTCTATCAGATCATGGGCGTACACCGGGGTGCCGCCCTCCCGGAGCGGAAGCCGTCATGGCTCAAGGTGCGGGCGCCTGGCGGATCGAACTATTCGCGACTCCGGCAGATGATGCGTGAGCTGGAGCTGCATACCGTTTGCGAGGAAGCGCACTGCCCGAACGTGGGAGAGTGTTGGGACCACGGGACGGCCACGCTCATGATTCTAGGCGACGTCTGTACGCGCAACTGCGCGTACTGCGCGGTGGCCCACGGACGTCCACCGCGGTTCGACCCCGCCGAGCCGGAGCGCGTGGGGGAGGCAGTGGCGCGCATGGGCCTCCAGCACGCTGTCATCACTTCCGTCGACCGCGACGATCTGCCCGACTTCGGCGCATGGGCGTTCGCGGAAACAATCCGGCAGATTCGCGACCGCCTCCCCCACTGCTCGGTGGAGGTGCTCGTCCCCGACTTCCAGGGGAGCGAACGGAGCATCGACACGGTGCTGGAGGCGCACCCGGACATCTACAATCACAACACCGAGACAGTGCCGCGCCTGTACAAGCGGGCGCGCCCGGGTGGGCGCTACGCGCGGGTGATGGGAATTTTCCGATACGTCAAGAGCACGGCGCCGTCGGTACCGACCAAGACGGGGATGATTCTGGGCATGGGTGAAACCATCCCCGAGGTGATCCAGACGATGCGCGAGCTTCGGGAGGTGGACGTCGACATTCTTACGCTCGGCCAGTACCTGCGTCCCTCGGCGTCGCACATCAAGCTCGACCGCTACTACACTCCGGAGGAATTTGCCGAGCTCCGCGCCGTCGGACTGTCGATGGGTTTCCGTCACGTGGAGTCGGGACCTCTTGTGCGCTCGAGCTATCATGCCTGGGAGCAGGTGCAGGCCGCAGGCGTCTGACGCACAGTCGGGCGTTCGCGCCCGGCGCACAATTTCGCACTCATGGCCACGAAGAGAACGGAACAGACCACCCGGCGCAGCACAAGGACGAGCGGCCGGAAGAACGAGCGGAAGCAGCCGCGCGAGTGGGACACGAGCGACGGCAAGCTCCGCCGCGAGCTGCTCTACTCGATGCTCCTCCAGAGGCGCTTCGAGGAGCGCGTGGCGGAGGCGTACGCCATGGGCAAGATCGGCGGCTTCTGCCATCTCTACATCGGACAGGAAGCGGTCGGTACGGGAGCCATCGGAGCGGTCCGCGATGACGATTACATCATCACGAGCTACCGCGATCATGGCCAGGCACTCGCGCGAGGAATGTCTGCTCGCGCGATCATGGCCGAGCTGTTCGGCCGCATCGAGGGCTGCTCACGCGGCAAGGGCGGCTCGATGCATCTGTTCGATCGAGAGAAGAACTTTCTTGGTGGCCATGGCATCGTTGGCGGCCACATACCGCTGGGCACCGGCGTGGCCTTCGCCATCAAGTACCGTAGTGGCGACCAGGTGTGCCTCTGCTTCTTTGGCGAGGCGGCGGTTAATAACGGCGCCTTTCACGAGGCGCTCAACATGGCCGCACTGTGGCAGCTTCCGGTCATCTACGTGATCGAAAACAACCGCTACGGCATGGGAACGGCTCTCGAGCGCGCGTCGGCCATCAACGACATAGCCGAGCGGGCCTGCTCCTACGACATGCCCAACGAGGTGGTGGACGGACAGGATGTGATCGCCGTTCTGGAGGCCACGCACCGGGCGGTCGAGCGGGCTCGTGCCGACCAGACGCCCACCCTTCTGGAGATGCGCACGTACCGCTTCATGGGTCACTCGATGTCCGACGCTGTTGCCGGCACTTACCGCAGCAAGGAAGAGCTGGACGAGCACATGAAGCGCGACCCGATCGTGCTCC
>CAZWSO010000043.1:0-17446 GCA_964636485.1 uncultured Gemmatimonadaceae bacterium
TGCCGAACATCCCGTCCGCCAAGAAGAACATGCGGAAGTCCCGCGCTGCGGCCATTCGTAACCGAGCCCAGCGCTCGGCGCTGCGCACGGCACTCAAGCGCGCGCGTAGCGAGGACGCCGGAACGGAGGAGCGCCTCAAGGCCATCAGCCTGCTTGACCGGGCCGCGCGCAAGGGACTCATTCACCGGAACGCCGCCGCCCGTCACAAGAGCAGGCTTGCGAAGGCCTCTGCCTGACCCGCTGATCGGCTGACTGCAACAAGCCCGCGTCCCTTCTGACGCGGGCTTCATGCATCGCGGCCGGTCGCGCCAACGAGCTGGACCGAGGCCTGCCCCTCCTGGTGGTGTTAGAGCGCCGCCAGTTCCGCCCCGCACCGCTCGCAATACCACTCGGTGGGATAGTTCATTGTCCCGCACTCCTGGCACTTGAGCGTCTTGACCTGCTCGGATGGCGACAGCTTGATGAAGGAAGGAACGCTGTCGCGCAGGTCGGATGCGGACCGATCATCGCCAGGTTCCTGCGCTGGACGCCCCGGCGGCGGCGCACTGTCGCCTGTCTGGCCGGATCCCGGGACCGCCTCGTCGTCCGGCTTCCCAGCGTCGCCCACGGTCCGGAGAAACTCGAGCTCATCGAAGGACGCCCCCTGCTCGCGTTCCGCTCCAGGCGTGCCCTCCCGGGGCTCGCCGTGCTGGCCACCCGCATCGGCGAGGTCCGCTCCGCGCGGCCGGCCATAGTCGACTACCGGCTCCTCATCGAGGACGATCTGGTCTTCGACCGGGGTGGGCGCTCGGGGCGTCGACGGAAAGCTAGCCGCCGAAGGCGGCGAGCCGTCGAGCACGGCGCGCAAGCGCGCCACCTCGGCTCCGATCCCGGCCTTCTCGTCGGCCACTGCCGCCATCTCCTCATCGCAGCGCCGAATCACGGCCTCGCACTGCTCCCCGGTATACTCTCCAATCATGCCCCGCAATTCGGCCTCGGAGCGCTCGTCGCGGTGCTTCGCCTCGTCGATATCGAGCATCGTGAGACGATCGAGCAGGCCGCTGATCATTTCCTCCACCGCTGCGCGGTGCGCGCCGAGCTGCTCGAACACGCGTTGCAAACGCCCCGAATAGTCAGCATGCACACGTGCGTAGATGTGCGTAGGGGTGGTGTCACGCCGCTGCTCCAGCGCGCTCAGCCACTCCTCATAGCGCGCTCGCTCCTCGAGCAGCGCGCTGACAGCGCCGTCGTCGCTGCTTCTCTCGTCCGTCATCTCATTCTCCCACTGCTACTGCCCGCGGCCCGCCCGGGGCGTGCCGCCTGCGATGCCATTCGTCGTTCCTGCGCCAGTGCGGCCACCTCGGCGGTGCTGAGCCGCGTGTGACCCCCCAGCAGCCGTGCGACGAACACGATCCGCGCCGCGTGTTCAAGACTCTCCATCCGCTGGTGCGCAACCGCCAGCGACGCCCCTGCGGTCACCGCTCCATGATTGGCAAGCAGCAGCACATCGTGTGCGACCGCCGCCTCTCCCACGTACCGCGCCAGCTCATCCGTGCCCGGCCTGGCGTAAGGAACCAGGACCACCGGTCCGAGGCCGAACGTCACCTCTGGCAACGCATCTTCCGGCACCGTAAGTCCGGCGGTGGCGAACCCGGTGGCCGTGGGCGGGTGCGCATGCACGATCCCTTCAACATCTTCGCGGTGCCGATAGATCGCCAGGTGCACCGCCGCTTCGGTGGACGCGCGCCGCCCACCCCGCAGACGATCGCCCGAAAGCGACATTTCCACCAGATCGTCGAACGCGAGCTCCCCCTTGGCAATGCCGCGCGGCGTCATCACCACCCGGGTCGATCCGAGCCGCACCGACACGTTGCCCTCGCTGCCGGCGATCAACCCACGTTCGTACAGGCGGCGACAAACGCGCACGATCTCACGACGCGAAGCGAGCGACACCATCGCGCTCACTGCTCCAACCGATGCACCACGCGTCCCTCGACGATGGTATAGATCGCCCGGCCGCGCAACTCGCGACCGCTCCACGGTGTGTTGCGCCCCTTGGAGCGGAACGCACTCGGCTCCACAGTCCACGGGCGCACGGGATCGAGGACGGTCACATCACCTGGCGATCCCGCCGCCAGCGTCCCACCAGGGAGATTGAAGATGCGAGCCGGTGCGCACGACAGCCGATCCACCAGCGTCGCCAGATCGATCACGCCGCTGTCTACCAGCTCGCTCACCAACACGCCGAGCGCGGTTTCCAGCCCCACGATTCCGAAGGGCGCGTCCGCGAACTCGCGCTCCTTTGCATCATAGTGGTGTGGTGCGTGATCGGTAGCGATCACATCGATCGTCCCGTCGCGGATCCCCTCGCGCAGCGCATCCACATCCGAGTGCATCCTGAGCGGCGGATTCATCTTGGCGTGCGTGTTGTAGCCCTCGCACGCGCTCTCGTCGAGCGTGAGATGGTGGGGGGTCACCTCCGCCGTCACGTGAATCCCTCTCTCCTTGGCCCAGCGGATCAGCTCGACCGAGCCGCGCGTGCTCATGTGCGCGAGATGCAGGTGGCCGCGCGTCCGCCGGGCCAGCAGGATGTCGCGGGCCACCATCACCTCCTCGGCCTCGGCGGGAATCCCTTTCAGCCCCAGACGCGCGCTCATCACCCCTTCGTTCATGGAACCGCCCGCGGCGAGCGTCAGATCCTCACAGTGCTCGATCACCGGTATGTCGAACGTCTGCGCGTACTCGAGCGCCGTACGCATGAGGTGCGCGCTGGCTACGGGATGCCCGTCATCGCTCACCGCCACCGCGCCAGCGCCCACCATCTCGCCGAACTCGGCCAACGCCTCACCCTTTTGCCCCACCGAGATGGCACCGATCGGGTAAACGCGCGCGGCACCGGCGCGACTCGCCTGCCGGATGATGAAGCCTACTGCCGCCTGATTGTCGGTCACCGGCTCCGTGTTCGGCATCGCGCATACGGCAGTGAACCCTCCGGCAGCCGCGGCACGTACGCCGGTGGCGATAGTCTCGACATCCTCCCGGCCCGGTTCGCGCAAGTGCACGTGAACGTCTATGAGTCCAGGCGCCACGACGAGCCCGGCGCAGTTCAGCACTTCGCAGTCACCGTTCGCCTCGATCGCGCCGCCCATCCGATCGATTTTGCCGTCGGCCAGCAGCAGGTCACCACGCTCGTCGAGCGAGCGCGACGGGTCGAGCAATCGTCCACCGCGCAGCAGTACTGGTCGCATCAGCGATCGCCTCCAGAAGCGCCCTTGGCCGCCTCCGCCAGCTCCGGTCGTCCGCCGGCCAGGAGGTACAACACCGCCATGCGCACCGCCACGCCGTTCGTCACCTGATCCAGGATCACGCTGTACGGCCCGTCAGCCACGTCGCTGTCGATCTCCACACCGCGATTCATCGGGCCGGGATGCAGCACCAGCACGTGCCTTTTCGTGCGCTCCAGCCGCTCGCGCGTGATTCCAAAGACACGGTTGTACTCGCGGAGCGATGGTATGTAGCCAGCCGTCATTCGCTCGAGCTGAAGGCGCAATACGTTTACCGCATCGGCCCATTCAAGCGCCTCGTCGATGCGCTTGAAGACGCGAAGTCCCATTTCCTCCACGGCGTTGGGCAGCAGCGAGCGGGGGCCGCACACCGCGACGTCGGCGCCCATAGTACGCAGTCCCCAGATGTTCGACCGCGCTACCCGCGAGTGAAGCACGTCGCCACAAATGCAGACGCGCAGCCCTTCGAGCTTGCCGAAGTGGTCGCGCAGGGTGAGCAGATCGAGCAGGCCTTGCGTGGGGTGCTCGTGAGTGCCGTCGCCGGCATTGATGACGTTGGACTCGATCCGCTCGGCGAGGAACCGGGCCGCGCCCGAGGCAAAGTGCCGGATCACGACCATGTCGATGCGCATCGCCTCGAGGTTTCGCGCCGTATCCACCAGCGTCTCTCCCTTGGCAACGCTGGACCCGCTGGACGCCACGTTCACCGTGTCCGCCGATAGGCGCTTTTCGGCAAACTCGAAGCTGATACGTGTGCGGGTGGACGCCTCGAAGAAAAGATTGACGATCGTCTTGCCGCGCAGCGCGGGCACCTTCTTGATCGCCCGCTCACTGATTTCCTTGAACGGCTCGGCGGTGTCCAGAACCAGGCGGATCTGCTCGGCGGAGAGTGGCTCGAGCGCGAGCAGATCCTTGCCAAGAAGCGCCGTCACGGTCCCCCGTCGGCGGCAACCTGTATCACACCGTCCTCCCCGTCGAGCTCGCGCACGAGAACGTCCACCCGCTCGCCCGGTGCCACATCCACCTTCTTGCCGACGATGTCCGCGTGGATCGGCAGCTCGCGGCCACCCCGATCCACGAGGACGGCGAGTGCGATGCGGTCGGGCCGCCCGAAATCGGCGAGCTCGTCCAGCGCGGCACGGACAGTGCGGCCGGTATAGAGCACGTCATCCACGATCACAACCCGCTTCCCCTCGAGCTCCCAGGGGAGGTCGGTCTCCCCGACTACGGGCCGCGGGCCGATCGTCTGCAGGTCGTCCCGATAAAGAGTGATGTCGAGGGCGCCGCGCGGAACGTCCGCACCTTCCCGCTGGCGAATCAGGTTGGCGATCCGCTCGGCCAGTTGTACACCCCGCCGCTGAATGCCGACGATAATCAGGTTGTCCGTTCCGTCGTTGGACTCGACGATCTCATCCGCCATGCGCCGGAGCGTCCGCTCCATGGCTCGCGCATCGAGGATGCTGGTTCGCTGTCTGGGCATCGGCGGGGGAATATGGCGGTTGACCGTCGGCAGGTGAAGGGGCGTGTTCCTGTTCGTGGTGGGCAGGTGCGAGCGTCATCGCCAATCGCGGCAAGCCGACTGCCACACGTTGTGCCCCCTCAGCTCCTCCTGCCAGACGGCCCTGTACCAGAGCTGCAGCGCCTCCTAACTTGTTATTGGGAAAGCTCGGAGCCGACGTCCACCCCGCGACGGTGTTCCGACTCTTCGCAGACACCCGAACCAGCGGCCCGCGTCCTGCCACTAAGAACCCGTAGAGAGCACCAGGCGGCGCTCGCCCGCACTTTTTCGCTATGCGCTTCGTTCCAGCTTTTAGGTCCACTTTTTCCCTTTTGATCTCGGCGGCTGTGCTGTCCTGTGGCGGCTCGCCGACGGGACCCGGCCGAGTGCCAGTGGCGGCGGTGGAGGTCGAGCCCCCTGCCGCCACCATTGCCGTAGGCGGAAGCCGCGCCTTTTCGGCAACCACGGTAGACGCGCAGGGCCAGACGCTGGCTGGACGCACGATCTTCTGGGCCTCCGAGGACGCGACCGTCGCCACGGTTTCCGCCAGTGGCGTAGTGTCCGGTCTGAAGGCCGGCACGACTCACATTGCCGCCAGCTCCGAAGGGCGGTCCGCCTATGCGCAAGTTGAGATCTCGCCGCGCCGAGTACACTCGGTGAGCGTTGTGCCGCCGACGCCACAGGTGATGGTGAATGACACCGTGCGTCTGCGGGCAATCGCGTACGACTCCACCGGTGCCGAGCTCACCGGACGCGACTTCGTGTGGGCGACCAGCAACCAGTCCGTTGCCACCGTCGTACGAGGTCCTACGCCTGACTCCGCTGTCGTCACCGGGCAGTCAGCCGGAAACGCCACGATCACCGCGACTTCGGAAGGACAGACAGGGGGCGCCGCGCTGACGGTCACGACCGTGCCGGTGGCCAGCGTCACACTGGAGGCGCCGCGTACGGCTATTCGCGTCGGTGAGGAGATCACGGTAACGGCGGTAGTCCGCGATGCCGACGGCAACGAGCTTACGGGGCGATCGATCTCCTGGTCAACCAGCAACAGCTCGGTGGCAGCCGTGACTCAGCAGGGAGTCGTCACGGCCGCGGGTGCGGGGTCGGCTGTGATCACCGCGACAGTAGAGAACAGAAGTGACACCATCACCTTCACCGTCACCGAGCGTCCGGTGACCAGCGTATCAGTGAGCCCACAGAACGTGTCGCTGTTCGTCGGCGGCACGCAGGAGATGACGGCAACCGCACGCGACTCCGCCGACCAGATCCTCACTGAACGCACCACCAGCTGGTCCAGCAGTAATACGGTGGTCGCCGACGTCTCTGGAGACGGACTGGTGACCGCGAAGGCTCCGGGCAACGCTATCATCACGGCAACCGTGGAGGGCGTGTCGAACACGGCCACAGTAACGGTGACCCTCGTCCCCGTGGCGAGCGTGACGGTAACGCCTGATGGTGAGACGATCGCGGTGGGAGAGAAGCTCCAGTTCACCGCCGTAGCGCGAGACGCCGGCGGCAACGAGCTCACAGGCCGCACCGTCACCTGGTCGAGCAGCCCAGCGGGCGTCGCCTCGGTCGAGCAAGACGGGGAAGTGACGGGTGTTTCGGAAGGCACCGCCACGATCACAGCCACCGTGGAGGGCGTCACGGGCTCCGCTCAGCTCACCGTGACGGACCCCGGCGGCGGCGACTCCAGCGAGCCGATCGTGATCCCCGACAGCGTGGAGGTGACGCCGGACTCAGTCTCACTGAGTTCGCGTCACTCGCAGACCGCGCAACTTGCCGCGCTGGTGTTCGACAGCGAGGGGCGGAAGCTGGACGGAGTCGCCGTGCAGTGGTCGAGCAGCAATAACAGCGCGGCCACGGTCAATGACGCGGGGCTGGTGACGGCGCAGAGTCCCGGCAACGCGACGATCACGGCCACCGCCGGCCAGGCAAGCGGGCACGCGCACGTGAACGTGCATGCGGGGAACTAGAGAAGAAGCCTCATGGCTCCTCGTCCACGTCGATCTGTCGCTCGACGTAGATCATTGCCGCAATCACGTTTTCGCCGCTCTGCCCGAAGTTCGCGCGGAACCGAAGTCCGCGCCCGCTGAACGGGCCGTCGGCGGCTCGCAGGCCGGCCGAGACCGTAGCCGGCACGGAACCGACGCCTGTGTCGTTGAAGACGCAGAATACCTGTGAGAAACTGTCGTCCACGTCCCGGTAGGGAAAGTTTACCTCGATTTTCACTGCCTCATCGTTGGTCGCGTTCGACCAGCGCACCTCCATAGGCAGCGCCGTGGCGGGGATGACCACCGGTTCGAATTCCGCGGGACGAACCATGGCGATTCGATGAATCTGCGGCGGAAATCCGCCCACGCCACCTACGGTAGTGATCCTCAGGGTGTCCGTGTGCAGCGCGGAGAGTGGTTCTGGGCTGGAGCGGCGGTACTCAGTGAGCCGGGGAAGCGTCACTGGCTTGAGCGCTATCTTGCCGGTGGCGCTCTCGACGATCACGCTGTCACCGCCATTGATGTGGCGAAGGTCGACAGGAGCGTTGAAGTCGTCAACTGGTTGCACCTCGCACCCCACGTTCATGAAGCGGGAATCCGCCAGCGACGCTCGCGAGGCACGGAAGAATATCGTGCGCGGCTCGACGACGAGATCCCCTGCGTCATCCAGCTCGACCACGAGTGTAGTATATGCGTAGTTGTTTTCCGGCTCCGGAACCGTGAGATCACAAGCCGCGAGGAGTAGCACGACAGCGGCGCCGACGAATTGCTTCTTCATGAACCCTCACCTTGAAGACGGAGTTGGGCCGACCGAACATCGGCCCACCAGCGCTTCCTGTAATCTGTCGCGGCGCAGCCTCCGGTGGGAGCCCTGCTATCACACTGGAACGTGCGGCTCCTCTTCAGGGGGCGAAGGCGGGACCGTGGGTTGCGGCTCCTCGGGTTCCTCAGAGGGCGGCTCCGGTGCGGCAACCGCTTCCGTCGCGAGCTGTGTCTCCAGTTTGGTGCCGTGCACAACGACGCGCAACGTGCGGTCCCCGGGATCAGCACCGATGCGCCAGCTCACCTGCGCAACTCCGTTGGTATCCGTACTGGGACGGGCCGGAACGAGCGAATCGGTAGCTGCCGAAGAGAGGAACTCCACCCGACGATTCGCCACGGGGTCGCCCTTGCGGTTCATCACACGTATCGCCAGAGCCTCCACCGAGCCGGCGGCGACCGTTGCCGGAACGGAGTCGACAATCTCGATAGTGACGGGCTCGCGTTCCCGCTGCAACGATCCAACCAGTCGCGGCCCAGCGATAATGGCCAGCACGATGAGCGCGGCAAGAAAGATGATGAGCTCCAGAACTGAGAAGCCGGCTCGACTATGGTGGCGGATCATGTGGTGGCTGTCGGACATAATGCCTCGCGCCTGAAGCGCGCGGAGACCTGTCCGCGCTAGGATAGTCCTGACAAACGGTTCCAGCGAACGTAGCAGATGCAAACACCCCGCGCCAAGGGTTCGCGCGGGGCTGACGGATGGGGAGGGATTCGAACCCTCGAGACGGTTGCCCGCCCACACGCTTTCCAGGCGTGCGCCTTAAGCCACTCGGCCACCCATCCCAGGTACATGCAAACGGCGGCCGGCGAGGTCTGGAACTCGCGCGCCGCCGCCACGAGCGGACAGGGTGGGATTCGAACCCACGATACCGTTGCCGGTATGCCGGTTTTCGAGACCGGTGCCTTCAACCACTCGGCCACCTGTCCGGGAACGGATTCCCCGCGCAATGCCGAGAGGATCCAGACACTGAAAATTAGTCTCGCGAAGAGGGCGAGTCAACGAACGGATATGGTCAGACGCCGGTCGACAACTGCCGCGCGCGGCGCTGGCAACTCATCGAACCGTTACACCAACTCTGACACACGTCTCGGTCAGAAGCGCCGCTCCAAAAAAAAACCGCGCAACAACTCGCCGCACTCCTCGGCGAGAATACCAGCCTGAACCTCGGGGCGGTGATTTAGTCGCGGGTGGCGCAGAAGATCGCCCACCGATCCGGCCATCCCGGCTTTGTCGTCCCAGGCTCCGAAAACGACGCGTCCAACGCGTGACAGGACCAGTGCGCCGGCGCACATGGCGCAGGGTTCCAGCGTAACGTAGAGAGTGCAGTCAGTTAGCCGCCAGCCGGCGGCGCCGCACGCCGCTTCGCGGAGTGCGAGGAGCTCGGCATGGCCCGTCGGATCGCCGTCGCGCTCGGTGCGGTTACCGGCTCGCGCAATGACAGCACCGTCTCGTACTACCACCGCGCCAACGGGAACGTCACCGGCGTCACGCGCTTCACGTGCCTCGGCCAGCGCCTCCATCATCCAGCGCCTGTCCGTCTCCGAGCGCGACACTCAATGGGCCGCAGCGGTGGCGGCTTCGGCACGCTCGAAGGCGAGAGTCCCATCGGCAGCCCGCGTCACTACGATGTGATCCCCTTCGCCGAACCGTCCCTCCAGCACGGCCAGCGCGAGCGGATTCTGGATCATTCGCTGAATGGCCCGCTTAAGCGGCCGGGCACCGTAGGCCGGGTCGTAGCCCTCCTCTGCAAGGGTGCGCTTCGCTTCCGGCGTCACCTCGAGGGTGAGCCGGCGATCCGCGAGCAGCTTCTCGAGGCGCCGAAGCTGCAGCTCGACAATGTGCTCGATCTGCTCCATGCCCAGCGGCCGGAATACGATGATGTCGTCCACTCGGTTGAGGAACTCCGGCTTGAAGTGCTGCCGCAGCGCCGCCAGAACGTGGGGCTCCACTTCCGCCCAGTCAGCGGTGCCCTGTTCGAGAATGTAGTGGCTGCCGATGTTTGAGGTCATGATGATGACCGTATTCCGGAAGTCCACCGTGCGGCCCTGCGAGTCCGTGAGTCGCCCGTCATCGAGGATCTGGAGAAGGATGTTGAACACCTCTGGGTGCGCCTTCTCGATCTCGTCGAACAGTACCACGGAATAGGGACGGCGACGCACAGACTCGGTCAGCTGCCCGCCCTCCTCGAAGCCGATGTAACCCGGGGGCGCGCCGATAAGCCGCGCCACAGCGTGCTTCTCCATGTACTCCGACATGTCGATCCGCACCATCGCCTGCTCGGAGTCGAAGAGAAACTCGGCCAGCGCACGCGCCGTCTCCGTCTTTCCCACGCCTGTGGGGCCGAGAAAGATGAACGAGCCGATGGGACGGTTGGGATCCTGGAGACCGGCGCGCGATCGCCGCACCGCATCGGAAACGGCGCGAACCGCCTCCTGCTGACCGATGACGCGCGTGCCCAAAACATCCTCGAGCTTGGTGAGCCGCACGCGCTCGCTCTCCAGCATCCGGGACACTGGAATGCCGGTCCAGGACGATACGATCTCCGCGATGTCATCGGCATCCACTTCCTCTTTCAGGAAGCGCGTTCCGCCAGCCGCACGGCTCGCGAGCTGCTGCTCGGCATCGCGGAGCTCACCCTCCAGCCTGGGTATCAATCCGTACGTGATCTCCGCCGCCTGCTGAAGGTCACCGGTGCGCTGGGCGCGCTCGGCGTCCACACGCGCCTGCTCGATTCGCTGCTTGACCTCGCCGACACGCGCCAGTGTCTCCTTCTCCGCCTGCCACTGCGCCTTCATGGTGGAGCTCCGCTCGCGCAGCTCGGCGAGCTCACGTTCCAGGTTCCGCTTGCGTTCGAGACTGGCCTCATCCTTCTCCTTCTGCAGCGCCTGCCGCTCGATCTCGAGCTGCATCACCCGGCGCTCCACCTCGTCGATCTCCTGCGGAAGCGAGTCTATCTCGATGCGGAGCCGGGACGCCGCCTCGTCTACCAGGTCGATGGCTTTGTCCGGGAGAAATCGATCGCCGATATAGCGATGGGAGAGCGTTGCCGCCGCCACCACGGCGCCGTCGGTGATCCGCACGCCGTGATGCGCCTCGTAACGCTCCTTGAGCCCGCGCAGGATCGCTATCGTGTCCTCCACGCTCGGCTCGCCCACATAGACCGGCTGGAAGCGCCGCTCGAGTGCCGCGTCCTTCTCGATGTGCTTCCGGTACTCATCCAGCGTGGTTGCGCCCACCACCCGCAACTCGCCCCGGGCCAGCATCGGCTTCAGCATGTTTCCGGCATCCATCGCCCCTTCTGCAGCGCCCGCACCCACGAGCGTGTGCATCTCATCGATGAAGACGACGAACCGCCCCTCCCCCTCTGTGATCTCCTTAAGCACCGCCTTCAGACGCTCCTCGAACTCCCCCCGGTACTTGGCGCCGGCGATCAGCGCTCCCAGATCCAGAGCCACCAGACGTTTGTGCTTGAGCCCCTCGGGGACGTCGCCGTTCACGATTCGCTGCGCCAATCCCTCTACGATGGCGGTCTTCCCGACCCCTGGTTCGCCAATGAGCACGGGATTGTTCTTGGTGCGCCGTGAAAGCACCTGCACCACCCGCCGGATCTCCTCATCGCGGCCGATGACGGGATCCAGCTTCCCTCGTCGGGCGGCGTCGGTAAGGTCGCGCGTGAAGCGCTGAAGCGCCTGATACTGCGTTTCGGGACTCTGATCCGTCACGCGGTGGCTGCCGCGTACCACCTCGAGCGCCGAGCGCAAGGCGTCTGCACTGACCCCCGCCGACGAGAGCACCTGATAGCTGTCGGTACCCTTGACGTCGGCCAGTGCCAGAAGGAAGTGCTCGGTGGAGACGAACTGGTCGCCGAGCTCCTGGCCAAGGCCCTCGGCCCTGTCCAGCACCTGATTGAGCTCGCGCGAGAGCGATGGCTGCCCGCCTCCCGACTGACGAGGGTAGCGCGTCGACTCGGCCTCGGCGGTCGAGCGAAGATTCGCGGCGTTGGCGCCCAGCTTGTTGAGCATAGGCGTGATTATGCCCTCCGTTTGCGCGAGCAGCGCGAGGAGCAGGTGCACGTCGTAGATCAGGGGGTTCCCATTGCGCCGCGCCACCGCGACCGCCTCGGCCAGCGCCTCGGACGCCTTCACGGTCAGCCGATCAGGGTTGATCATCCCCGGCTCCTATTGATGAAGCACATTAACAGGCAACTCGTAAGCTATTACACTATAACGCGAAGCAATATGAAGGCCCTTTCGTTCGCGCCATTCCGGCGCAGTATAGTCGGATATTGCGCCGGCACGGCGTGGAGGAGCTCGCGCGGGCCGCACGATACTGCCAAACCGGCGCTCAGACGACAAGTGGGCGACCCCCGACACCGCGCTTGACTCCCCTGACACTGCCCTCTAGGGTTCGCGGGTGATGCGCCCCGTTCGTCTCCGCCTCGTCCTTCTCGCGCTGCTGCTTGCGTCCGTGGCCTGCCCGGGACGCCGGGACCTGGCGGGGATGAGCGACTCGACGTTCGTGGCCGTGATGGCGCGCCTCCACCGCATCGATGCCGATGAGCGTTTATCGCGTGAGGAACGCGACTCGCTGCGGCAGGAGACGCTGCAAGAGGAAGGCCTTCAACCGGAGCAGCTCGAGGAGGCAGCGCGTTCACTGGCCGACAATCCGGAGCGCGCGCTGGCCATCTGGAGGGCCATCGAGCGCCGGGTGGACCACGCTGCGGAGCTGCCGCCAGAGGAGAACATCCAGTAGCGAAACGCGGCGGCAACCCTTGGGGTTGCCGCCGCGTTTTCAGCCACAGCGCGGGCCGTCAGCGAAGCACCTTCAGCATCCGCTTTGCCTTCGGGCGGCCTCCATCAACCTGCAGGTGCACCAAGTACACCCCCGAAGGAAGCTGTTGGGCGGAATTCTGATCCGTCCCGTCCCAGAACGCCATGTAGCTGCCACATGGCAGGGTCAGGTTCACTACAGGCTGGCCGGATGCCTCGCTCCCCTGCATCTGGGGAACCGCCACCAGCTGCGCCAGGACGTTGACGATCTGCATGGTCACCCGATAAGTCCGCGACGGATCCGTGCACGTCGGCGGATCACCGAGAGTGAACGGGATTGTCGTCGTGCGACTGAACGGGTTCGGCGAGTTCTGGCCGAGGTCGTAGGACTGACCATGATCGCTGGGCGGAGGAGATGGCTCCTGCGCCATTGCGAATCCCGGCACCGCCAGCGCAAGGGCCAGCACTAACAGCGCTGGTGCCCAGCGGTGCTTCATGAATCTCTCCGAGCTAACGAATCAGGTTCGTATCCAGGTGCTCCGTGTACGGTAGAAAAAATCCTACTCTCCCATGTGCGAACATATGGTCTCACCGGATCAGGTGTCAAGCTGCGCCGGAGGCAAGTTTCGTAACACCCGGCCGTCGCCACGCCTTTCCGTGACACCCGTACGGTCACAGAACTCCAAAAAGGGAATCAGGTACTTCCTGCTGACCCCCAAAACCTCGCGTAACGCGGCCGGTCCGACCGGCTCTCCACCCTGCATCGCCCCGCGCAACGAGTCCATCATCCCCTTCAGACTACTGCGGTCGTAATAGCGCTCCGTTTCCACCCGGATCAGAACGCCCTGCCGCTCGAGATAACGGAGGAGCGGACCCACCTCCCTACCGAACTCGACTGCCAGCTCGTCCACAGTGGGCGGCTCCCTGCCAGCTTCACGGAATGCCTCCTCCAGCTGCCCCATGCGTCGCTGCTGCTCCATGGAGGGACGTGCAGCCCATCCGGCACGCGCCACGACAGCTCCGCCTGTGCAAAGCAGTCCCTCCGCAACGAGCGGGCCGATCACGCGATCCGCCAACGCGCCGGCCGCACCGAGTCGGGACCGCAGGAGGTGAAGCGGAACGCCGGGTTCCAGCGGCTCGGCGGCATGAAACGCGTCCACGAGTGCGAGCAGGCGCGTGCGAATTTCCCCGAGATGGCCGGCAGGAAAAAGACGATCACCAACCCACACATATGAGATTCCCGCATCCCGTATCAGCCGCTCGACCTCCAGGGAAGGAGCCCCGAGACGCACTGGCAATTCCGCGATGCTGAGCCCCGTTTGTCCTTCGAGCTCGATCAGCATGGAGAGTCGCTCCTCGGGAGATGAGGCTCCGCGTCGCCACGGGCGGGGCCGGGCGCGCCCCGGGAGCGGGTCGTTTACAACGCCGCCTCCCATAGTCACCATCGGCGAGCCGCTCCGCAGGATGAATCGATCACCCGCCCGGGCGATCGCAGGCTGCGCAAGAACGACTCGGACCTGGCGGCGTTCACCCGGTACGAGAGCGCCGCCAGCGGCAACCACCCGTGCCTCCGAGACAGCGGTTCCGAGATGGAACTGCAGGCGGCGGCGCGGGCCAACCACACCAGGAGCGCTCGGCAGCAGCGTGACTTCGGCCGTCAACAGCGTGCTCGCCCGCCACACTGGATCGCTTACCAGTACGGTACCGCGCGGTGCTTCACTGACCTCAACTCCGGCAAGGGCAACGGCGGCGCGGGCACCCGCCCGGGCCTCAGCTACTGGCTCTCCGTGCATCTCGATGCCACGCACGCGGGCACGCAATCCGGCGGGCAGGATGATCACCTGCGCATCGCGACTGAGAGTGCCGCTCCACACGGTGCCGGTAACCACTGTGCCGGTGCCACGCACGGTAAAGGCACGATCGACCGGGAGACGGAAAAGATCGTCGACGCTGCGCGGGAGCACTGCCCGCGCCGCTTCGAGAAGCTGCCGGCGCAGCGAGTCGAGCCCCGCACCCGTTGTTACGGATGTGCGTACGATCGCCGCGTTCTCGAGAGGTGTCCGGGCGAGCGCCAAACGCAACTCCTCCTCAACCAGCGCCAACCATTCGGCATCCACGAGATCCACCTTGGTCAACGCCACCACTCCGCCCGATGTCCCGAGGAGCCGCAGGATCTCCAAATGCTCTCGGGTCTGCGGCATTACTCCCTCATCCGCAGCCACGACCAGCAGGGCGAGATCGATTCCAGTCGCGCCGGCGAGCATGGTGCGAACGAAGGCCTCGTGTCCTGGAACGTCAACAACGCCCAGGAGAAGATCATCGCTGAGTCGCAACGGTGCGAACCCCAGCTCGATAGTAATTCCGCGCCGCTTCTCCTCTGCCAGCTGGTCGGTATCCACGCCGGTAAGCGCTCGGACGAGCGCGGTCTTGCCATGATCGACGTGTCCCGCGGTTCCCAGGATCATCGGTCGCCCAGCGAGCCGCGTTCCCAGGCATCAAAAGCGCGGAGCGCCCGCCCGTCGGCGAGGTGGTGAGCTAAAAACTCCCTCAGAAGCCTCTGGTGCGCGCGCGCGTGTGCGGCTGGCAAGCCGCCCAGGGTGCGACCGCGCTCGCACCAGCTATGTATCTGCTCCCGCGCCTCCCGGGGCAGCGTGCGGCCGGGTGGGTGCTGGCGCGAGCATCGCTCGCAGAGCGCTCCGCCCACCGCGGTACTGAACTGGAGCGGTCCGGCCCTCGTCAACTCCGAGTGGCAGGCGCCGCAGACGAGTACCGCGGGAGCGAAGCCAAGTTCCGCCACCAGTCGCCACGATGCCGCGAGCCCTGCCTCGCGGGCGTCATTCGGGGCTGCCGCAGCAATATCCGCCAGCGCAATGGACAGCACATCGTAGGGGGTCCCGCTTCCCTCTTCCGTTCCGAATCGGAGCACCAGCTCGGCCAGTGCCGAGGCCGCCGCAAAACGCTCGAGGTTGGCACCAAGCCCCGGATGCGAACGCATGACATCGAATCCGGCAAGCGTCTGCAGCTCGCGGCTTTCGCGCAGTGAAAGCTGCGCGACGCCCTCGGCAAAGAGGTCCAGCGCGCTACCGAACCGTGAGCGTGATCGCCGCGCTCCGCGCGCCAGCACGGAGACCATTCCGGCATCACGCGTGGCAAGGCGGAAAATCCTCGACGTCTCGGAGTAGTTGAGGATGTGCAGAACGATGGCGTCGGTGGCCAGCAAGGGCATGCCGACAAGCTAATCGCCGGCATGCCCGCGGCGCATCAACGGGTGAGCGTCAGCCGGGCGCCCAGCAGAAGAGTGCGACCAGGCGTTCGGAAGCCGTAAACCGACTGATACTCCTCGTCGAAGACGTTGTCGATGCGGCCGGTGAGCGACACGGTACGCCCCGATGCCGGCGCGCGCAGGATCGCGACCTCGCCGTGCAAATCCACCTTGCTGTACGCCGGAAGCGTGACTCGCTCAGACGGCCAGGTGCTGAAGTCCACGTCGTCGCGGGCTCCGACGTGGTTCAGGGTGAGACCGAATGTGGCATGAGAGACGGGTGCGTAGTCAAGCGCGAAAGCAACCAGAGTCGCCGGACGGCGCAGCAGGCGCTCGCCTGGCGTGTCGTGGTGGTCTGTGGCGCGCGTGGACAGCGTGGTGAAGGAGGCCGTGACGGCTACCCCCTGAAGAGGGCGTGCACTCACCTCCAACTCGAGCCCCCGCGCCCTGGCAGAGGCAACATTGGCATACGTCGCCACCTCGTCCACCATCACGAATTCGATCCGGTCGCGGAAGCGCTGGTCAAACCAGGTCGCCACAACGGAGAGCGCTCCGCCAAACAGGCGCTGCTCGGCGCCAACTTCCCAGCTGCGCGATCGTTCCGGATCGAGCTCGGGGTTCCCGGTCACGAAGCCGCCGCCGTAGTTCTCGAAGATCGTAGGCTCCTTGAAGGCCGTGCCAAGCGCGGCACGAAGGAAGAAATGCCCGAGCAGGCGCATGCCGCCAGCTGCGCGATATGTGAAGAACTCGCCGAAGTTCGCGTTGCGGTCGTAGCGTCCACCGAGCGAATAGCTCACTCGAGGGACGAAATCGCCCGTGGCCTGAAGGTACAGCGCGCGATTGAAGCGACGCGGCGACTGGAGCGGTAACTGGAACTCCTCACCGCCAAAGATGGATGTGCTCTGATTGCGATCGCGCTGCTGGCTGTACTCGAAGCCGGTTGAGAGGATGGCGGTTGGCCCCATACGCACGTTCAATCGCGCCTCGGCGCTGTGGCGTCCCACCTCATTGCGACTCACGTAGCCGCTCCCGTCCTCGTCGTTGTCCGGGCGGTCGTCGTTGCGCAGATCCGCTTCGGTCGCACCGAGCATGATGCGCGCCTCGAGCGCCGACGTGAGACGACGGCCGGCATCGATACCTGCGACCAGCTGCCGCTCCGTGCGGAAGGCGTTGCTGTCCACGGGGGCACCGGTGTGGTCGGTGGGGTAGTTGAAGCGGCCATCCTGGAACCTTCCGGTAAGGCGTACATCGCTGCGATCATCTGGCAGGATCGCAACCGAGCCGCTGAGCACGTCGTTGCGGTGCCTGTTGTTGAAGGAATGGATGCCGTTCGTGCGCCTGGCCGAGGCGCCCAGCGACCAGGCCGTGCGCGTGGAGCCTCCGGTGGCGGTAATGTCTGCCTCGCGCATGTCGTAGGAGCCGGCACGCACCGCCGCCGTCAACGTGCCGGCGCCGCCGCGCCTCGTAAAGATCTGAATGACACCGCTCATTGCGTCGGAGCCGTAGAGCACGCTGGTGGGGCCGCGCACGACCTCGATCCGCTCGATGTTGTCGGTGGTGAGATTGGCGAAGTCTATTTCGCCGCCAGGCTGATTGATGGGCACGCCATCCACCAGCACGCGCACATAGTCGCGCTCACCACCGCGAAGGAAGAGCGAAGTGGTTCCGCCAAAGGAACCGCTCGGCGCAATGGTAGCACCTGGTACCATGCGGAGCGCCTCGGCCACGGTCGAAACGCCGCGCGCGCGCAGGTCCTCGCCCGATATGACCATGGTGGCGGCAGTGGCCGCGATCTGTGCCAGCGGGACGCGCGTAGCCGTAATTACCAGCGGCTGGA
>CAZWSO010000044.1:0-17295 GCA_964636485.1 uncultured Gemmatimonadaceae bacterium
TGGGCATCCTCGTGCTCGCCCGACTGCTGGTGCGCGGCGGCGAACCGCTGACGCCCTCGCCCTGGCTGGATCTGCTCTTTGCCGCTTTCTTCCTGGTGCGAGGTGGGATGCACCTCCGGCGGCGGCAGGTGCGTCCTCGGTACTAGAGCTTTCTCCCGCCAGGCCCAAACCCACCGTGTGCCGCAGGCGCTCGGCGCACGTCTTGCCTGTCGAGCCAGATGACGACAGAGGCCGCTACTCGTGATCTCATTCGCATCGACAACCATCCCCGCTCGCGGCGCGCCTCGCGCCCGGCTCGTGGCGCGCGGCCAGGGCGCGTATTACCTGCTCACAGGCGTGTGGCCGCTGTTACACATGCGGTCGTTTCTCGCCGTAACGGGTCCAAAACGCGACCTGTGGCTCGTACGGACGGTTGGCGCGCTCATCACCGTCATCGGTGGAACGCTGTTGCTCGGAACTCGCCGGGGCGCTCCGCACGGTGAAGTCCGTTCCCTAGCCGTGGGATGCGCGGCGGCGCTCACAGCGGTGGATGTCACGTATGTCGCCCGGGGCACGATCGCGCCAATCTATCTGCTCGATGCCGTTGCCGAACTGCTGCTGATCGGCGCCTGGGTCTCCAGCCGGCCGCGCCGCATGGGCACGGCCACCCCGCGACGCCGAACCGCCGCTGTCCGTCAGCTCACCACCGTCGGCGGCACGTAGAACGTTGGCGCCTCCGGACCGACCGGCAGTCCTGCACCGAATACCCACAGAAAGAACAGCGCTACCCACCCGATGAGGAAAAAGATCGTGTATGGAAGCATGATGCTGATCAGCGTTCCGATGCCAAGCCCCTTGTCGTAGCGACTGGCGAACGCGAGGATCAGGCCGAAGTAGCTCATCATCGGCGTAATAATGTTGGTGGTCGAATCCCCGATGCGATAAGCCGCCTGAATAACCTCCGGGCTGTAGCCGATGAGCATCAGCATTGGTACGAAGATGGGTGCGGTTATCGCCCACTGCGCGGACGCGCTGCCGAGCATCAGATTCACGAAGCAGCACATCAGGATGAACGGGATGAATACCAGCGGCCCGGTGAGTCCGATGGCCTGCAGCAGATCGGCACCCGCGACGGCCGTGATGGCGCCAAGATTGGTCCAGTTGAAGAACGCCACAAACTGCGCGGCGAAGAACACCAGTACGATGTAGAGCCCGAGCGAGCTCATCGCCGCCGCCATGCCGTCGACGACGTCGCGGTCGTTCTTCATCGTTCCCACGACCCGACCGTAAACGAACCCCGGGATGAGAAAGAAGATGAAGATCAGCGCCACCATCCCGCGGAGGAATGGCGAATCGAGGACATCGCCCGTAACCGGATTGCGCAGAATGCCCCACTCGGGCACCACCGACAGCGCCACCAAAGCGCTCACCAAAAGCACCGCCACTGCTGCCCACCGCAGCGCCCGCTTCTCCGCGGCGGTGAGCGGGTCGATCGACCGGTTCTCCATCACGCCCTTCTCGGCACGACTCGGGTCGTAAACGCCAAGCTTGGGCTCGACGATCCTGACGGTGACGTACGTACCAATCGCGGTGATGAGGAAGGTGCTCACGATCATGAAGTACCAGTTGATCGCGGGGTGCACGGTATATCCGGGATCGATGAGCTGAGCGGCTTCCTGGGTGATGCCGGCGAGCAGTGGATCCACGGTACCGATCAGCAGGTTGGCGCTGTAGCCACCGGACACGCCCGCGAAGGCGGCCGCCAGCCCGGCAAAGGGGTGACGGCCCAGCGAGTGAAAGATCACCGCCGCCAGGGGTACCAGCACCACGTAGCCCATCTCCGACGCCGTATTGGACACCACTCCGGCAAACACGACGGCGACGGTAACGAGGTGCTTCGGGGCATTGAGCACCAATGCCCTTATCGCGGCGCCGAGAAGCCCGCTCCGCTCCGCGACTCCCACGCCGAGCAGAGCCACCAGCACCGTGCCGAGCGGTACGAACCCGGTGAAGTTAGTAACCAGGTTCTCGACGATCCGCCGTACTCCTTCCGCGTTCATGAGGCTAACTGCGTCGATCACGCCCGTAGGGCTGCGCCCCCGAGTCCCTTCCGGCCGCGGGTCCGCCACGCTCAACTCGAGCCATCCGGCGAGCCCGCTGACGAGCACGACGCCGATGGCGAAGAGCGCAAACAGCGTGACGGGATGCGGAAGCAGATTGCCCAACCACTCGATGGCGTCGAGAAAGCGGTTGAACAGTCCCTTTCGTGGCCCGGTTGCGGCCTCGCTGGATCGCGGAGGAAATTCCGTCATAGGTGAGATTCTGCTGGCGAAGTGGTTCGTGGCTGCGCCAACGTACCGGCGGTTTCGCGGAGGGGGAAGGCAGCCTGCCAGGGCGGGTCACGCTATCACTGTCGGTCCGCACAACGCGGCCGTATGGCTGAACTGCCCAAACGGCTGCCGGCAGACTTTTACCACCTCTGCCCAATCGTGTAGCGGTCAGTGGCCAACTCCCCCACCCCGCGTTGCCCGGACCAACGGGCGGGATTAGTTTTACACGTTGCCGCAGGAGGGGTGGCCGAGTGGCTGAAGGCGGCGGTTTGCTAAACCGTTATAGGGCCTAAAAGCTCTATCGAGGGTTCGAATCCCTCCCTCTCCGTTGGAATCCAGGCCCGTCGGCGCGACGGGCCTGTTTCACTTTTCACCGGTGCCAGCAGGCCGCCGGTATTCGCAAATCGAGCTTTTCTGGCATGACCGAGCAGGCCGTTCCCCGCGTCCGATTCGCCCCTTCTCCCACTGGCTACCTCCACGTTGGCGGTGCCCGCACGGCACTGTTCAACTGGCTCTATGCGCGGCATTACGGCGGCCGCATGCTGCTCCGAATCGAGGACACCGACAAGGCACGCAGCACCGACGAGAGCACGCGTGCGATCTTCGAGGGGCTGCGCTGGCTCGGTCTGGATTGGGACGAGGACGTCATCTATCAGGCGCAGGGTCTGGAGAGGCACCAGGCAGATGGCCATGCTCTCCTCGAGGGAGGCGCCGCTTACCGCTGCTTCTGCACGCCGGCGCAACTGGACGAGCGGCGACGCGCTGCCGAGGCCCGACGCGAGGCGTTCAAGTACGATCGACGGTGCGCGGCGCTGCCGCCGGACGAGATCAAGGCCAGGCTGTCGGCGGGTGACCCGCACGTTCTCCGTTTCCGCGTCCCCGAAGGGACGACCGCGTGGGATGACCTGGTGCACGATCGGATTGCGTTCCCTAACAAGGACATCGAGGATTTCGTCATCCTGAGGTCGGACGGAACTCCCATCTACAACATGGCTGTCGTGTCCGATGACATAAACATGGGCATTACGCTGGTGATCCGCGGGGACGACCACATCTCAAACACGCCCAAGCAGATCCTGCTCTATGACGCCCTCAAACGTGAGCCACCGGCGTTTGCGCACGTCGCGATGATCCACGGCACGGATGGAAAAAAACTTAGCAAGCGACATGGCGCCACCGCGGTGGCGGATTATCGCGAGCAGGGGATTCTGCCTTCCGCAATGGTCAACTTTCTGGCGCTTCTCGGTTGGTCACCCGGCGGTGACCGTGAGCTGATGACGCTGAACGAGATGATCCAGCTTTTCTCCGTCGAGGGCCTTCAGAAGAAGGCCGCGATCTTCGACCCGAAGAAACTGGAGTGGATGAACGGACAGCACCTGAGCCTCATGCCTGCGGTGGCGCTGGAACTGCTCGTCACCCCGGCACTGCGCGAAGCGGGGCTCTATCAGGAGGAGCTTTCCGGGGCGCGGCGGCAATGGTACCTGGCATTACTCGATCTGCTGAAGGTGCGTGCGAGGGTCGTTCACGACATCGTCCGGCAGGCGCGCGCGTATCTCCAGGACGAAATCGAGTGCGAGGATGAAGCGGTGGCCAGGTACTGGAAGGACAGGGCCGCCACCCGCGACCTCCTCGCGGCGGCCAGTGACCGGCTGACCACTGTGAGTCGGTGGGACGCTGCGGCGCTGGAGGAGGCGCTTCGCAAACTGGCAGAGGAGCGTGGCGTAGCCGGCGGTAAGGTCTTTCAGCCCTTACGCGTAGCCCTCACCGGCATGTCCGTCAGCCCTGGGATCTTCGAGGTGCTTGAAATGCTGGGACCCGGCCTTACGTTGAAGCGTATAGAGGACGCGGTGCGGACGCTGTCGACACCATGAGCGGAAAGTCGATGCGCGCCCCGAAGAGCAAAAGACCGCTCTTGCGAGATCATGCAGTCGCTAGCGCAAGACCGGCGGATCCCCCGTGCTGCCAGAAACACCAATCGCGGCACACCACAGCGAGGCCGCCATGCCGGAATTACTGACGCCGATCGAGAGGAAGGTCTATCACTACCTGATCGACTTCCTCACCGAGAACACCTACCAGCCGAGCGTTCGCGAGATCGGCCGCGAGTTCCGGATCAAGAGCACCAAGACGGTGTCCGAGGTCCTTCAGTCCCTGGCGAACAAGGGCTACATTGAGCGTGATCCCTCCCGCTCCAGAGGTGTGCGCCTGCTCGGCTACGAGAACTCCATGCGCATCCAGCCGGTGCCCTACTACGGGCGTATCGCCGCCGGCGAGCCGGCTCTTCTTCCCGAAAATCGGAAGGGCTTTCTGACGGTGGATCGCCGCTTTCTCCCAGATGACCAAAGCTTCTTCCTGAAGATTCAGGGGAACAGCATGATCGGGCGCGGCGTCTTCGACGGTGACTACGTCCTGATCTCACCAGGTAAGGAGGCGGTGGAGGGCGACATGGTCGCGGCGCGGGTTGGCGATGAGGCAACCGTGAAGACACTCTCGCGCCGTGACGGCAAGACCGTGCTCGTGCCCGCAAATCCGGAAGAGCCCGAAATCGAGCTCGCTCCCGGCGACGACTTCGCGATCGTCGGAAAGGTGTGCGGCGTGTTTCGCCCGTTCCAGGAGATGGACCGGCGGGATGGCGTTCTCGCCCCGGGCCCCGCCGACTAAGGTATCGCCACCACGGTTTCCTGCCGTTCCCGCCGCTCGCGATCCTTGCGCTCGCGAATCCGCTTGAGCGCGGCGTTGAAGTCATCGTCCACCGCCGCTCGCTGCGACTGATCCTGGATCGTTTGCCGCATTTGAGTGAGCGCCTTCTCGCGATCGGCGGCGATTGGATTGCCCTGAATGTTGAGAGGGAGCAGCGCCAGCACGGCTGTGGGCAGTCGACGACCACCCAGGTGGATGTACTGCTCGTCGACACCGTACTTCCGGCCTCCTCGCTCCACCGTCCAGTCGCCAGGACGTCGCTCGCGAGGAGCGGCGGCAATGGAGTCGTGGTAGGCGCGTATCGTTACGTTGATCACGCTGTCCACGCGCTCGGCCGGGGTGAGCGGCAGAGTGGGCTCGCGACGGGGTTCAGACCACAGGCGTGGGTCCGTCCTTGATGGCATGATGCCATGCTGCAGCCCGCCGCGGCCGATGACCGGTCCAGCTCCGGCACCGGGAGCGCCGTCGGCGGTATCGGCGGGCTCCGGGATCCCCTCGGGCACGCCAGCCGGCGCTACCAGCGGAATCTCACGCGGTGGTTGCTCGGTAACCGGCAGGCCGTCGCCACCGCTGCGTCCCGGCGTGTCTTCCCCGCGATCGGGAAGCCGCATGAATCCAATACGCTCCGCGACCCGCGGCTCCTCGCGGGGGAGCCACCGATCATGCAGAAGCGGAACGCTCACCACCGCGAACAGCAACACGCCGAGCACGGCGTGCAAAGCGATGGAGACGATCAGCGATCCACTCGGGCGTTTCATTCCGTCTCGGCTGCCTCGTTGACTGCGCCCGGATGCCTCTCGCGCGCCTGGTGGACACACCACCAACCCCAATCATACCCCACCAATAGCGGCACGTTTCCTTGCCGGACTCGCGCCAGATGCCGCGCTCACGACCGGGTTGCGGACGCTCGCGACGCCTTCGATCTCCACCTCGACCACGTCGCCCGGACTCAGGACGCCAACTCCGGCCGGCGTGCCGGTAAGGACTAGATCCCCGGCCTCCAGCGTCATTATGGCCGAGATGTAGGAGAGCAGGTGAGGGATTCCAAAGGACATCTCCGATGCGCTGGCACGCTGCCGCTCCTTCCCGTTGACGCGGGTCACGAGCACCAGGCCTCCCAAACCAGCCGGAAAAGGCACCTGATGACTCACCGGACAAAACGTATCGAACCCCTTGGCCCGGGTCCACTGACCATCCGTTCGCTGGAGATCCCGAGCCGTTACGTCATTGGCGGCAACTAACGCGCCGATCGCGGCCCGGGCTTCCTCCTCACCAGCCGCGCGGAGGCGGCTGCCGATGACGAGGCCGATCTCGCCCTCGTATTCCACCTGCGCTGATGCCGCAGGAAGTACGATCGGCTCCTCTGACGCGATGACGCTGGATGGCGGCTTGAGAAAGAGGAGCGGCTCATCGGGCAGCTCGTTTCCCAGTTCGCGAGCATGCGCAAGGTAGTTGCGCCCCACGCAGACGATCTTTCCGGGCTTCAGCCTGGTCGACGTCATTCCCCGCGGCTGTTCTGATAAAAGGTCTCTATGACAGGGCGCAGCTCCGCCCAGTGGCCTTGAAGACGCCTTGCCGGTGGCAGCGCGGCGAGCATGCGCCTGCCGTAGGCCTTCGTGTGCACACGCGGATCGCAGAGCACCACGACCCCGCGATCGGTGATGCTGCGAATCAGCCGGCCGAAACCCTGTTTGAGCCGAAGCATTGCATGCGGAACCATGAACTCCGAGAACGAATCGCCACCCTCCGCTTCGATAGCCTCACAGCGCGCAGCGGTGAGCGGCTCCGTCGGCACCTTGAACGGAATGCGCGCAAGCACGAGACCGCGAAGCGCACGCCCGGAGACGTCCACGCCCTCCCAGAACGACGACGTTCCAAGAAGCACGGCGTTTCCCGCATCCCGGAAGCGCCGCAGCAGGGCGTCTCGCGATTCCTCACCTTGTACGAGCAACGGCCATCTCCCGCTGAGCCGCGCGCGGAGCACCAGTGCCGCGGCACGCACATCACGGTGGCTGGTGAAGAGAACGAAGATTCCACCACCAGCGGTCGTAACGAGATCAGCAACCACGTCAATTACCGCGCGCAGGTGCGCGGCCGGTTCGATATTGGGCGACGGCAGGTCTGCTGGTATCGCAAGCACCGCCTGCTCCTGGTAACGGAACGGCGATGGAAAAATCGCCGTGCCGGGCTCCACCTCATCGGCGTCGAGGCCCAGCCGCCGCACGAGGAAGTCGAAATCATTGCCGGTGGCGAGCGTCGCCGACGTGATGATGCCGGTCTCGATACGCCGCCAGAGATCGTCCCGGAGTATTGGCGCAATGTCCAACGGCACCGCGGTGACGCCCAGATTGCCGTCCCGGCCCCGCATCTCCATCCAGCGCACGGTGTCACTGCCGCGCCCGGGGCACAGTGCCTGCTTGAGACCATCTCCCACCCCCACTAGTCGGCGCGCCACCGCCCGCATCTCGTTCAGCAGCGGGGCCAGCGCGTCGGCGCGGGCGTGGTCGGCCTCGAGCCGCTCGCGCACGAGACGCATTCCATCCTCCAGCACCGCGATCTCTGCAAGCAGATCGGTGAGTGCCGCGTCGAGTCCGGCGCGCCACACCGGGTGGTCGGCGAAATCGTCGGTGAGTCGCAGCACCTGCTCGCCGCTCCCGGCCAGCACCGAAGCGAGGAGGTCGAAGAGGATCGCCCCCTTGTCGCGCGCGGCATGCACAGATGGCACCAGACGGCTGCGCACCAAGTCCAGGCTGGCAGTACTGAGCAGATCATCCTGCGATCCGAGCCGGCCGATGAGCGCGGCGAGCAGTCCCTTGCCGCCGCGCCGCTCGAGGCGCCCCAGCGCTCTGTGCATCGCATTCCGCGTCACACTGACGCCGAGGTGAGCCGCCGCCGCATCCTCGAGGTGGTGCCCCTCGTCTATTACCAGTCGTGTGTACGAAGGCAGTACCGCCGCCTCCGACCAATTCTGCTGCGCGCGACGCACCGCAAGGTCGGAGAGAAGCAGGTGATGATTGACGACGATCACGTCCGCCTGCGCGGCGCGGCGCCTCGCGCGAAACAGGAAGCAGCGCTCGAAGTGCTCGCACTTCAGGCGAGTGCACAGATCCGGCTCGGCCGAGACTTCGTCCCATGCCTCGGCGCGCGGCGGTACGGGAAGGTCGCTCAGCGACCCGTCCTCCGTCCTGTCGGACCACGCGCGCAGTGCGTCGAGCTCGCGGGCCACGTCGTCCTCCAGCAGCCGCGGAGCCGCCGCGGTCGCCTGCGCCAACCGCGCCAGGCAAAGGTAGTTTCGCCATCCCTTGAGCAGGGCGAAGCGCACCGGACGTCCGTCCAACGACCTCGCCAACAGCGGCAAGTCCTTTCCGACGAGCTGCTCCTGGAGATTGATTGTGTTGGTGGACACGATGGTCCGTTCGCCATTTGCCGCGGCCCATCGCAGTGCCGGTACCAGGTAGCCGAGGGACTTCCCCACTCCGGTTCCCGCCTCGAGCAAACCGATGCCGCCGCCATTGTAAAGCTTGCCGATCGCGCGGCTGTAGGCGCGCTGGCTGGCGCGATCCTCGTAGCTCTCGATTGCGCGGGCAAACGGGCCCGTCGGGCCGAGCGTCTCATCGATGTCGTCCAGATCGAGCGCCTGGTTTTCTCGCGCTCGCGGGACCTCGACCACCACGTACAGTGTTGAGGCGTCGTTATCACAGATGGCGAAGCCGATACCATCGTCGTGCAGGCGCGCGGCCACGGCAAGGTCCGCCTCCGACGGCTCGAGCAGTCCGGAGGGGTGATTGTGCAGAAGCACCTCGCCGCGCGCGGCGAAACCGGGGAGCGCGAGCACGCAGCTCGCGTCTCCGCGCGCAACCGGACGCACGGTCTGCACGATCCCACCCTCATCCAGCGCGGCGGCGAAGCACACCTCGCGCCCGCCGGCAAGCGCGATCGCCGCTCGCACAGCCGCGGCAGCGCGCGCGCTCAATCGCGGTTCGCCCGCTGATGCTGGCGTAAGCGCCGCGCTGTCGACGCGCCGGCGTGGCGGTGACGGAGAGCGCGCGCTCACGCCACGGTCAGGTCTTGAGCGGCTTCTTTTTGGCCGCCGGGAACAGAACGTTGTTCAGTATGAGACGGTAGCCCGGCGAATTGAAGTGGAGGGACAGATCCGTGGGCGGCGCGCCGATGGAATGCTGCGGGTCCTCGGGATCGTGCCCGCCGAGGAAGCTGAAGCTGCCCTTGCCGTAGTTGCCATGCACGTACTTCACCCAGGGCGCACCGGGCTCCTCCGCCAGCACCACGATCGCGGGCTTGAGCGTGCGTCTGGTGAAGCTCGTTGTAACGCCGTAAAAGTCCGTGATGACCGACCGGTGGTTCTGCACCAGCATGCTTGGCACGGGATCGATCTTCGCGCTGAACCCGAAGAGCGTGAAGGCACCCAGGGGCTGCCGCCGTCCTGGTACGTTGACCTGGTGCCCGTCGATGTCGCTCTGCGCCGTGACGAACGGCGACGCTTCGACCCTGGCGTCGCGAAACGCCAGGCTGCGAGCCCACTCCATCTTCTCACTGGCGCGCTCATCAACTGGCGTACCGTTGATGAAGCTTGCCGCGATGTCCACTTCGCGACCGGCGATCGCCAGCTCGAGTGTTTCGGTGGCCCCGCACATGGCGAACAGGAAACCTCCTTCGCTCACGTAGTGTCGGATCCGTTCGGCCACCCCTTTCTTCAGCTCCGAGATATCGGCGAACCCAAGGCGCTCGGCAGCCGCCCGGTTCGTGCGCAGTTGCTCGATGAACCACGGCGCGCCGCGGTAGTTGACGTAGAACTTGGAAAGCTGGCCGGTGAAGTCTTCGTGGTGCAGGTGCAGCCAGTCGTACTCGGAAAGATCGCCCCTGATCACCTCGTCATCCCACAGCTTGACGTATGGGATGCCCGCATACTCGAGCGCCAGCGTCACCGCGTCGTCCCATGGCTGCGACCCCGGCGGCGTGTACACGGCGATCTTGGGTGCCTTTTCGAGCGGTATCGCGTCCATGTTCGCGCCCGCTATCTCGGCGCGAATGGCAGCCAGCGCTGCACTCCTGATCGGCTCGGCAGAGATCCCGTCAATCGCCGCACGCCGCCGCAATTCCGGTGTGTCCGGCAACAGAAAAGACCCTCCGCGGTAATTCAGGAACCACTCCGCCGCCGCGCCATCCCGCAATGCGTTGTACGTGAGGCCGTAGGCCTTCAGGTGATTCTGCTGCTGGTCATCCATCGGGACGAGGAGGTGCTGGGCACCCACCCGAAGCGGCAGTGCGAAAGTCACCATGAGAACGGCGAACAGCCAGACAGGTCGACGGCAGATCATCAGCCACCTTCGCTGCCGCGCAGCGCCGTGCGCGCCTGCTCCAGCTCACGCCGGGCCTGCGGCACCAGCGCGCTGCGTGGGTATGTAAGAATGAGGTGCTCGAACCGCTCCACCGCGGTAGCGTGTTCGCCCGAGCGTCGAAGGGCGCGGGCCCATTCCAGAATCGCCTCGGGGCCCTCGGGGGAGTCGGCATGCTCCTCGGCGATACGCCGCCAGAGGGGCAATGCCCGCGACACGTCGCGCACCGCCGCAAGACGCGCGGAGTGCAGCAACATGAGCGAGCCCGCATCGGGAAGCTCACGCGCCGCAACCTCGAAAGCCGACGCCGCCCCCGCCGTGTCACCACGTGCGAGGGCAAGGAATGCGCGACCCGCCGCCGGAGAACTCGCCGCGCCGGTGCGCGTGAGAAGTGACACCGCAATCAGCAGCTGGTGCGAGCTCTCCACCCCCGAGCGCGTCAGACCGGCGCGCGCACCTGCCAGATCGCCGTCGTACAGCGCGAGCCACGCTTCCACCTCGCCGGGCGCCGTGTCACGTCCGAGTAGCTCGCGTGCCCTCCCGGTGTCGCCGGCGCGCACCCATGCCCACGCCAGCTGACGCGTGAGCTCCGGCCGCTGATCATCGCGCACCTTTCGGTGGTGTGCGTCGTAGAGACGCTGTGCCTCATTGGCGCGTCCCATCATCCCGAGCGCTCGGATCATCAACGGCAGCACCTCGGCGACAGCCTCGGCCTCTCCGCTCGCCAGCACGCGCTGCCCGAGGCTCGCTGCGGATGCGGCATCGCCGCCGCCGAGTGCAGCGGCGGCGGCGCGAGCAAGAGTCTCCGAGGACGGCTCCACTCGCGCAACCGCCACGAGCGCATCGCGCGCAACCAGCCAGGCGTGCGCCTCCTCGGCGCGGTCGGCGAAACCGCGCCATGCGGCAACCCCCGCGGAGTCGGGAGGCAGGGGTGAGAGCAGGCGCCAGCCATCCTCCGCCGAACCCCAGCTCAGCTCCAGTGCGGCAGCAACCCGCAGTGGACCCGTGAGCAGCGGCGTCGCCGCGAGCAGCGCGCGCACACTGTCGCGGCGCTCGGGCGGTGTCGACATGAGCGAAAACAGCGCGGCCTGCTCATAGTGCGGTATCGCGGCCACCGCGCGCCGCCACGACTGAGCGGCCAGCACCCAAAGCCCCATGGCGGCACGCAGCTGTGCGAGCTCCACCTCCAGCTCATTGTTGCGACCCAGCGCTGCCTGTGCTCGCTGGAGCACGCTGTCGGCAGCATCAGTCTGATTGTGCTGGAGGAGAAGGCGCGCGAACTCTCGATAAGGCGCGGGATCGCGAGGCGCGGCGCGCACCCAGCGCTCGAACGCTTCCTGTGCACGCTCCGGCTGTCCGACGCTGCGCAGCGACCGCAACTGCGCCGAGCGCAGCGCGCTGACCCGGGGCGCTACAGCAATAGCTCGATCGAGCACGGGCAGGATGGAGTCCGTAATACCGAGCGAAGCATACACACGCTCCAGCCCCAGCACCGCCGGGACGCTGGCCGGGTTGGCCCGCAGTGCCTCACGATACGCCTCGGCAGCATCCCGATATCGTTCCTCGCTCTCCAGCGACAGTCCGCGAAGGAATGCCTGATCCTGCGCGAGCGCCTCGCCAGAAAGCGCCAGTAGGACGAGCGGCGCGCAGAGCAGCGCCAGCATCAACTTACGGATCCTGCGCATTGATCCGCTTGAAGTACTCCAGCACCGCACGACGTTCCTCGGGCGTGAGATCACGCAACTCGCTCCAGGTAGGCTCGCGATAGCGATGGGTTGGGCGTCCGGCGGCGTCGCGGGCAGGAGAGATCAGCTCGTAATCCTCCGCTGTTCGCGACTCGCGCTTACCGGTGTCTTCCCTCTCATCGCGCTCCAACGTGCGGCCGGCATCGAGCAGCCTCCGGAACAGCCGCTGCTGTCGATCGAGCGTCTGCTGGTCGAGGCGGCCGCGCTGGAGCGCCTCGGCAATCTGGCGCATCTCGCGCGCAAGCTCCGCCGCGCGACCACTCGGGTCGGCGTCACTGGCCGCGTCGAGCTGTTCGGCCAGGCCGCGCTGCCGCTGCCCCAGCCGCCGTGCCTCGCCCTCCGCGCCCTCAGTCATCCCCGCGCCCGGCATTGGCAGCAGGGACGATGCCTGGGCATTGATCGAACCCTGCTCGCGGGCCATCTGGCGCATCTGCTCCAACAGCTCGGCAAAGCCGGACGACGATTCGGCGCGCGCCGCTCGATCGCGGTCGCGCGCGAGCTGAGCAGCGGCGCGCTCGAGCGCCTGTGAGGCCTGCTCCATACTCTGCGCAGCCTCGCTGCTGCCGGGCCGCGACTGTTGCGCGGCGCTTCGTGTGGCCTCCTGCACGCGGCGCTGCGCCTCGGCCATGGCACCCCGCGAGTGCGGGGTGACGTGCGACGTGGAAGACCCCGCCTGCTGCACACGCTCGCCGACACGCTCGACCCCCTGTTGAACCGCGCTCTGCTCAGGACGCATCTCCTGTGCGTCCTCACCACCCCGGGCACGGTCAGCAAGCTGCTGCTGCTCGCGCGCCAGCTGCGAGAGCTCCTGCACTGCACGATCGAGCTCGCCCGTCAGTTCCTCTTTCCACTCGCCGATCTGCTCGGAGCGCGCCCGCTCCAGCGCCTGCGCCGCCTGCTCCATGCGCTCGGCACCCTCGCGGGCGCTTTCGCTCCGCCGCTGGGCGGACTGATCGCTGGCTGGTGACTGCTCCTGCCCAGCCCGCTCCATGGCCTGCGCCGATCGCTGCGCCTGCTCGGCAGCCTGTCGCATACGCTCCGGACCCGCCGCTGCGTTCTCCCGCTCGAGGCGCTCGCTGAGCTGGCGCACCTGATCGCTCAACCGCTCGGACTGCCGCGCCAGTTCACGGGCCTCCCGTGGCGCATCGCGCTCGCCCCGCTCTAGCGCCTCGGCGGTAGTACGCTCGCGCTCGGCCAGATCTCGCGCATCGTCGTGCAGCGTCTGCATGGCGCCCTCGAGTGCAGCGCGCCGGAGCATCTGCGCGCTACGTTCCAGCTGCTCGCGCAGGCGCTGCTGCTCACGGGCAAGCTGCTCCAGCGCCCTGCGCATCTCCTCGGGAGAGAGCTGTTGCGTAGCTGCGAGCAGTTGCTGAAGCTGCTCCTGCATCTCGGCGGTCAGCGCCTCAGAGAGCAGGCGCTGCACCTCGTCCAATTGCTCCTGAAGCGTGGCATCCATGGCGCCGGCAGCCCGCAACTGCTGCTCGAGTGCGGTGGCTTCGCGGCGGGCATCCTCAACCTGCGATGTCAGCGCTTCCTGCTCGGCGGCCAGCGCCCGCGCACGCTCCGCCGACTCATGCGACGCCGTTCGCTCGCGATCGGATCCGCCGCTGCGTGCTTCTCCCTGCGCGGCATCCGATCCCCTACGCAGATCGTAGGAGCGGGACGCCTCCTCCGAGCGCTGCGCAAGCCGTCCCTGTTCCCGCGCCGACCGCTCGAGACGGGCCACGGCGGAGTCGCCGAGCGCGCGCGCCAGCTCGCGCTGCTCCAACAGCGTCGGGACACGCAAAATGAGCTGCCGGCTCAGCGCCGTCTGCCGCCATGGCGAATCGTCGGCGGCTTCGAGCGTGACAGCCAGCTCATCGCCCGGCTGCAGGGCTCGCGGCGCAAGGTCGAGCAGCATCTCCCCGCTCCACTGCGGCACTCCGGGTGTGGAGAGCAGCTCGCTTCGCTCCTGCGGACTGCCATTGCCGCGACGGTGCACCATGCGCAGCGAGATGGCAGAAAGCCCATGATCATCCGTCGCAGCAAGGTAGAGTCGGACGCGCGCATCCGGCAGCACGACGGTATCGCGCGCCGGCGCAACGATCTCGGCACGAGGTGGCGCGTCCTGTACGACTTCCAGCTCCATTGGAGGCGGCACATCCTGAATCTCACCCGCGGCACCATGCGCGACCCAGCGCCACCGGCCTGCGCGCACGTCCGCCATGCGACCGCCGAAGCGGTGACCGTCACTCTCCAGACGCAAGGTGTCACCGCCGTTGACCAGCGCCACGCCGAACAGTGTGGTGGAAGCACGGCCAGCGATCTGGAGCGAGGTTCCTCTTGGCAGACGCGCGGGCTCGCCCACGGGAACGGCTTCCGCGGGGCGCCGCAGATAGGCCGGAAACGTCGCCCGCACCGATACATCCCCAACAAACGGGCGGTCGGTGACACGTACGACCACGGTGTCACTTGCCGAGCGGCCATCCGCCGCAACGAGCATGAGGTCCGCATCGAGGGGACCAATAGTCAACGACGCACGGCCCCCGCTCACCATGAGCTTTTGCGTATTCCATGGCGCCCCGGTGGTGCGGGATCTGAGCTCGATCACGCGGCGCTCCGCGGCGGCGATCTCGATACGCATGGTTTCTCCGCGCAGGATGTGACCGGGCGCATCGAGGATCTCGAGAGGCGGTAACAGATCGCCGCGCATCGCCAGCAGCGGATGGCTCATCGCGCGCCAGCCATCAGGAGCAGCCGTGCCGGCCGCGGCCAGCAGCAGGATCGATGCCGCCCCAGCCATCGCTGCCAGGAGTCCACGGGTCATTGCGCGCTGCTGCATCGCCGGCGCGAGGATGCGTTCGCTGGCCAGACTTCGGGCGATCCCGGACGCTGCGCGCTCCCCTAATGGCCCAAGCGTTGCCACCTCGAGTGCTCCCCGGAGCGATCCGGCGCGAAGTGCCCGCTCGCTTTCGATCATTCGCGCAACGGTCGCATCCGATGCACCGGATACCATCTCTCGTCGCGCCAGCACCAGCACCGCACCGATGGAGGCCAGCACCACTACCCATAGCGTGATTGGAGCCAGCGGCACCGCGATCCAGCGGGCTCCTCCCAGCGCGAGGGTCCCGCCGGCAGCGATCGCCGCGGCAAGCGCGAGCGCTATGGCGGCACCGCGAGCCATCATGGCAAGGCGGAGCCGCGTTCGTTCACGCTGGACGAGAGCGGCGACGGTCATGGCACCGGACGGCTGGTCACCGCATACACGAAGAGATTGACGCCCATGCGCAGGGCTGCCTCACGTGTTTGCGTCGGATTGTTGTGTACCTCGGCATCCTCCCAGCCGTTGCCGAGGTCCGTTTCGTACGAGTAGAACACGGCCAGTCTATCCCCCAGGAAGATGCCAAGCCCCTGCGGTGGCTTCCCGTCGTGCTCGTGGATCTTCGGAATCCCTTCCGGAAAACGATAGACAATACTGTAGATGGGGTGCGAGAGCGGTACATCCGCCAGCTCACGATCGGGAAAGACTCGCTTGATCTCGCGACGGAAGCTCTCGTCAAGGCCGTAGTTATCATCCACATGCAGGAAGCCGCCACGTGACAACCAGTCGCGAAGGCGGACGATTTCCTCTTCGGTAAATCGGATGTTGCCGTGCCCTGTAGCGTGCAGAAAGGGATAATCCCATATCCGATCATCCATGAGGCTGACTCGCGCCTCGGCACGTTCCGCGGGGATCGTAGTCCGCTGCGCTATCGCCGCCAGCAGATTGGGCAGGCTGGATGGGTTGGCATACCAGTCCCCGCCACCACCGTACTCGAGACGCGCCACAGTGAGGCGCGGCTGCTGCGCTGCCAGCGCATCGGCAGCGATGCCGGGAAGTACGACAAGAAGCAGAATTCGGAGCATCCGATACGGTGTCACGCGGTCACTCGTGTGCGATGCGATAAGCGATGTTGCGGGCAGCACCCTGCTCCCGGACCAGTGCTCGCGCCACGTCGCGCGCCGTCAGACCGGCGGTGCGCAGCTCACGCGCCCGTTCGCGGAGCGCTCCTTCGTCCGGCACCGCCGGCGCCACCCCCTCCAGAACCATGACGATCTCGCCGCGAGGTGGTGAACTTTCATAATACCGCCCGAGCTCGGCGACCGTTCCGCGGCGCACCTCCTCGAATTGCTTGGTGAGCTCGCGGGCAACCGCCACCCGGCGCCCACCACCACCCCTTGCCTCGATCTCGCGTAGCGTGCCGCCAACCCTGGCCGGCGCCTCGTAGATCACGCACGTATGTGCAAGATCGGCGATCTCGGCCAGCGCAGCCGCCCGATCGCGCCCTTTACGCTCGAGAAAACCGAAGAAGGTGAACTTGTCCGCAGGCAATCCGGAGGCGACCAGCGCCGCCAACAACGCGGACGCTCCAGGCACCGGTATTACCGACATTCCTGCGTCCGAGGCGGCCCTAACCAGCCGCTCACCTGGATCCGAGAGGAGGGGCGTACCCGCGTCCGAAATCAGCGCGACATCCTCACCCGCCGCTAGCCGCTCCAGCACGCGACCCGCCATTTTTGCTTCGTTGTGCTCGTGATAGGCTTCCAGCGGCGTCCGGATCTCGAATCGATCCAGAAGCGGCCGGGAATGCCTGGTATCCTCCGCCAGCACCACCGCCACGCTCCGCAACGTCTCAACTGCGCGGCCGGTGATGTCGCCGAGATTGCCGATCGGGGTGGAAACGATGAAGAGAGATCCTGGCGGCATCGAAGGGAGAGCTCAGGATGCAGGGTTCCGTGGAATGCCTGGAGCGAAGAACGCCCCAGCGTATGGGCAGAAGAGGGAGCCCGCGATTCGACCCTGCTGAAAAGCTAACGAGGGGGCGAGCGCGGCTCACCCCCTCGGTCTCGCTTGGACGCCTCGCGCGGTTCGCCCGACCGGCGGATTGCTGCCCGACAGCGGCCCGGCCGCGACCCCGAGTTCCGAACCGCGTCAGCTGCCGTTGATATGCTCCTTGAACTTCGACTCCAAGCGTCCTCTCGGTACCGCGCCGATCACCTGGTCCACGAGCTTGCCGTTCTTGAAGAACAGAATGGCCGGTATCGAGCGTACGTTAAAACGCACGGTGGTCGCCTGATTCGCATCCACGTCGAGCTTCGTCACCTTGGCCTTACCAGAGTACTCGACGGCGAGCTGATCGAGGATCGGCTCGATGAGCCGGCATGGTC
>CAZWSO010000045.1:0-17057 GCA_964636485.1 uncultured Gemmatimonadaceae bacterium
CGCATCTCGTTCGGCGCCCTCGTCTGGATGTCGCACGTCTCCTGCGCGGCCGCCGTGCCGGCAACGAACATTGTGGCAGCCAGCATCGCACTCGCCCCCTTCAACCAAGCACTCATCGAGCCTCCTCTATGGATTCCCATCAAGGCGGAGCCTACCCCGCCGCCGAAGATACCCCGTCCCCGATCACCCGTTCCGCAACTTCTGCCGCCTTACCGAACACAGCCCGAAGCTCCATCCCGGTCGCCGCCGCCACGGCGGCCACGTCCTCGAACTCCGGTTTCGCGCGCCACCCGCCGCCTGGCAGGCGCGACACCTTCACTCGCACCTCATGATCCAGTACCATGATTCGCTGTACCTCACGGGCAAGCGCCGTGCGCTCCACAACCCAGCGCCTAACGCCGAGCGTAGTGCTCTCGGCGAACAGCCGTCGTTCCAGGTCATCCGCGGCCGAGAGCGCACAGAGCACCTCGATCCGTGTGCCGGGACGGCCCTTCTTCATGATCACTGGCGAGAGCGCCACGTCCAACGCGCCGGACGCGCGGATTCGATCGGCGACGCCGGCCACATACTCTGCCGACATGTCATCGACGTCACACACCAGTTGCGCAAGAAGGTCGGTCGTAGCACCCTCCCCCACGGACTCGGCCAGCACGAGCCGAAGAGCGTTGGGCCGACCGGCCGGGTCGCGGGCCCCTGCACCGTAGCCGCTTCGCAGCGGTACGAACTGCGGCGGCGGCGGCCCCCCGGAGAGAACGCGCACCAGCGCAGCACCAGTTGGCGTCACCAGTTCGCCCGACCCAGGAGGCCCCGGCCGCACCGCATGGCCCTCCAGCAGTCTCAGAGTAGCAGGAGCCGGAACCGGGAGCTCACCGTGTGACGCGCGAACCACCCCGTCGCCAAGCGTGATCGTTCCGCAGTAGACTCGTTCCACGCCGACCAGATCGAATCCCCACACCGCACCGACCACGTCGAGTATGGCGTCAACTGCACCGACCTCGTGAAAATGCACCCGTTCCGGTGCGACACCATGCATCTCTCCCTCGGCGACCGCAATCTGCCAGTACACAGCATCGGCCCGCTCGCGAACAGCGTCAGGCAACCCGCCGCGCGCGACGATCTCGCGGATCTCAGCAATGCCACGGCCGTGCGGCTGAGTTGGAATCTCGAAATCCACCTTCGTGCAGGCGAGCGAGGAGCGACGCACGCGCTGGATTCGCACCTCCACGCCCTCCAGTCCGAGCCTGCCCGGTAGCGCCCGGAGCCACTCTGCTTCGAGACCCACCTCTAGCAGCGCGCCAAGTGTCATGTCGCCGGCGATGCCGCTGAACGGATCGAGTATCGCGATCGTCACATACCAAACCTACTCGGCCGCACTGGACCGCGGCTAGTCGCTGCCGGGCGACCGGTAGGACGCTCCCGAGCCGGTGTTGAACACCACTACCGTGCCGTCGCGGGAGAGGCGCCCGCTGACGGCAAGGTCGTGTAGCACGGCGACGGCACAGCCTCCCTCGGGAGCCGCATCCACCCCTGTGCAGTGAGAGAGGACGCGAGTCCACCGGCGAATCTCCTCCTCGCTCACTGCCCCCGCGTCGCCAGCACTCTCACGGAGGGCGCGCAGGATAAGCCGGTCGCCGAGCGGTGCCGGAACGCGGAGACCGCTGGCGTGGGTTTCGGGGTCGGCCCAGGGCCGGGCGTACTCCTCGCCCGCAGCGAAAGCCCGCACGATAGGGGCACACCCGGCGGCCTGGGCCGTGATCATTCGCGGCAGGCGGGTGCCTGGCCGCAGCCAGCCTGCCACGCGCAGCTCATCGAACACCTTCCACATTCCGATCAGCCCGGTTCCCCCGCCGGTGGGATAGATGACCGCATCAGGGAGTGTCCAGCCGCACTGCTCGGCAAGCTCGAGGCCCATCGTCTTCTTGCCCTCGATCCTGTACGGCTCCCGGAGCGTCGACACATCGAACCAGCCGTGCGCGGCGGCGAAGGCGCGCGCTTCACGTCCGGCATCTCCAATGTGGCCAGCCACCAGTACGAGCTCGGCGCCCAGCGCCTGGATCGTTGTGAGAATAGGCACCGGTGTAGCGGAGGGTGCATACACGCGCGCAGGCAGGCCAGCGGCGCGCGCGTAGGCAGCCAGCGCCGCGCCAGCGTTACCGGCCGTGGGCACTACCACGCCTGGAACGCCGAGAGCGCGCGCCCGAGTGACTGCGGCGCTCATGCCGCGTGCCTTGAACGAGCCTGTCGGATTCAGCCCTTCGTCCTTCACAAAGAGGCGAGCGAGGCCGAGCTGTCGGGCGAGCGCCGGCGCGTCGAGTAGCGGTGTGCACCCCTCGCCCAGCGTGACCGGCGACTCGCCCTGCTCGAGCGGCAGAAAGGCGGAGTACCGCCACATGTCCCAGCGATTGTTCAGCTCGCCGGGAATCGGACGTCGCTCATAGCGGACCAGCAGCGGCTGCGCGCACGACATGCAGACAGTGGCGGGAGACCCCGGATCTGCGGAGGCTTGGCAAGCAGAGCATTCGAGACGCCAGTGCGGCGTCACTCCGCGGCCCGTGCGGGATTGCTCTGTTGCAGCGCCTCCAGCACGCGGCGCGCGGTCTTCTCACTGAAGCCAGGAAGCTCGGCGATCTGTGACTGCGTCGCCGCGCGAACGCCCTGCACACTCCCGAAAGCCTGGAGCAGCACCCGTCGCCTGCCAGGTCCCACGCCCGGTATGCTGAGCAGCTCGGACGTCACCGTGCGCATCGTGCGCCGCTTGCGGTTGTAGGTGATCGCGAACCGATGCGCCTCGTTCCGCGCGCGCTGAAGCAGGCGGAGCGCGAGAGAACGACGTGACAACCGTATTGCGTCCGGTTGGCCCACCAGGAAGACTTCCTCCTCCCGCTTGGCGAGACTGGCGAGCTGTAATGCGAACAGACCCATCGTATCGAGCGCCTGCCGTGCCACACCCAGTTGACCCTTGCCGCCATCGACGATGACCAGATCGGGGAGCGGTTTTTCACCCTCGATGCGGCGTGCGAAGTAGCGGGTCACGACCTCCCGCATCGCCGCGAAGTCGTCCGTTCCCTGAACCGTCTTCACGCGGAACTTGCGGTACTCGGCTCGCTTCGGGCGACCGTTCTCGAACCACACGCAGGAACCGACGGTATCCGTTCCCTGCGCAGTAGACACGTCGAAACAGACAAGCGCGCGCGGGATGCGCTGTAGCCCGAGCTCACGCGCCAGCTCGTAGACGGGATCGGCAGCACGCTCCTCCGCTTCCATGCTCGCCAGCTTCGCTTCCTCCAGCAGGTGCCGCGCGTTCTGCTCGGCCAAATCCACGAGCTCGCGTTTCGGACCGCGCTGAGGAATCGCTACCCGCGTTCCTGTGAGCGATTCCTGGAGCAGTTCGCGGTCCTCGAAATCGAAGGGGACGAGCAGCTCGCGAGCGCGCTCCACACCCGTGAGATAGACACGCGCCAGGTATGCCGAAAGGATGGCGGCATCCGGTTCACCCTCGATGTTGTCGAGCAGATGAGGAGTGCGCGCGAGGAGCTTGCCGCCACGAATGCGAAGCAGCGCCACGCAGGCATCGTCGCCATCACGCGCGTAACCGATCACGTCGCGGTCGCCGCCCTCAACCTCCACCACCACCGTGGGCTCCTCCAGCCGCTCGAGGTGGCGGAGCACGTCGCGCATCTCCGCCGCGCGCTCGAAGTCGAGCTGCGCGCTGGCCGTCTCCATCCGCTCACGAACGCGCCGTTGTACCTCGTCGGCGCGCCCCTCCAGGAAGAGCACGACCTCATCAATCATGCGCCGGTAGTCCCCCTGCGTCTGGAGGAAGATGCATGGCGCCATGCAGCGGCCAATGGAGTGGTCGAGGCATGCGCGCTCGGGCATCTCACGTGGCATGTCGTAGCTGCAGGAGCGGACGGTGAAGATCCGCTTCACCACGTTGAGCGAGCGCCGCATTGCTCCGACGTCGGTGTAGGGCCCGAAGTACCGCGCACCGTCGTCCTGGAGCCGTCGCGTCACCATCACGCGCGGGAAGGGCTCCTGAAGCGTCACCTTGATGTACGGATACGACTTGTCGTCACGCAAGGCGATGTTGAAGCGCGGCCGGTACTCCTTGATGAGATTGGCCTCCAGGATCAACGCGTGCGCCTCGGAGGGCACGACGATCGAATCCAGATCGGCGATCTGCCGTACGAGCGCCTGCGTCTTCACGCTGCCCACGTGGTCGCCGGCGAGATAGCTTCGGGCGCGGGAACGGAGTCGCTTCGCCTTGCCGACGTACAGCACCCTTCCCCCGGCGTCCTTCCACAGGTAGACGCCGGGCGAGTCCGGGAGATGGCTGATCTTGGTGGCGATGCGGTCGTACGTCTCGGACATTCCGGCAGCTCAGCGACGCAGGATGCGGAGCCGTCGCAGCCAATGCGTCGCTTCCTGGCTGCCGCCCCGCCAGGCGGTCACCAGGAATAATACACCGAAGATGGGGAGCGTTGCCGCCGCGTTGAGTGCGACGTGCGCGTCACGGAGCACCCACCGGACGGGAAGCGCGAGAAACATTGCGATCAGGGCGCTGGCGGCAATACGGAGCGTACCCCTTCGCATGACGGGCGTGTAGAGCGGCCCCAGCCGCTGTCGCAGCCCGCGGGTTAGGTAGGCCAGGTTCACGTACGCTCCTACCGAGGCTCCCAGAGCCAGCCCCGCCGGCGAGAGAGGCGATTCCCGGAAGGGTATCGCCAATGCGACCGCCGCCGCCGTTCCCGCCAGAATGGCGCGCAACGCAGCACGCAGCGGAGTGCGATAGTCCTGCATAGCATAGAATGCCGACGCCAGCAGCTTGACGGAGCTGAAGCCCACCAGGCCAACGGCGAACGCGGCGAGAATCCAGTGCACGATCCGCTGCTCCTCTGCGCCAAACCTGCCCGTCCGGTAGATGAGGCCGGCCATGAGGTCGCCGAAGGCGAGGAAGGCGACGGTTGTCGGAACGATGTAGAAGAGGATCCGCATCCAGCCGTCGCGCAACCGATCGCGGAGAGCGGCGGTGGCGACCGAGGCCGAGTCACGCGAGAACTCCGGAAGCGCAGCAGCTGCCACCGACAGCCCGAAGAGTGCCAGCGGAACCATGTACAGCCGGGTGGCATAGCCGAGGTTGGCCACGGCGCCCTCCGGAAGCCATGACGCGATCTGGAGGTCTATCAGACTCGAGATCTGGAACAGTCCGAGAACGGTCGCCACCGGCACGAAGTTCCGAATCGTCTCCTTCACGCCGGGAATTGCGGTCTGAATGCGCAACCGCAGCGGCCGCACGAGCGGGATCACCTGTGGAAGCTGCACGGTGATCTGCAGCGCCGAACCTACCAGCGTGGCCCACGCCAGCCACCAGGCGAGCTGCTCCAGGGTCGCTGCCCGTCCCCCCCATCCAATAAGCAGAACGATCTGCGCGAGAGACCAGAGCGCCGCGCTGGCGTACGAGTTGAAGAACAGCCGATTCGAGTTCTGAACGCCCAGACACCATCCCGAGAGCACCATGAGCGCCGTCATCGGGAAAAGCACCCGAATCAGGCGCGTGGTCAGCACGCGCGTTTCAGGTTCGAAGCCCGTGGCGATAACAGCCGTGATCACCGGCGCCAGCAGGATGCCGATGATCGTGATTATCGATGTAGCCAGCAGCAGAAAGGCGAGCACGCTATTCGCCAGCGCGCGCGCTTGCCGGTCGTCTGCGCGACCGAGTGCAGCGCTGTAGACGGGAATGAACGAGGCGGAAAGCGCGCCCTCTCCGAGAAGATTGCGCAACACGTTGGGAATCTTGATCGCGGCGTTGAAGGCGTCAGCCGCCGCTCCGCTCCCGAAGTAGTGCGCGAAGGCCCGGTCGCGGACGAAGCCGATGACTCGACTGACGAAAATGCCTGCGGCGACGAGTCCGGCGGCGTGCCCGCCACGACTCAGGACCGCCTCGCCCGCCTCCGGCGTATCAGGCGCGACTCGAGGTCCGGCCAACGCTCCCCTCGCGGACGACGGGTTGGGACGGTGCGGCGGTAACGCTGCCAGTGAGCCAGGCGGCGTGCTCATCCGCGCGTCGCCGCATCTGGCCGAGCAGTGTCAGCCCGTGGCGCGCGAGCAGGGGAAGCAGATTGAGCACCCTCTCCTGGGGCCGGCCGAACGGGTAGAGTGCGGCGCGTGCGGTTGCCAGATCGTGCGCGGTGCGCTCATCGCGCCGCTTCTCCGCCGCTACAATGCGCCGCTCCAGTCGCTCAGCGCGCCTCAGAAGATCACGCTCGGCACCGTGTAGAACTGCTGGCGGCAGCTCGGGTTCGCCCTCCCCGAGGGCGGACTCCAGCTCGCCGAACGACCGGCGAATGCGCTCGCGAAGGTTCGCCAAGTCTTGCTGGATGGCGGGGGAAAGCGCACGGCGTGCACGCCTTGTTTCTGCCTGGTGAGGTTCGCGCAGATCCATCGCTTCGAGGTCGTAGCGATCGAGGATGCGACGTACGTGCGGCTCGATGATCATCCCGGACCATCGCGGTGCGGCCACTGGACTGTCGAGATCGAGCGCTTCAGCCACCTCGCCAACCTGCCCAAAGTATGCCAGCTCCCCGGGTCCGGCCATGTACGCGACCGTCGGCAGGAGGGCACGCTCCACAACGGGGCGCAAGAGCACGTTTGCCGAGAGTTGAGGATGCGCATCCGCATCGAGTCCCTCCTGCGCACCGGCAATCGGCATGCGAACACGGCGGCCCTCGCGTCGTGTGAACACCAGCGAAAGACCTGGCACGCGCGCGACCTGTGGCTCGTAGCCTTCGGTGCGAAGCAGCGCATCACGCCGGACGATGGCGTCGTCGATCATCTGGGCGCGGCTCAGTGCGCGCTCGAGCACGGGGCGCGCTACACGAGTTACAGCGGGATGACCGCCGTCCAGAACGGCGATCCCCAAATCGCCTAGGAAATGCCGCAACAGCACGACGTAGGCTTCACCAATAGTGGCGTCCGGCGCGTAGCAGGCACGCGCCTCGGCCAGCACTTCGGGCGCTATGGCAGCCCCTGTCGCCGCGACCATGGTGTTCAGCTGCTGGCTCACGTCGCCAAGCGGGATATCGCGCAGCGGCGTGTCGGCGGGAGCCAAGGACGACAGCGTCAACGTGTGAACACCGCCAGCGGTGGCAATGTGCGTGGACGCGGCTTCCAGAAAATCCGAGTCGTCCGTCGCGGCCCAGAATACGGGCGCAACGGGCACCCCGCACAGACGCTCCAGTTCGTCGGCCAGAGCGAGCGCGCTCAGCGCCTTGCTCCACCCATAGATCGGTCCGCCAAAAAGGCCCGGCTGCTGCCCCGTGGTAATCACGAAGCCGCCACGCGCAGCACGCTGGAGGCGTTCCGCCGCCGGCCCGTCGGCCGGCAGCGCCGGAGCCAGTGGCGCCAGCCAATCCATTGTCCGTCCACGACCAGCTGCCGCAAGGCCCACGCGTTGCCACTCTGCGGCGTCACGTGGAGCGAGAGCGTACCAGGGCGGCGTCGCACCCTCCTCCGCCAACCGCGCCAGCGAATCGCCACCGAGCGGTGTCGTCAGCACGACCGGCTCGCTCACACGCTCGCTCACGCGCGCCTCGCAAATAGGATGAGACGTGGCGCGTCGTTGCCCCATGGCGTGCCACTGTAGTCTCCCGCCAGCGTCTGCAACGAGAGGCCACTGCGAACCAACATCTCTCTGAGCTCGTCCACCTCGAACAGCCGGACACGCTCCGAGAAGGTGCGCCCCTCGTCGGCCAGCGTGATGCTCTTGTACACGAACCGGCCGTCATCGCTAATGTGCCGGCGCTGCTCCACCAGTCGCGAGCCGACTCGCCGCTCGTCCTGGGAGACCAGCGTCCGGCGCAGGTAGGATGCGTTCAGGTAATCGAGCACGAGCCATCCCCCTGGTGCGAGGACGCGACCGATCTCGGCGATTACCTGCTCATGCTGCGCATCCTCTCGGAAGTAGCCGAAGCTTGTGAAAAGATTGGCGACCAGCGCGAAGGCACCATCGCGGAACGGCAGCCAGCGCATGTCGGCACGGGCCAGTGGCACCTCGGGGTGCTCGGCTCTGGCGACGCGCAGCAGCGCTGGCGAGAGATCCAGTCCAACGGTCCACCAGCGGTCCGTGAGCGGGCCTATGTGGCGCCCGGCGCCGCAGGCGAGATCGATCGCCGTGGCGCCGGGCGCTATGTCCACTTCCCGCTCGATCAACTCCGCCATGCGGTCGGCCTCCTCCTGGTCGCGGTGCGGATAGAGCGCGAGATACTCCTCGCCGAACCACTCCTCGAACCAATCGTTCATGGGGCGGCCCTCCAATGCCGGGCGCGGTTGCCGGTACTGTGGCTCACTTGTGGTACGGCTCGCCCCGCACGATCGTACCCGCGCGATACAGTTGCTCGGCCAGTACCAGACGCGCCAGCTCGTGTGGCAGAGTCCATCGAGCGAACGCGAGCACCCGTTGCGCACGGTCGCGCACCGCCGCCGAAAGACCAAACGCGCCGCCCAGAAGGAAAGCGATATCGGCCGTGCCGCGATCCCGCTCTCCTGCCAGCCACTCGGCGAACTGTGCGGAGGAGAGCTGTTTGCCACGCTCGTCGCACGCCACCACAGACGCGTCTCCGGCGGCCGCCAGCAGCCGCTCCCCCTCCCTGTCGCGCACGGCTTCCGGCGACAGGCCGCGCGTGCTCACCTCGCGTACCTCGCGAACTTCCAGCGGCCAGTACCGCGCCGCACGCGTCTCGTATCCGGCGATCGGCGCCGCAAGGTTGCGTGGGCGGCCCACCGACACGATCAGCAGCCGCATCAGAAGACACCTCGCGCCATCCCACCACATCGGGCCGCGCGCCAGCGTCCTCCCAGCGGATCACGCGTAGATGCCACGCAGCCGGTGCACCGTCGCCACGCGGCTGATTGCCAGCATGTACGCGGCCGTACGCATGTTGACCTTGTGCCGCTTCGACAGCTCCAGCACGTCCTGAAAGGACGTCACCATGATCTGAAGCAGCCGCTCGTTGACGACGTCCTCGGGCCAGAAGTAGCCACCGCGATCCTGCACCCACTCGAAGTAGGAAACCGTCACCCCGCCAGCGTTGGCCAGAATGTCGGGGACGACGAACACGCCCTTCTCCTCGAGAATGGTGTCCGCGGGAGCGGTCGTGGGACCGTTCGCCCCCTCGCAGATGATTCTGGCACGAACGTCATGTGCGTTCTTGCGCGTAATCACGTTCTCCAGCGCGGCGGGGAGCAGCACGTCCGCGTCAATCGTGAGCAGTTCCTCGTTGGTGATACGGTCACCACCGGCAAACCCTTCGAGGGTCTTGTGCTGCCTCACGTGCGCTATCGCGGCCTCGACGTCGATACCGCTCTTGTTGTACAGTGCTCCGGAGCGGTCGCCGATCGCAACGATGCGGCACCCCTCGCGTTGGAGGAGCGTGGCGGCAACGGAACCAACGTTGCCGAAGCCCTGTATCGCGACCGTCGTGCCCTCGATGCGCATTCCGAGGTGCCGCAGCGCCTCTTTGGTGACTATCATGCAGCCGCGCCCCGTCGCCTCCCGCCGCCCCATCGAGCCTCCCATCTCCACCGGCTTGCCGGTGACAACAGCCGTAACGGTATGCCGCACGTGCATTGAGTACGTGTCCATGACCCACGCCATCACGCGCTCGTTGGTGTTCACGTCGGGCGCGGGCACGTCAGAGTCCGGACCAAGCGTACTGATGATGCCGGCGGTATAGCGGCGAGTGAGCCGTTCCAGCTCGCCCACGCTCAGCTTCAGTGGATCGCAGATCACTCCGCCCTTCGAGCCTCCGAACGGAATGTTGACGACGGCGCACTTCCAGGTCATCCAGGCGGCGAGCGCCTTTACCTCATCCAGGGTGACCTGCTCATCGAAGCGAATACCACCCTTGGCGGGGCCACGGGATGTGTTGTGCAGAACGCGGAACCCCGTGAACACCTCGATGTCGCCCGTGTCCATGAGCACGGGAATCGAGACGATGATCTGCTTCTCGGGGTGGCGGAGAATGGTGTAGAGTCCCGGCTCCAGGTCGAGCAGCTCGGCCGCTCGATCGAAGCGTGACATCATTTCCTCGAAGGGATTGTCCTCAGTCAAGAAGCGGTCCTTATCGGGCCGCACGATCCTGTGCGTTGGAAGTCTGAGGTCGGTCGGCATAATTGGTCGCCAGCACCTCCGCCGGCTGATCAGGGTCAGATCGTACGCGCCTGCAGGACGGCGGACAGGAGGTCGTCAATTGCCTCCTCATTATCCTCGACCGCGACCTGCTGAGAAACATACCACAACGATCCAGCATCGCGAGGCCACAAAACTGCCAGCTTCACCGCATCCTTCAGTGTACAGATCGCGCGCTCATCGGGCTCGAGTGAACGCGCCAATCCCTCGGCATCGGCCCGCGTGAATGCGTGGTGGTCGGGAAAGATGCTGAAGCGCACATCGGCTCCCAGAGCGGAAAGCTGGCGGATGAACGCGCGCGGATCGGCCACCGCCGCCACCGCCAGTACCAGTGCGCCGGCCAGCGCGCCGAGCGGCTCGCGCCTTTTCTCATTCACCGCGCAAAGCTCGCCCAGTCGCAGGTGTACAACGGCCACGGGCACTCCGGGACACAGTCGCTCCAACTGCGAACGTGCGAGCCGCGCACCTTCAGCTGACGCAGCCTTGCGGGTAACGAGGACGAGCGACGCTCGGCGCAGGGCACTGACTGGCTCGCGAAACGGTCCCGCCGGGATCAGGCGACGACGCGAGGTCCAGCGGTCGGCGCTCACGAGGACGATGTCAGCATCGCGTCGCGCCTGCCGGTGCTGAAACGCATCGTCGAGCACGGCCACGGTTGCCCCCTCCGCCGCCGCCTCAGCAATGCCGAGAACCCGGTCGGCTGAAACCACCACCGGTACGGAGGGGTTGAGCTCATGATGCACGAGCGGTTCGTCACTTCCATAGCCGCGAAGCACCACAGCCGGCATCTCCCCCCGGGCCACCAACCGCGCGGCGAGCCAGGCGGCGACTGGGGTCTTTCCGGTTCCGCCCACCGTCAGGTTCCCAACGCTGATCGTCGGGATGCGCGATCGGTGGCTCCGCAGCAGGCCACGATCGTACAGCGCGCTCCTGGCCAGAACAACGGCGCCGTATGCCGCCTCCAGGGGCAGCAGCGCCGCCCTGGCGAATCGCGCCGCCAGACCATCGCCCCACCAGAGGCGATGAATGGAGAAAAGGTCAGGCATCGGCTCGATCAGTCGCGTCGCGAATGCGACGCGCCAGCTCCTCCGCAAGGCCGACAGCCTCACGCGGCGTCGCGGCGGACACCAGGAACGGCTCGCCATAGCTGACCGTCACGCGGGCAAACGGCTTGGGGATCAGGAATCGATCCCAGCTACGCAGGCGCCAGGCACGGGACGCGCCTGCGGACAGGGGGAGTATCGGAACGCCGCTGCGCTGCGATACGATCAGTGCGCCGGGCGCGACGAACTCCGCGGGACCGCGCGGCCCATCCGGGGTGAAAGCGACGTCCTGTCCCTCACTTGCCGCCCGGCTTGCGCCGAGCAGCGCGCGCTCGGCGCTCCGCGACGAGGACCCACGTACCGTGCGGTAACCCAACGCAGCCGCGATGCGCGCGATGATCTCTCCGTCGCCGTGCTCGCTGATGACGACGTTGATTCCCTGCGCGCGGTGCCACCACAGGAGCGGCAGCAACCGACCGTGCCAGAAGGCGAAGATCACCGGGCTCCCATCTGCGCGCGCCAGCCGCTCATACTCCGGCTGCACGACGCGAAAGCGCCAGCTCCGCGCCAACAGCCGGAGCAGGCCGCCACCCAGCAGCGAGATGAGACCGATCCGTCCGCGCCGGCGCCATTCGCGCGTTCGACTCACGCGAACATCTCCGCCGCAATGTCTCCCACGAGTCTGGATGCGCCTGCACTGCCAAGGCGCGAGCGAACCTCGGCGAGATCCTCGAGCATACGAAGGCGGCGCGGGCTGCTCTCATCGAGAAGGTCGGCCAGCAGCGCACCTACCTCCAGTGGGCGCAACGCTTCCTGCACGAATTCAGGAGCGACCTCCCGTTCCGCCACAACATTGACGAGGCCGATATGCGGTATCTTGACCATGCGCCGCGCAAGCGCGTACGTCCAGCTGCTGGTGCGATACGCGATCGCCAGCGGACACCCCGCTACGGCCGCTTCCAGTGTGGACGTTCCGCTCTTGGCAAACGCCGCGGTAGCGGCGCGCCAGATCGTGTACGACGGCGCCCGCACCAGTGGATATGGACACCGCGCAGGATCTATCTGCACGCCGGGAGCCTGACTCACGATGACGCGCAGTCCAGGGCGCCGCCGCTCCGCCTCCCTGGCGGCGGCCACGAACGGGTCGAGGTGCCTGCGGATCTCGCTCGCTCGGCTGCCGGGAAAGAGCGCAAGCAGGCTCACGTCCGCCGGCAATCCGAGCTGCCGCCGCGCTTCCTCGCGCGACGGCAGGTCGTGTGCACGATCGAGCAAAGGATGACCGACGAAGGTGGCATCGATACCGTGCCGGTGCAGCAGCTCTTCCTCGAATGGCAGAATGACGGCAGCGCGCGTGACCACCCGTGCCATCGTGCCGAGACGGCGGGAACCCCACGCCCAGACCTGCGGCGTGATGTAGTACAAAACCGGAACGCCGGCGGCATGCGCCGCTTGCGCCACACGCAGGTTGAAGCCGGGATAGTCGATCAGGATGACGAGCCCCACCCCACCGCTCCGCAAACGCGAGCGGATGCGACGGAGCAGCCGCCAGTGCCGAGGAATGGTCGACAACACCTCCACCGCGCCAATGACCGCAAGGCGGTCGGTGTGCTCGAGGAGCTCGACCCCCTGCGCCCGCATTCGCTCACCCCCAACGCCCACCAGCCTCAGCTCGGGTCGGCGCGAACGCAGCTCGGCCGCGACGCCCGCGGCGTGCAGGTCGCCAGAAGTCTCTCCGGCGACGAACAATACTTCACGCACCGCCCATCCCGGTGAGCGCTGGCAGGCGAGCCTCGATGTCCTCGACGATCCGCAGTGCTACATCGAGTGCCTCGCGCCCATCCTCGCCCGTCACTACAACGGGACCACGGCCGTCAACGGCGGCCGCGAAGCTCTCGAGCTCCAGCCGAAGTGGCTCTCCAGCCGGCGCCTCCAGCGGCACCCGTTCCACGAACGCCGCCAGCTCCTGCGGCGCCGTGGCGAGGCTGGCGAGGTCCACATCGCCACGCAGCCGGTAGAACTCCCCCTGCCCCTGCGCCAGATCCAGCGACAGATACCCGTTCCGCTGAAAGATGCGGATCTTTCGCATCCGCTCGCGTGACACGCGGCTGGCCGTGATGTTGGCAATGGCGCCGCCCTCGAAGGAGAGCCTGGCGTTGGCGATGTCCACCGACGGCGTGAGCACGCCCACGCCGGCCGCGGCTACCTCGACCACCCGACTTCCGACGAGCGTCAGCACGAGATCAATGTCGTGGATCATGAGATCCAGCACGACCGCGACGTCCGACCCGCGCGGGTTGAAGGGCGCAAGTCGGTCGCTCTCGATGAACCGCGGCTCATGCACGTGCGCCATCGCCGCGCGAATTGCGCGATTGAACCGCTCGACGTGTCCGGTTTGCAGAACCACGCCGGCACGGGCCGCCCGGTCCAGAAGGTCATCGGCCTCGACCAGCGTAGCCGTGAGCGGCTTCTCGACCAGCACGTGCAGTCCGCGCTCCAGGGCGGCGCTCGCCACCTCGTGGTGAACCGGAGTCGGGACCACGACGGTGATCGCCTCGACGGCGTCGAAGAGCGCATCCCGGGTGTCGAAGGCGTGCACGCCCAGCTCTCCGGCAACGTGCGCGGCCCGGTCGGGACGTGCCTCGTAGAAGCCGGCGAGCTCCACGCCATCGACATCGCGGAGGATCCGCACATGGTGGTAGCCCAGACTCCCGACGCCCACCACGCCCACGCGGGTGCGGTCGCTCAGATGACTACCCCCCGCTGACTGTTGTCCACGAACTCGAGAAAATGCTGCACCTCAGGGTGCGGCTCGAGCTCCGCCTGGGCGCGAGCCAGTGCCTGCGAAACGTTCAGCTCCGAGCGGAAGAAGAGCCGGTAGGCTCGCTTTAGCTCGCGCACGACTCCTGGATCGAAGTTATTACGCTGAAGTCCCACGCTGTTCAGGCCGTACAGCCTGACTGGATTGCCCACCGCCTTGAGGTACGGCGGAATGTCCTTCGCCACCCGAGAGCACCCACCGATGAACGCATAAGTGCCGATTCGTACGAACTGGTGTACAGCCGTGAGCCCGGAGATGATCGCACGCGCATCCACCGTCACGTGCCCGGCAAGCTGAACGCCGTTGGAGAGCACGACACCGTCGCCCACCTGGCAGTCATGGCCCAGGTGCACGTAGCTCATGATGAAAGCGTTCGCGCCAACCGTCGTCTTCCTGGAGTAGCCCGTGCCGCGATTGATGGTCGAGTAATCCCGGATGATCGTGTTCTCACCCACCTCCACAGTGGTCACCTCGCCCTCGAACTTGAGATCCTGCGGATCGCCACCGAGCACCACCCCCACCCCGATCCGTACATTCGCCGCGAGACGCACATGCCGCTCGAGAGTGGCTCGTGGAGCGATCACGCACCCGCTGCCGATGGTGCAATCCTCTCCGACCATCGCGAACGCGCCGATCTCCACGTCGTCACCGATCACGGCATCCGGCGCAACGACGGCGGTTGGGTGAATCCGGGCGCTCATCGATCGCGCACCATCGCCGCCATGTCCGCCTCGGCCACCACCTCACCATCCACGTACCCCATGCCGCGCATGCGGCAGACGGTGCCGCGAATGCGCTGAATCTCGAGCTCGAAGCGGATCTGGTCGCCAGGGCGTACCGGACGCCTGAACTTCACATTGTCCAGCGACATGAAGTAGACAACTTTGCTTTCCGGATCCTCCACGGATCCCATCAGAAGCATGCCGCCCACCTGGGCCATTGCCTCAATGATCAGAACGCCCGGCATGATCGGGTGGCCCGGGAAGTGCCCCTGAAAGAACGGCTCGTTTATGGTGACATTCTTCACGCCGACTATCCGCTTCCCCTCCTCGATCTCGAGGATCCGATCCACAAGCAGGAACGGGTAGCGGTGCGGCAGCACCTTCATGATCTCTTCTATCCCTTGCATCCGCGTCTCCTTCGCGGCGAGTTTGACCATCTTTCTGACAAGCAGCACGGTGCCTCGATGACTCGGCCGCACCGCCGATACGTGCGCGCGTACACGCGCGCCGGCGAGCGCCAGGTCTCCTACGCAGTCGAGCGCCTTGTGGCGGACGAACTCGTCTGTGAACCGCAGAGTGTTACCGACCACGCCCGCCGCATCAAGCACGACGGCGTTGTCCGTAGATGCGCCACGTATCAACCCGCTGGCGCGCAACGCCTCCACCTCATGCACGAACCCGAAGGTCCGCGCCGGTGCAAGCTCGCGCCCGAAGACGAAGGGCGTGATCACGTACTCGCCCTCCTGCCGGCCTATGAGGGGGTGCGGGAACTCGATCGCGACCGAAAGCGACAGCGAGGCGGCCGGCGCGACTTCATACGCCGAGCCACCATCCACGAAGCGGACGGGCGCCCGGACGTCCAGAAACTGCACGTCGCCGTCCCGGTCGGCAATGCCGGCCCTCTCCAGCGCCTCGAAGAACGGCAGCGCGCTGCCATCAAGTATCGGAGGCTCGGGTGCGTCCATCTCAATGAGGAGATCGTCGATCTCGTGGGCTACCACCGCGGCAAGGACGTGCTCCACGGTGTGCAGCGCCGCCTCGCCCTCGCCCAGTTGGGTGCGCCGGTCCGTGGGCACCGCATGATCCACGTGGGCAGCGATCTCGGGCGCGCCAGGCAGATCGGTACGCCGGAACCGCACACCGCTGCCTCCCTCAGCCGGGCAGAAAGTGAGACGGCAGCGCTTGCCGAGATGCAGGCCCACTCCCTCGAGCGTAGCCGCCTCCGCTATCGAGTGCCGACGCGGCGAGTCCGCCTCGCTCATTTACCTTCTCGTTGAAGCAGCCGCTCCAGCTCCTTGATGAGTCCGGCGAGACGGTGGAGCGCCGCTTGAGCGCGTAAAGACTCCCGGTGGGGGCGCGCCGGATAGCCGGACCATGATTCACCGGCGGGCACGTCGCCGAACACCCCAGCCTGCCCACCGATGCGCGCTCCCGCACCGATCGTCACGTGACCGCCAATCCCCACCTGCCCCGCGATCACGCAACCATCCTCCACCACACTCGAGCCGGCAATGCCGGCCTGGGCCATGATGACGCACAGCCGCCCGATGTGAACGTTGTGGGCAACGTGCACGAGGTTGTCGATCTTGGTCCCCACGCCGATCGAGGTGTCGTCAATACTGCCGCGGTCCACGGTGGAGTTCGCCCCGATCTCCACATCGTCATCGATCAGGCACCGACCCACATGAGGCACCTTGCGGTGTCCTTTCACACCGAACACGTAGCCGAAGCCATCGCTGCCGATCCTGACGCCGGCGTGCAGCTGTACCCGTCGGCCAAGGCGAGTGCCCGCATTGAGGGTCACTCCATCGTGCAGCCGCGAATCCTCCCCCACTTCCACTCCCTCGCCAACCACACAGTGCGCGCCGAGCCAGACGCCCGGCTGAAGCCGCGCTTCCGCGCCAACGACGCAGAACGGGCCAATGGTGACGTCGGACGCGACTCGCGCTCCCGGATGGACGACCGCGGTGGGGTGAATACCGCCGGGCGGCAACGCCGGCGGATACAGCTCCGGAAGGACGCGCGTCATGGCGTCGTATGGGCGCTCCACCACGATCCGGCATGGCGGGCCGCCGGGCGCCTCGGCGAGCTCGGGGGCCACGAGCACGGCAGCTGCCCGCGTTAAAGCGAACTGGGGGAGAAAGCGCGCCGTTGCCAGCAGGCTCAGGTCGCGCTCCCCGGCGCGGGCAAGGGGCGCCACGCCAGACAGCGCCACCGCCCCATCCCCGTGCAATTCGCCGGAAACGAGGCGCGATACGGACTCGGCGGTGAGGATCCGTTGATCCTCA
>CAZWSO010000046.1:0-16883 GCA_964636485.1 uncultured Gemmatimonadaceae bacterium
ACGACCACCTCGAGATGGTGCGCGATCATGGGCGGGATGCCGAGGCCGAGGCGGGGCGGCTCAGCCTGGACGAGGTGCGATCACACCTGGCGCGCTCGGTTCTGCCGCGGCTCGCCGCCGAGGGAGTGGTCGTCCTGAATGGAGACGGTCTTTCCAGCAACGAAGCGACGGTTAGAATTGCCGAGCCGTTCTGGCGCGCGCTGGAGCCGCAGCGCACGGCGATGGCATCGGCACAGGTGGCCGCCGTACTCCGTCATACCGGCGAGCATGCGATCACGCCGCGGCGCCCCTCCGCGCAACGGACGGGAAGCGTTCTCGAGGTGCGGGGATTGGTCAAGACCTACCGCCGTCGGAGAGTTGTGAACGACGTGGCCCTTCGATTGCAACAGGGGGAGATCGTCGGACTTCTGGGCCCCAACGGGGCCGGGAAGACCACCACGTTTTACATGATCGTCGGGCTCATTCCGCCTCAGGAGGGACGTATCATCCTGGACGGCGAGGACATCACGCGAACGCCGATGTATCGCCGCGCGCGACGGGGCATCGGCTATCTTTCGCAGGAGCCCTCGATCTTCCGGAAGCTCACAGTCGAGGAGAATATCCTGGCGATCCTGGAAACGTTGCCGCTTTCGAGCCGTGAGCGCCGCGAGCGCCTCGACCACCTGCTGGACGAGTTGAGCATCAAGCATCTTCGGGACAGCAAGGCCTACGCGCTCTCCGGTGGGGAGCGCCGCCGGCTCGAGATCACCAGGGCACTCGTCACCGAGCCGAAGTTCATGATGCTCGATGAGCCGTTTGCCGGCGTGGATCCGATAGCCGTACACGACATTCAGTCGATCGTCGCCGGCCTCCGGCACCGGGGGATCGGCGTACTGATCAGTGATCACAACGTGGAGCAGACCCTGGACATCGTGGATCGCGCGTACATCATGTTTGATGGCCAGGTGAAGGTATCCGGCACGGTCCAGGAGCTGGTTTTCGATGACACCGTCGCCAAGATCTATCTTGGCCCCACGCTGTCAACGCGGTTGCGGACCCGATTCGCGGCAATGGGGCATGGAGACCCGACCTGATGAAGGCAGGCATCACTCAGAGCACTCAGCTCAAGCAGGAGATCAAGATCAATCCTCGTCTGTACCAGGCGATGGATTTGCTCTATATGCCACTCCTGGATCTTCAGCAGCACCTCAAGCAGGAGCTGCTCAACAATCCCTTCCTCGAGATGGTCGAGCCCGAGGAGGAGGACGAGGACGAGAGCACGACGGAAGAGCAGCCCGCCGAGCCGCAGGAGAAGCAGGCGGCGGAGGAGATCGACTGGGAGGAGATCCTCCTCAACGGTTTCGATGCCGGCGGGCGGCCCGAGGAGCATGAGGAGAAGGAGTACTTCGAGCCCGTCACCGTCGCTTCGCGCGATCTCGCCGATCACCTGCGCGATCAGGTCACACTGCTCGATCTCTCACCACGACAGCTCCTCCTGGCCGAAGAGTTCATTGGCGACATCAACGAAGATGGCTACCTCGCCTGCGCGGTGGAAGACATCCGGGACTCCATCAACGATGTGGTCCGCCGCACCGCTGAGGAGGCGGGGCGGGAAGACGAAGAGGATCTGCCGTACTACACCGATGAGGAGATTCTGGAGATGGTGAACATCGTCCAGAGTCTCGACCCGCCGGGGGTGGGTGCACGCGATCTGCGCGAGTGCCTTCTCCTCCAGCTTCGCGAGGCAGGACTCGAGCAATCAGTGCCGTACCGCCTCGTCCGCGATTGCTTCGATGAGCTGATCAATCACCGCTGGAGCGAGATCTCGAAGCGGTTCGGCATCAGTCCCGCGGATGTCCAGAAGGCCGCCGACGAGATCGCCAAGCTCGAGCCGAAGCCCGGTCTGCGCTACAACAGCGGCGATGACGACTACATCATCCCCGACCTCATTGTCGAAAAGATCGATGGCAAGTATTACGTCTTTCTGAACGACGGAAACCTGCCGCGGCTGAAGCTGAGCAAGGCCTATCAGGAGATTGCCCGCGACAAGAAGAAGTTCGAGGGGGAGAACAAGGAGTTCATCTCCAACAAGCTCAACTCGGCAAACTGGATGATCCAGGCGATCGAGCAGCGCCGTCAGACGATGCTGAAAGTGATGAACTTCATAGTCGACCGTCAGCGCGAGTTCTTCGAGCGCGGCGTGCAGTACCTCAAGCCGTTGACGCTGCGCGAGGTGGCCGAGGTCATCAACATGCACGAGTCGACGGTGAGCCGGGTGACGAACGAGAAGTTCGTGCAGACGCCGCGCGGGGTGTTGCCGCTCAAGTTCTTCTTCTCGTCCGGGCTGTCGACCACAGGCGGCGAGGACGTCTCAGCGCGCGGGATAAAGGCGCAGATCGAAAAGCTCGTGTCCGAGGAGGACCCGCGGAATCCCCTCACCGATCAGGCAATAGTGAACATCCTGAAGGAGAGCGGTGTCCAGATCGCCCGCCGGACAGTGGCCAAGTATCGAGACCAGCTAGGAGTGCTCTCGGCGCGGATGCGAAAGAGAGTCTAACAGGGAAGGGGCCGAGGGCCGGCGGTCGACCAGCACGCCGATCGTGCTCAGACCGCTGCAGTAAGCCCACGCTGTTGGCCCCAGCCCCCCCAGCCCCCCAGCCCTTTGTGGTCATGTCCTCCCCCCACACCGCCATCACAACGCGCGCCGCACAGGTTTCAGTCGCCCCCAACGAGGTGGACGTCTCCGTGCTCGTGCCGGCCCATGAGGAGGAGGAGAACCTGTCGCTGTTTATGGAGCTGGCAGAGGCGGCGTTCGCGGGTGAGAGCGAACGGACCCGATACGAGGTGGTGGTGGTGGACGACGGATCCGAGGATGGCACCTGGGCGGTGCTCCAGGAGCTGGCCGGCCGGTATTCGTTCCTCCGTCCAGTGCGGCACCGCCACCGCCGCGGAATCGCCGACGCGCTGCGGACCGGTTACCTCCACGCGCGCGGTGACGTGCTCGTCTTCTATCCCGCCGACCTCCAGTACCGCCCCGAGGATATTCCGCGCCTGGTAGCGCCCATCCTGGAGGGGCGCTCTGACATGGTGACGGGACACAAGCAGGGGCAGTACGAGAAGGCGTTCGTGTCGCGTGTCTATAACGGACTGAGCCGCACACTATTCGATGTACCGGTGCGCGACCTCAACTCCGTCAAGGCGTACCGGCGCGAAATCATGGACGTGCTTCCGGTGCGCCCCGATTGGCACCGCTACATGATCGTGGTGGCCGCCGCGCAGGGCTTCACCGTTTCCGAGGTTCCCGTGCCGGTGTACGCGCGGCACGCGGGCCGCTCGAAGTTCGGGATCGGGCGGATCCCCGTCGGCGTGATGGACATGTTGTCCGTATGGTTCGAGCTGCGGTTCGCCATGAAGCCTTTGCTGCTCTTCGGCATGCTCGGAGCGGCGCTCTTCGCGACCGGTGTGCTCGCCGGCCTGGTGGCGCTCGTCTGGCTGGCGGTCACCGGTGTCGGACTACGCGCCGTCTGGACGGTGATCCAGACGTGTGTGGTAGTCGGCAGCATTCTCTTCGTGGGCGGGCTGCTCGGTGAGATGATCGCCGGGCAGCGTGCCGAAACGCGCGAGCTACGCCGTCGCCTCGAGGAGGTCGCCGCAACACGCGAGAGTGACGGAGCTCGCTAAGCGCATGCGCGTCCTCTTCCTCGCGCACTCTTTCCCGCGCCGCGCCGATGACATGGCCGGCGCGTTCCTGCTGCAGCTCGCACGAGCGCTCAGTGGGGAAGGAGTGGAGGTCCAGGTCGTCGCGCCGGCGGCGCCCGGTGTTCCGGCCACAGACGTGCTCGAGGGCATTCGGGTCGACCGGTTCCGCTATGCACCGCGATCCGCCGAACGGCTCGCGTACACCGGCAACATGGCGTCGGACGTAAAACGCTCGTGGACGGCCAAGATGGTGATGGCCAGCTTCCTCGGCGCCGACTTCGTTGCAGCCGTACGCGCGCGCCGCGCGAGTACGCCAGATGTGGTCCACGCGCACTGGTGGTTTCCGGGAGGGCTGGTGGGCACCTGGGTGACCGCGCTGTCAGGTGTTCCGCTCGTTACCACCATGCACGGGAGTGACGTGCGTCTCGTTCGCGGCGCAGCGGCGGCCCGGCCGGCACTTCGTCACGTGGTTCGCCGCTCGGCGGCGGTGACCACGGTTTCAACGTGGCTGGCCGAGGAGCTGGCCCGCATGGTGCCCGGCGCTCGCGCCGTGGTCGCGCCCATGCCGGTGGACACAGCACTCTTCGCTCCCGGCGGAACACGAACAGGAGATCGAATACTCTTCGCGGGACGCCTGACCGAGCAGAAGGGCGTGCATCATTTGCTTCACGCGCTCTCTCTCATGGAGTCACGGCCGGCGCTGGACATCGTTGGGGATGGCCCCAAACGAGAAACACTGGTCGTGCTGGCGCAATCGCTTGGCGTAGGGGACCGCGTGCGATTCCACGGCGTCGCTACCCCGGACCAGCTCGCCTCATTCTACCGCGCCGCAGCCGCCGTGGTCATCCCTTCAATCGAGGAGGGACTCGGGCTCGTTGCGGCGGAAGCCCTCTTGTGCGCCGCGCCGGTGATCGCCTCGGACTCCGGGGGCCTCCCCGACGTTATTCGGGATGGGCGCACCGGCGTTCTGGTCCCGCCATCCGAGCCCGCTGCGATAGCGCGAGCGGTCGATCGGCTCCTGGCGGACCCGATTCGTGCCGCTGCACTCGGGGAGGCCGGCCGCCTTCACGCGCTGGCGACGTTCGCACCCGAGTCGGCTGCGCATCGATACGCACAGCTCTATCGGAGCGTCCGTGACGCCCACCGGTCGTAGACTCGCAACGGCGCTCAAGGTCCTCCTAGCCGCGGCCATTGCGTGGTTCGCCGGGCGCACGCTCCTCGCGCAGTGGGAGAGCGTGCGCGAAACCGCCGCCGATCTGGAACCGAACTGGGTTCTGATTCTCGCATCGTCACTCATCGTGCTGGTCACCTTCGGCATCCTGGCGGAGGCGTGGCGCATGATCGTGCTTGGATGGGGGCGGCCGCTCCGCTACCGTAGCGCCGTGCGCATCTGGTGCATCTCGTCGCTCGGGCGCTACGTGCCGGGGAAGGTATGGCAGCTGGGCACCATGGCCGTGCTTGCACAACGAGAAGGCGTGTCCGGCGTGTCGGCGGCCAGCTCGGCGCTGATCATCACCGTGGTCAACACGCTGGTGGGCTTCGGTGTCGTGGCCGCGTTCGGGCTGCAGCTCCTGGAGCTTCAGGCGCTCGGCCTTGCGGCGCTGGCATTACTGGCGGCCGCCGTGCTGTTCGCGCCGCGGCTCCTGCCATGGGCCTCGACGCGGGCGGGGCGACTGATCGGCCGTGATGTCACCATTCCCGCGCTGCCGCACCGTACGCTATGGTTTGCCATCGCCGTCTCCGCCACTGCCTGGGTGGCGTATGGCATCGCCTTCTATCTTTTCGCGCGAGGGGTGCTCGGCGACACGACTGGCGGTGTCCTGGCATACATCGCAATTTACACGTTCTCGTATCTGCTGGGATTTCTCGCGCTGTTCGCACCCGGCGGAATCGTTGTGCGTGAAGTAGCACTGGTTGCCGCACTGGTTAACGTTGGAATGCCGGAGGGGTCAGCAATCGTGCTCGCTGTGGTGTCGCGCCTCTGGCTAACCGTACTCGAGATCGCACCTGCCGTCGCCTTTCTGGCGTACGAACAGCTCCGCCGACGACCCCGCGATGCCGCACAAGAAAGCTCGCTCTGACCACTCGACCGCGGCGCCACCGGCGCCGCGATTCGCGACCGCCTGGGCAGTGTTCGTGTACGCGCTGTGCGCCCTGGCGCTCATGTATCCAGCGCTCGGTGGCGCCTTTCTGAACAATCCATCCAGTGATCAGTTCGGGGGCGCCGTGTACCGCGAGTTTGCCGCGACAGCGCTTCGCGAGGGAGCCGGCTTCCCGCTCTGGAATTCATTCATCCTCGGCGGATTGCCATACGTGGCCGCGCAGCACGGCGACATCTTTTATCCGGCGTTCCTGCTGCGCATGGTGTTCGGCTTCGACATGGGAATGAACGTGGCCTTCGGGCTGCATCTCTTCCTGGCGGGGCTTCTCACGTACGGCTTCCTCCGTGCGTACGGATTCGGGTTCTTCCCATCGCTGATCGCCGGCGTCGCCTACATGCTCAGTGGGCAGATCGCCTCACTCGTGTCGCCGGGCCACGACGGAAAGCTGTACGTGAGCGCGCTTGCGCCGCTCCTCTTCTGGATGATCCTGCGCGGGGTTCGCGATGGCCGCATGTGGGCATGGGGCGGGATCGCAATCGTCACGGCGCTATGCATCCTGAGTCCGCACTATCAGATGACGTACTATTTGGCCGTGGCGGCGGGGGCGTGGACTGTCTATCTCGCCTTCCGGCGTGAGGACGCGCTGGATGGTCGCACGAGGCTGATTCGCATGGGGCTGGCCGGTGCTGGCGCGCTCCTCGGGGTTCTCATTGCCGCCGTTCAGTTTCTGCCCTTCTTCGAGTACATCCCGTTCTCGCCGAGAGAGGGCGGAAGAGGGTGGGAGTGGGCGACCGGATGGTCCATGCCGCCAGAGGAGATTCTCAACGTGTACCTCCCCCAGTTCTCGGGGATTCTCGAGCACTACTGGGGGCGGAACGCAATGAAGCTCCACTCGGAGTATCTGGGGGCGAGCGTGCTGGTGTTGGCCGGCACGGCGTTCATGGCACGCTCGCGGCGCGGGTTCCTCTGGTTCTGGATCGGCCTCACCATCTGGGCGCTGCTCGTCGCGCTCGGCGGACACACGCCGTTCTACCGCCTGTGGTTTCAGATGCCGATGATGCAGGTTGTTCGCGCGCCAAGCATGATCTTCTTTCTCATCTGTCTGGCGGTGGCCTGCTTCGTAGCGGTGGGGCTCGAGCGAGTTCTCGCTACTGGCGTATCGCGCAGATACCTCATCGGATGTGGCGTGGCGGGGCTGGCGATCGCCCTACTGGGAAGCATCAACGCGATTGGCGGGATCGCCACGACTCTGGCCGAGCCGCAGCGGTACGATGCGGCGCTCGCGAACCAGCCGGAGATCACCGTCGGCGTGTGGCGCTCCTTCCTGTTCGTGCTGCTCACGATTGGTGCGTTGTTCACGCTGGTAGAGACCCGGACGAAAGCTGTCGTCCCACTGGCCGCGCTCGTCCTGATCACCGCCGCAGATCTCTGGTCGGTGGACCGGCACTACTTCCGGTGGCTGCCGCCAGCGCGGGAGCTTTATGCCTCCGATCCAGCCATCGAGTATCTCAAAAATCTGGACGAGCCAGGACGCGTGGTTGCCCTGGCCCTTGAGCGAGCAGCGCGCGACCCCTTCCTCGATGGCGATGCACTGATGATTCACCGCGTACGGGCGGTCACCGGTCATCAGGGTAACGAGTTGCAGCGATGGGTAGAGCTCGCCGGAGCGAAGTCACCACTCCCTCCATTCAATTTCCTCCGCCGCGAGTTCCGGCGTCTCGCCAACGCTCGCTACTTCCTGACCAACGTCGATCTGCCGCCGGAATCCCCTGAGCTGCCCGGGCTACGTTTCGAGCGCCGCATCGGTCCGGTCACGAACAGCGTTGGCAACCAAGTCTGGCTGTACGAGATCGCTGGCGAAGACAATCCCGCCGCGTGGGTCACTCCCGTGCGCGTGGAGGCCGCCCCCGAGCTGATCCTGGCCACGGTGCTCGATTCGCGCTTCGACGCGTCACGGGCGGCTATCTTCGACCCGACGCCACCCGTGCCGACCGTCGAGGTCGCGACGCTTCCCGATCCGCTCCCCATCGCGGCGTACGTCACCTACCCGGCTCCGGGCCGCATTTCGGTGGCGCTCGACGCGCCGGCGCCCGATGGATCCGCGCTCGTCGTCTCCGAGAACTACTATCCCGGCTGGCGGGCTACCGCGAACGGAGCGGACGTCCCCATCGGGCGGGCGCAGTACTCGTTGATTGGCGTTGCGCTACCAGCCGGCGCCACGCAGGTGGAGCTGTCGTTCTCACAGGCAAGTTACGAGCGGGGAAGGCTGATCGCGTTGCTGGCCCTCGGCGTCAGCATGCTGGTGATCGCCGGCGGGGCCTTTCAGGAGCGGCGTCGCCGTGGCTGACGATACCCCTCCGAGCACTACGCGTGCCGGCCGGCGCGCTCTGGTGATAATCCCCACATACGACGAGTGCGAGAACATCGCCCGCCTCGTTGAAGAGGTGCTCGGCCAGGATCAGCGGCTCGAGGTGCTGGTCGTGGATGACGGCTCCCCTGATGGGACCGGGAAGATCGTGGACGAGCTCAGTGCGCGGAACCCGCGCGTTCACGCGCTCCACCGGCCGCGGAAGATGGGGCTCGGCACCGCGTACATCGCCGGCTTCCGCTGGGCCCTCGAGCGTGATTACGCTTACGTTTTCGAGATGGACGCCGACTTCTCGCACGACCCCGCGCATCTGCCGCAGTTTCTCGAGTCCATCCAGGACGCCGATGTCGTTCTCGGCTCGCGCTACCGGGACGGTAAGGTGACCGTCGTGAACTGGCCCATGGCCCGCCTGATTCTGAGCTATAGCGCCAACATATATGCGCGCGTGATAACTGGTTTGCCCTTATTCGATTCCACCGGCGGCTTCAAGTGCTTTCGTAGGGAAGTGCTGGAGGCCATCCGGCTCGACCGGGTCCGCTCAAATGGTTACGCCTTCCAGATCGAGATGAACTTCCGTGCCTGGAGACAGGGGTTCCGAATAGTCGAGATCCCAATTGTCTTTGTGGATCGCACCGAGGGGCAGAGTAAGATGTCCAGGCGAATCGTGCGGGAGGCTATCTGGATGGTCTGGCGGCTACGCTGGTGGGCCGCCACAGGGAAGCTGTGATGCAGAACCTGCGGTTCTTCAAGATGAGCGGATCGGGCAACGACTTCATCGTGGTCGATGCCCGGAACGGAAAGGGCTGGGAGTTGACCGCGCCCGAGTGGATCCGGCGGCTTTGCGCTCGGGGCACCGGTGTGGGTGCGGATGGCGTGGTTGTGCTAGAGAATGATCCCGATGCCGACTTTCGGATGCTCTACTTCAACAGTGATGGTTCCCGGGCGGCAATGTGCGGAAATGCGGCACTGTGCGTCACTCGCCTCGCCGCCCGGATCGGCGCCGCAAACGAGGCCGAGATGCGATTCCAGAGCGATTCTGGTGCAATCGCCGGACGTCTAGGGAAGGGCGGGCTGCCGGAGATAGACCTCGGCGTGGTCCGGACGATCCGGCCGGACGCGGGAATAGAGACCGAATCGGGCGAGCGCCGCATCGGCTTCGCCGACGCCGGAGTGCCACATCTGGTGGCGCTGTGCGACGATGTGGAGGGGGTGGACGTTGCCGAAAGAGGCGCGCGTTTGCGCGGACACCGGTCGCTAGCCCAGGGCGCCAATGTGAACTTCGTGTCGCGCAAGGAGGGCACGTGGCGAATCCGCACCTTCGAGCGAGGCGTGGAAGGGGAGACACTGGCCTGCGGCACCGGTGCGGTCGCCGCTGCCGTGCTGCTGGCGGAATGGCGCGAGTCCGGTAACGAGACGGCGCTTACCACTCGCAGCGGCGAGCACCTCACGGTTAACCTACAGCGCCTCGCCGACGGCTGGGCCCCGACGCTATCCGGCGAGGGGCGGATCGTGTTCGTCGGTGTCCTCGACGAGCTCTAAGATGGCGCAAAAGCCAAGACGAAGCCAGCCCGACGCTTAGACAGTTAGACCTCGCGTAACAAAGCGGCAGAACGTGAGTTGGTCGCCGTCAATGCTGCGTGGCCACTTTCCCGGGAGGGAAGCCCCCTTAGACAGTTATCCACCTTTTCCACAGTTTTCCCACCGTTCTAGTTTACATAATATATCTTATACGAAGTTAGCTCGGCGACGACGGAGTGGCGGGGCGGCTGAGAAACTCTGTCGTGATGGGCTGGATCGTGGACAGCTATACGCCCCCGGCTCGCCGGGCGGGTTTACTTCAGCGGGGACAAGAGTTCGCTGAGGCTACTTGTACGCCCTGGCGCGCCCCGTGGCCGATCGGAGACGGCCTCGGGCTCATTCTCTGGGACGACGACGCCAATGGCGCGCCCTGTGGCGGATCGAGAGAGCCGTCAGGGGCTTCGGGACCGGCGAGAACGCTGGAGAAGCCCGCCCGGCCTACCCCGCGGTAGCAGGCGCTGCCTCCAGCTCGCCAAGCCTCACCCGCGCCTCAGCCGCGACCGGGCTTCGCGGGTCTTCGGCGAGCCGGCGCCAGAGCTCGCGGGCGCGCTGCGTGTTCCCCGCCTCGCCATATACCCGGGCAGCGCTGGCCAGATGCGCATCGCGGTCCGCCTCGAATCGGGCCCGTTCGGCCGCCCGCTCGTAGTGCTGCGCGGCCTCGCCGAACCGCCTGAGTTGCTCGTGTCCCGCACCACGCAGCGCTTCCACTGGCGCCGCCAGGTAATCAGGTGGCCGCGTGGCATGCTCGTCAAGCACGCGCAGCCCATCCTCGTAGCGGCCCGCATCATAGTGCAGCTGCGTCAGGATCACGGCCGCCTGATCGGCCGCACGCGTCCCTTGGTAGCGGGTCAGAACCCGCTCCAGGTCACTCAGAGCCAGCGGCAAATTTTGAACGACGATTGCTTCCTGGGCTCCGGCGAGTGCCTCCGCCGCCCGCTCCTGCCGAATCGACTGCGTGCGCATGTACAGCCACGCCGCCACCGCTACTGCCAGGACCACCACGACGCCGAGCGCCACGGCCTTGGAGTTTGCCTGAATCCACTCCATAACATTCTCGGCACGATCGTCCAGATCCACCGGCGGTGGTGCTCCCGCTCCCTTTCGAGCCATGTAGTTATGCCCCTCGACCGAATTCTGTTCGCGATGGAAAAACGGCGGACCTGCCGGCCCGCCAGCGCCCCTGGGGTGACTCGAACACCCGACCAACGGTTTAGGAAACCGCTGCTCTATCCACCTGAGCTACAGGGGCAAACCGTAGCACTGCCGCAGGTGTACAGTCGCATCCCCTTCAGACGTGACGTTCCGCGGCTACCTACTGACAAAGTTAACTATTGCGTCGGCGGCCGGCACCCCACCGGTGCGCTCGGAACCGTAGAAATCCCTCGGGGCGCGTACGCATCCCGCCCAGCAGCTGCTCGAGGCCGGTTCGACTGACACGCCTGCCGATCTCAGTACGTGATGAGTGAGTGAATCAACCGCCCCTCCAGCGACTTCGCGCCGTCCAGAAACGAGAGCGCCAGGAGGAAGCTGCACCCTACTACCTCTCCACCTAAATTCTCCACCAGCACACATGCGGCAGCCGCTGTTCCTCCGGTCGCGAGCACATCATCCACTACCAGAACACGGTCGCCCGGCTGCACGCCGTCGTGGTGGGCCTCCAGCGCATCGTAGCCGTACTCGAGCGCGTACTCGATCCTCTCCACCCGCCACGGGAGCTTCCCCGACTTCCGAGCGGGTACGAAACCCGCGCCCAACCGGTTGGCGACGGGTCCGCCGAGGATGAAGCCCCGGCTCTCGATCCCCATTACATGCGTGATCCGCTCATTACGGAACGGAGCCGCCAGCGCATCGCATGCGGCGCGGAAATGGGACGCGTCGCGAAGCACGGGGGTGATGTCCTTGAAGATCACCCCTTCTCTGGGGTAGTCGGGGATGTCGCGAATCGCCCCGCGGAGCGTCCGCTCGAGGGCGTCGAAGTCGGACGTAGCGGCAGGTGTCGTCACGCTCGGCTTACGGTGAATGGGCGCGCAAGGGGACCGAGCCCCTCTACGGGTAGATGCTCCACTGCCTGCACCCGGGCGCCGGGCGGGCCTCGGCTGACGTCCCGCAGGAATAGCTCGATCATCTCTGAGGGTCCCTCCGCCGCCAGCTCTACCACACCGTCCTGCCTGTTCCTCACCCAGCCGGCCAGATCAAGGCGACGCGCGGTCTCCCGCACGAACCAGCGGAAGCCAACACCCTGAACCATTCCCCGGATCTCGAGGTGAAGCCGCACCGACCTCCCGTCTAGTCGCGTCCCGGCTGAAGGAGCGCGGTAAGCGCCAGCGCCAAGGCGGCCGCCTCACCCTCGGCGGACACGTTTGGCAGCTTGATCTCGCCACGCCGCACGCGTTCCGCAACTCGCTCCAGCGCCGCGGCAATCGCGGCGCCGTCGCCGCCGGCCGCCGCGTGCTCCTTCACAATCTGACGCAATACTGAAGCGACGGGAACTGTCTGGCGCGACTCGGGGTCATCGTTCCCCTGCCCTGCCTCCGGCTCGCCTGTGCCCAGGCCGCGGTTCGACTCATCGTGAGCGGCGATGGTCTCCAGAAAAATGGATGGCGTAGGAAAGCCGACGGGGCCGTGGTCGGTGGGGCGTTCATTTTTGCCCGCGCAGTCCGTGCCTTCCGCAGGAACACCCCACGGCGCTAGCGACTCGAACACGTCGGACCCGAGTGATTGCGGCGTCAGCCCTTCCGTATCGAATGACGCCTCGGGCGCTCCGCCAACCACCTCATCAAAGTCCACGATCATGTGCGATCCTCTCGCGAAGAATCGCGCAGCGGAGGGCGGTGACGCGGCGTCGGCAGGCGACGGCAGCTCATCAGGAGTTGCCAGGTCCGCGATTGGCAGATCAGCAACTGGAAGATCAGGAGCTGGAAAATCAGGAGTTGGAAGCTCAGCAGCTGGCAGATCGGCAGCAGGAAGATCGGCAGCAGGAAGATCGGCAGCAGGAAGATCGGCAGCAGGAAGATCGGCGCTGGGAGGATCCGCAGCTGGCGGCTCCGAGTTCGCTAGTGACGATGCCAATTTCCATTTCGTGTCGCTCGAGTGCGCGGAGTCGAGCTCAGCGAAGAGTTTGTCCAGTGACGCGGGCTCCGTGTCCTCTATTACGGGGAGCGAGAGCTCATCAGGCTGCCCAAGCGGCTGAAGTGGAAGGACTGCGTCCGGCGGCAGCATGTCCAGAATGTCAAACTCCCGTGCAGGTAGTCCTGCGGAGGGTTCTGCTGGGGTCTTCAGATCGGGACCAGCAGTGTTGGCGCCTGGAAGCTCGAAGTCTGATTCAACCGGCGCTTTGAGGCCGCAGCGGTACTCGACCGGCTCCGGAGGGCCGAGGCCGGATCCAGCTGGTGCCGAAAGCTCGGAGCCGGACTCGACCGGTGCCGAAAGCTCGGAGCCGGACTCGACGGGTGCCGAAAGCTCGAAGCTGGACTCGACCGGTGCCGAATGCCTGGAGCCGGATTGATCCGATTCGGCAGGCCCGGTGCTGGCCTCTGAGTGGGGCGGAGTTACCGGCGACTGGGCGGGACCCGAGGTAGGCGGCGCACCGCCGCGCAGTGGCACCCCCGGCGGCGTGAAGAATGGACGGGTCCGGCGCTGCGGCGCCGGAACCGGGCGCGTAGCTGGAGGTCGCGTAAATGGAGGTACGCTGCTCCCGCTGTTGCGGCGCGGCGCTGGCGGGCTGTCGGACTTCTGATCCATGCGATCTCCGCTCGGGGGCTGGCCCATCCTGCGCCGACACGCGAGCGGATGGTCAGGTGGGCCAGCCGTACTGTCCTATGAGCGGGACGAATCGCGCCGGGCCAATGTCACGTCGCACGAAGTCATCGCCGCGCCTGGTGACCAGTGTGAGTGTCTGATCCTCTCTGTCGCCGAGCGGGATCAGCATCCGCCCGCCTTCTGCGAGCTGCTGGCAAAGCGGCTCTGGCAGCTCTGGAGCGCCGGCAGTCACGAGGATCGCGTCGTATGGCGCGTATTCCCGCCAGCCGAGAGTTCCATCTCCGGTGAGGATGGAAACGTTGCGTGCCCCCGCCACGCGGAGGGCTTCGCGGGCACGGTCGACGAGCGCGCCCACTCGCTCGATGGAGAACACCTGCCCCGCCAGGTGCGAGAGCAGTGCGGTCTGGTAGCCGGAGCCCGTTCCGATCTCGAGCACGCGATCGCTGCCGGTTAGCCGAAGGAGCGCAAGGTATCGCGCGTGTGTGGATGGCTGCGAGATGGTCTGTCCGTTACCGATGGGGAGGGCGCTGTCCTCGTAGGCGCGGTGGCGCATCCCGGTGGGGACGAACTCGTGTCGCGGAGTGAGGTCGAAGGCGTGGAGCACCGCCAGATCGGTAATTCCGCCCTCCTGGAGCTGCTCCACCAACCGGCGCCGGGCACCCCCGTACTGGTGCGTCACAGTTCCTTCCACCAGTTAGGCGCCGTTTCGATCAGCTTGTGGTGAGTGAGATCCATGTGCAGTGGCGTCACCGAGATGTATCCCTCGCGTACGGCGCGGAAGTCTGAGTCCTCCGCTCCCGACCACGAGACGGAGCCGCCGCCGATCCAGTAAATGCGACGGCCGCGTGGATCCTTCATCTCCATCAGCGAATCCGAGTAGACGCGTTTGCCCAGGCGCGTAAGGCGCATCCCCTTGATCTGGTCACCCGGCACCGGCGGAAGGTTGACGTTGAGCAGGGTGTCGCCCGGCATGGTGGGCAGGCTGGTGAGATGTTTGATGAGCTGCGTGAGGACCGGGATCTGGCTGGTGAGCACATCCGGGTCCGCCTGCAGCTCGCCTCCGGCATACGAGAGCGAGATTGCGGGGATGCCCAGCATGACGCCTTCCATGGCGGCGGCAACCGTGCCGGAGTACAGGACATCCTCCCCCATGTTCTGGCCGTGATTGACACCGCTCAGGACGAAGTCGGGACGCTCGGACATGAGCGCTTCGACGGCGATCATGACGCAGTCAGTGGGCGTTCCGTCCACCTGCCAGCGTCGCTCTCCGCGCGCCACCGGCCGGACGGGGTGATGGAGGGTCAGCGAATGGCTGGTCGCGCTCTGCTCACGATCGGGAGCGACGACCGTCACTTCTCCCAGCGGCTCCGCGGCGCTGACGAGACACTCGAGACCGTGCGCGAGGATACCATCATCGTTTGCGCACAGCAGCCTCATCGGGCGCGTCCCCGAGGGCGCGTTTTTGCCGCCGTTCGCTTTCTGGTGGACGGCGTGGGCGACACCTCCCTGGCGGGCTCGCGGCGCGGCTCCCGTTCACCTGGATCGGCGTCGAGCAGCTCGAGGAGCTCGCGGAGCTCACGTTCCACTGACGCAATGGTCTGGATGTCGAGCGCACCACGAGCGACACGTTTCAGCTCGCCCTTTCGGCGGTGCCGGTCCAGCTTCTGCCGTGCGCCCTCGATGGTGAATTTTTCCTCGTAGAGCAGGTGCTTGACGAGCAGCACCAGTTCCACCTCCCGCCGCTGGTAAACGCGATTGCCTGAGCGGTTCTTCGCCGGGCTGAGAAAACGAAACTGGCTCTCCCAGTAGCGGAGGACGTGTGGCTTGAGGTCCGTCATCTCACAGACCTCGCCAATGGAGTAGTACTCCTGGATCGGCTCCCGCGATGAAGGGCTCATTCGTCACGCTCCGCGCGCAAATCGCGCGTCATGAGCTCACCTATGGCGAGGCGCGGCGAGTGACCCTCGAACAGAACGCGGTGCATTGTCGAGATGATCGGCATACTGACTCCCTCCCGCCGAGCAAGCGCGTGCGCGCTCTCGGCCGTAATGACACCTTCCGCGACTGTCTCCCGTACCGCCAGCACCTCGGCCAGCGACTTCCCTCTGCCCAGCTCCAATCCCACTGCGCGATTGCGGCTGAGCGCACCGGTACAGGTGAGCACGAGATCGCCGACTCCGGCGAGCCCGGCAAACGTTCGCGACGAGGCGCCGAGTGCCACACCGAGGCGCGTCACTTCGGCGAGCCCGCGGGTGATCAGCGCCGCACGCGAATTATGACCCAGACCAAGCCCCTCCGCGATGCCCGTCGCCACGGCGATGACGTTCTTGAGCGCACCACCCAGCTCCACGCCGATCACGTCCGAGGCGGTGTATACACGAAAGTGGTCGTTGCTGAGCAGCATCTGCACCGCGGTCGACGCCCGATCCGAGCGTGAAGCTGCGACCACCGCCGTCGGCTGTCGCGACGCGACCTCGACGGCAAAACTGGGACCGGAGAGCGCCACCACCGGATTCCGCGGGATCTCGCTCGCCGCCACGTCGGTCATGATCGCGAGAGTGCCGCGCTCGATCCCCTTGCTCGCCACGACCACAGTCGCACCTCCCTCGATGCTCGCAGCCACCTCGCGTGCAACCACCCTGAGCACATGTGAGGGCGACACGAGCAGCACCATCTCCGCCCCTCTCACCGCCGCCTCGAGATCCGCAGTAGCGGTCAGTGCAGGATGCAGCGCCACACCCTTCAGGAAGCGCACGTTCTCGCGGTGTTCCACCACCGATGTCGCCACATCTGCTTCGTAGGCCCAGAGCACTACCTCGGCGCCGTTCCGCGCCAGCAGATCCGCCAGCGCGGTACCCCATGCCCCGGCACCGATCACGGCTGCCTTCACGATGCCACCTTACGACCGAAGCGATGCTCCTCGCCGCGCCGCAGTCGGTCAATGTTCGCGCGATGCGTCCAGAACACGAACGCCGCCATCGCCAACGTGATGAGAAAGAGCGGCGACCCAACTCCCTTCCCGACCGCCATGGCGATCACGAGTACGACAGCGGCGGTGAGCGACGCGAGCGACACGTAGCGCGTGGCAGCGAGCACCAGCGTCCACACCACCGTGGCAACAAGCATGGCGATGGGCGCCATCGCCAGGAACACGCCGCCCGCGGTGGCCACGCCCTTCCCACCGCCCCGCCAGAGCAGAAAGATCGGTCGTACGTGGCCGAGAATTGCCGCGACTCCAAAGGCAATGGCCCACAGCTCGACGTGGGCCGTTGCCGCCCACCGGGGAAAGAGAGCGGCGGGGATCGCGCCCTTCGCCATGTCGAACGCCATTACAACAAAGCCTATCTTGCCGCCGAGCACGCGGAAGACATTCGTCGCACCAAGATTCCCCGAGCCGT
>CAZWSO010000047.1:0-16629 GCA_964636485.1 uncultured Gemmatimonadaceae bacterium
GCGAAGCTATCACGTTCGAGACGCGTTGCTCATCGCGCCCGATCGCCACGAGCCTCGCCTCGGCGTCCCGGGCGCCGCGCTGCGCCTGCTGAAGGCTGCGTGCGCGCGCCGCCTGGAGAGCACGAAGGCGTCGCGCCTCCGCGGCCCGCTCCTCACGGTTCAGCTCGATCTCCTGCTGGAAGCGGACGAGATTGGCCCGCTGTCGCTGGATGCGATCGCGCAGGTCTTCAACGCGTGCTACCAGCGCCCGGTCGCGCCGGGCCAGCAGGTAGAGGTACTTGTAGCGCGACACGAGATCACCGAAGGACTGGGCGGCCATCAGAACTTCCGCTTCGTACAGATTGCCGCGTTTGTAGATGTCTACGAGCCGCCGGTCGAGCACCGCCTTCTTCATCAACAGCTCGTCCTCGGCACGTACCAGGTCGGCTGTGGACGTCGTCACCTCGCGGTTGATCACCTCCAGCTGCCCCTCGAGCGAGCGCACCAGGCGAGCCGTCGTCTCCGACTGCCGATCGAGATTGCCGATCTCCTCGGAGAGCGTCGATACGGTCCCGCGCAGCTCGAGCATCCGACGCTGGAGCTGCTCGCGTTCGCGACGAAGCGCGTCGAGCCGTTGCCGCTCGGCACGGAGCGCCGCCTCGGGGTTCTGGGGCTGCTGCGCGCCCAGCTCTGCCGCCGGAACGGCGGCGAGCAGCGAGAGCGCGACGAGGAGCAGGATCAGACGCGACGTAGGTGCCTCCCCACCGACAGAGCGCTTCCCAGCAGACCGATGATACCGCCGGCGAATACACCCATCATGGTGATGGTGGGATCGAAGAAGCTGGTCTCGATGAGCTTGGCGCTGACCAGTCGGTGTGCGCCCCAGGTGAAGAGCAGCGCGAGCGTGCCGCCGAGGACGCCCTTGAACACCCCATCGAGCAGGAATGGGCGTCGGACGAAACCATCGGTTGCTCCCACCAGCCGCATGATGGAGATTTCCTTAGCACGTGAGAGCACCGTCATTCGTATGGTGGAGCCAATGATCATCAGCGCAATGATCGCGAAGGCGATTCCCAGCACGGCGCCGGCGGCGGCGGCGAGCGAGCGCAGGTCGTAGAGTTTCTGCACCCACTCCTGCCCGTAGCGGATGTCATCTACAAACGCGTAGCTCCGGATGCGCTCGGCCACCGCGTCCACGGTGGCGGGATCGCGGAAGCCGGGACGGAGCCGCACCTCATACGAGGCCGGCAGAAACGCGGCCTCGTATACGTCCTCGAACTCCTCCAGCTCTGCCCGCGCGCGCGCCAGCGCATCCTCGGAGGTGATCAGTTCCACCGCGGCGACCTCCGGGAATGCAGCGATGTCCGACATTCCGGCGGCAATGGTCTCCACCGGCGTGCCGTCGGCTATGAAGGCGCGGATCTCGACGCGCTCCTCGACCTGGAGCAGCGCCTGGCGAATGTTGAGCGCGACGAGCCCGAACAGGCCGAAGGCAAACAGGCTGAACGAGATGGTGAGCACGCTGAGCGCGCTCAGAAGCGGGGCGCGGCGGAAGGCGAGCAACGCTTCGCGAAAGGTGAGACCCATGATCAGCGGGTGCTGGGGGCGCTTGGAGCGCCGGGAGCAGTCAGGTGCGGCTCGGCGGAGTCATAGACGATCTGGCCCCGGTTCAGCTCGATCACGCGGTATTCCGAGCGGCGAACCACCTCGAGGTTGTGTGTCGCCATGAGCACGGCGGTGCCAGCCGCGTTGATGTCGCGCAGGAGCTGGATGACGCCACGTGTGGCGCGTTCATCCAGGTTGCCTGTCGGCTCGTCCGCGATCAGCACGAACGGGTCGTTGGCTAGCGCGCGAGCTATCCCCACGCGCTGCTGCTCGCCGCCGGACATCTCCTGCGGATATGCCGAGCCCTTGGACGCCAGCCCGACCTGCGTGAGCAACCGTCCAACCTTGGAGGGAATCGCACCGCGCGGCGCCCCCGTCACCTCGAGCGCGAACGCGATGTTCTCCTCGGCGGTACGATCCTCCAGCAGCCGGAAGTCCTGAAAGACGATGCCGAGCCGCCGCCGCAGCAACGGGATCTCGCGGGGCCGCACGGTTGCCGAGTTGAAGCCACTCACCATCACCTCCCCCTTCGTCGGCCGTTCCTCCATGAAGATCAGCTTCAGGATGGTGGACTTGCCGGCACCGCTCGGCCCCGTCAGGAAGGCAAACTCACCCTTATTGATGCGAAAGGACACGTCCGACAGCGCACGTCCGGATCGCGGGTAGTCCTTGGTGACGTGGGAAAAGCGAATCATGACGGCCAGAACCGTGGATTGAGGGTTCGGTGTTGGGAGTCCGGGACGGACAGCCGGAGGCCGAGGACGATAGGACGGGCGCGTGGCGCAGGATCCTCCAAGCTAACACCAGGAGCAGCGCTGTGTTCCTTGCCCGCGGTCCGAACATTCACGACGAAGCCACCAATCCCCAGAATCCCGGGTCCGTCACTCTTTCAGCGCCTGCTCCAGGTCCGCTATGAGATCCGTCACATTCTCGATGCCGACGCTGATGCGGAGGAGGCCGTCGGGAATGCCGGCGTGCGCGCGCTGGTCGGCAGACAGGCCGTCGTGCGAAGTGAATCGTGGTTCCGAGATCAGCGTGTCCACGCCGCCGAGGCTGGGCGCGGGCGTGAGCAGCCGGACTCGACGGATGACGCGGTCCGCCGCATCGGCGCCGCCGGCAAGCTCGATCGCCATCATCCCGCCGAACCCATCCTGCTGAACCTTGGCAGTCGCGTGATCGGGGTGCGAGGTGAGTCCGGGGTAGTGCACCCGGCTGATGGCAGGGTGCGCCTCGCACCACTCGGCGAGCGCCTGAGCGCTCTCGTTCTGCCGCCTCACGCGGAGTTCGAGCGTCTTGAGGCCGCGCTCCAGCAGCCAGCAGGCAAACGGGTCCGGTGCCTGCCCCCAGAGCATCATCTTGTTGCGCACTTCCTCTATGTAGGAGGCAGTGCCCAGCACCACGCCGGCAAGAACGTCGTGGTGGCCGTTCAGGTACTTGGTGGCGGAGTGGATCACCACGTCCGCGCCGTGCTCCAGCGGACGGAAGTTGACCGGGCTCGCGAAGGTGGAGTCCACTACCAGCGCGATGCCTTTTGCCTTCGCGAGATGAGTGACCGCACGCATATCGAGCACGCGGCAGGTGGGGTTGACCGGAGTCTCGATCAGAATCGCGCGGGTATGCTTTCGCACCGCCTTGCGCCAGGCGCGGCTCTCCACCGGATTGACGAACGTCATTCGGATGCCGAACGTCTCCAGCTCCTGCGTGAGGAGGCGGAGTGTGCCACCGTAAAGCCAGGCGCTTGCTGCGAGATGATCCCCCGGGCGGAGGAGGGCGAGCAGCGCGCACGCCGTGGCGCCCATCCCGCTGCCGAGCACGAGCGCTGCCTCGGCGCCCTCGAGCAGTGCCAGACGCTCCTGCACCGACTCCGCGTTCGGATTGTTCCCGTAACGCGGATAACGGAGGCCCTCGGCCGTGCCGGCTTTCTGGACGTGAATAGTGCTCTGATGGATGGGCCGCACTACCGGCGCACCAGCCTCCGACTCCGCATTGCCGCCATGAACGGCGGTTGTGGAGAGCCCCTGGCGTGTAGCGGTATGATCCATCGGGTTCCTAGGCGAGGTCGCTTCTGGGCGGTGTGTCGAGGTCAGGCTTCGTGATGGTAACGATTTCGGAGACCGAGGCGCCGAAGATGTCCCGGAGTGCGGTGGTGCCTCGGGTCAGCGACTCGTCGATGCGCACCTCGGCAAGCTCGTTGCGGCGTGGCGTATGCACCCACGCCAGCTCACCCTCCGTGAGCAGACGGAACTGCGCATCATCCGGGCGAAGCCAAACGACTGGACCCCGCTCCGGGTCGCCACGCCGCGTCGCGATCAGGCTAACAACCTGAAGCGGCGGGTTGTACGACCGACTCACGTCGCGGCGCCGATGGCTATATAGCCCTCTTCGTGACGCATGACGAGCCGGCGCCGGCACAGGCCGTCCAGCAAGGCCGCCGTCTGCTCCTGGTTCATCCCGACCAGACCGCAGAGATCGGAGATGTCCGCCACCACGGCGCGGCCCAGTCGGCACATCGCCTCCCACGCCCGGCGCTCGCCTTCGTCCACGTTTCCGACGAGCATCAGTGCGCCGTCGTCACTCTCCGCCACGATCGCGATGCGGTGGCGCTCGAGGACGGTCTCGATGGCGTCGAGATGCGAGTCGCTCACGCCCCGAAAGAGGAAGTACACCTCCCGGCCCGACAATTCGTCGCCGTAGCGCAGCAGGAGTTTGGCGACGATCTCATCGGCGCACGAGAAATCCAGCAGACCCACGTGAGAGAAGTCGATCACGGTGAGCGTGCGGTCGCCGATCTCCTCCAGCTGCTGCTCGATCCCCGTGCGCACCGCGGCGCCGGTGGGCCGGGTCACCAGATCGGAGTACAGGTCGCACACAGTGCGGCGAAGTACGGTGCTGAGATCAATATGGTTGATCACCGAACGGCTACGCGTTCAGGAATCGTGATCTGCATCTGAGCGCCCGGAAATTCTGGAAGCTTCTTTTCGAGAGGAACATCATCATCCCAGCTCGGAACGATTGCGATTCTAGCAGATCCGCTTCGAACAGACAACTTCCCCGACCACCGCCCGATGTAACGCCGAACGCCGGCGAGCCCTTGACCGCGTCCTGGATCGCGGAACCGGCTCACGCCCTGAATCACGGCCTCTTCCAGCGCCATGCCGTCGTCCCATCGGTCGTCGGGCCGGGCACCGTGCGTCGACTCGAGCGATCGCCGGAAACCGATGCCGGCGTCGCACACGGCGATGACTACGACGCGCCGTCCGAGGCGTTTCTGCCACTTGTAGGTCTGCACCGCCACCCATCCGCCGCGGCCGGCGTGCTCCACGATGTTCTGGCACGCCTCCGACAGTGTCATGGCGAATCCCATCGTCGCCTTCACATCGAGGTTCAACTCCTTCACCAGAATCGCCTGCGATTTCTGCTGGATGCGTCCCACCACCTCGTGCACGTCATCACTCTTGGCGACCGGTGTGATCTCGAGCAGGACGTCCGATTCCCCAGGGGGACGGCTGCGCGGCACGGTCCCGTGAAGCTCGAACAGGTCTTCGGCGAAACGGAAGAAGCCGGCGCGCGCCCAGTAGGAGCAGGTTTCGTCTGCTTCCGGTACGTAGAACGCCGGCTTTTCCTCGCGCGTTTGCGCCAGTGTGAGTAGCGCCGTCAGACCGAAAGGTGACGCCCACCGGGTATGGCGGGCGTCTAGAAGAACCTTCTGCTCACCGGGCACGGGAGCGAGCTGCTCGAGGACTGTCTCGAAGGACCGGTCATCGAGCGAGTGAGGTACGTTGATGACGGTGGTCATCCGTGAATGAGTTCTCCGCGCAGGTGTCGAGCGAGCCCCGTAGCTCCCCTGAACTCCACGTTCAGGGCAGCGGCCCGATGGGCGGCCCGCACCGCGTCCTCGAGAGTATCGCCGGCGAGCAACCGTGAAAAATATGTCGCCCCCCATACATCGCCACATCCAGTTGGATCGCCGTCCGGAATCCGGGCTGCGGGCGGTACCAGCGCCGTCCGGATCGGGCCCAGCGCGCCCCCAAGCGGTTGCCGGGCGCCGAGATCCGACAGCCGGTGGAATCCCGGCGCCGCCACATACACTGCGCCGCGGCTGCCCAATGTCACCACCAGACACCGAACGCCCTCGGCCTGTGCCGTCGCGGCAAGCGCCATCGGATCGGGCGCCATCATGGATAGCTCGTCCTCATTGACCTGGACGAGGTCGAAGCAGCGGCACCAGGCGGCAAGGTTGGGCAATGGCCGCAACGTGCGCATGCCGGTGGGTTGAACCGCCAGCACCAGTGAGTGGAGGTCGCAGTAGATGGGACCACGGAAATGCTGGCGGACGAGCAGCGCGGTTTCCAGATCCAGCTCGAACCCGCTGATCATATTGATGTAGAGGGCGTCGAGACCACCAAGCAGTGGCTTGAGTCCGAGCCAGCTCCAACCAGGCACGCCTCCGGTCAGCCGCTCGCACCTGCGCTCGGCGGTCTCGTAGATCAGGTCGACACGATTGTTGGGGTAGGGGACCTCCACCAGCGCTGCATCGGGAGCTGCACGGCGCAGCGATCCGAGAAACTCGCGCGCGCGAGCGGCCAGATCGAAACCTACCTTCATGACCGGCACGATCTCCCAGTCGTCGCTGAGCGCGGCATCGAGTCCGCTCAGCGCGTACGTGATGCCGCCCCACTCCTCCACCGCGCCCTCGCGTGGGTCACGACCATGAATGGTGTCCCAGACGAACGTGCCGAGAACGCCCAACCTTTGCCGCCGACCAGCCATCAACGCTGCTCCGAACGCTGCGCCTTGAAGGTCGCGACGGCTCCCACCATCCCTGCGGTTCCGGGCAGGACGCCCGGCACGATCCGGCATGCAGCCACGGCCGGACGAAAAGCACGGCGGCGGACTTCCGCACGCAGTGGCTCGAACAGCGCTTCGCCAGCCTGCGTGACGCCGCCGGCGATGACGACCACATCCGGGTTGAGAATGTTCAGGACGTTAGCGATACCGATTCCGAGGAAGCGAGCGGTGTCACGGACGATCTCCCGCGCGAGCGTATCACCCTCGCGCGCCGCCTCGTACACCGTCGCTGCGGTGATCGCGTCGAGGTTTCCGTCGACCAGCAGGCGCAGCTTTGATGCTTCATCTCGCTCCAGTGCCTCGCGCGCGCGCTGCGCGATCGCCGGACCGGAAGCGTACGCCTCCAGGCAGCCGTAGTTTCCGCACTTGCAGTAGCGCCCGGTCGAGTCAATGGTGGTGTGACCGATCTCGCCTGCGACATCGGAGGAGCCGTGGAAGAGCTGGCCCTCGAGGATCACGCCTCCGCCGATGCCGGTGCCGATCGTCAGCCCGATGACATTGCGCGCACCCTGTGCCGCGCCACGCCACCACTCGCCTACCGTCGCGCAGTTGGCGTCGTTGTCGAGCGTCACGGGCAGCCGAATCGCGTCGCCGACGCGGGCACGGAGGGGGAAGTCACGCCAACCCAGGTTGGGCGCGACGATTACCACACCGGCCTCGCGGTCGAGCGGCCCGGGCGCGCCCACCCCCACGCCGAGGAAATCGGTAGGTCTCGCCCCGCAGGTGTCCATGACTTCCGAGATCACGCCCGCAATCATGGCGACGATGCGATCCACCACGGCCTCGGTACCACGCTCGGAGTGCGTCGGCTCGCTGCGCACGGCAATCTCGCGACTGCCGTCCTCGGGCATGGCGCCCACCACGATGTTGGTACCGCCGAGGTCAACGCCGATGATGAATTTCTCGCCCCGCAATCTCACCATGGTCAGTTCAGGGTTTTGAGTACCAGTTGATGCATCGCCTCTGCGGACAGCTCTCGCATGCACTTCCAGTGGTCCAGCGGACAACGTTGCGGCCCATGCTTGTGACAGGGGCGGCATGCAAGCGACTCGTGTTCTGCCACCGCGGAGCGGGGCGCAAGGGGGCCGAATCCGAACGCCGGCACAGTCGGACCGAACACCGCTACAGTCGGCGTCGACATGGCGGAAGCGAGATGGAGCGGCGAGGAATCGTTCGTGATCACGAGCGCAGCCCGCCGCATCAGCTCCGCGGACCCGAGCAGCGACAGGCGCCCGGTGGCATCCACCGCGCGGGCGGCGCCTGTCGCGCGGACGATCTCCGCGGCGAGAGGTGCGTCTTCCGCCCCGCCGACCACCACGAGAGGGTGCGTCGCACAAAGGCGCCGCGCCAGATCCGGATAGCGGGGCCATCGCTTGGTCCCCCATACGCTGCCCGGAGCAAGCACCACGAACGCCTCGCTCCCCAGCCCACGGAGAACGGCGTCCACTGCGGCCGCCTCGCGCTCCCCGGGATACAGCCGCGGTTGCAGCCGGACGCCGTCCGGCAGCGGCGCGCCGCCCTCCGGAAAAGCGAGTCGCCAGAGCCGCTCGGCGTGGTGGAGGTCGTCGCGATACACGACTCGCCGCGTGTACAAAGGCCCGCCCGGTGACCGCCGGAATCCGACCCGACTCTCATACCCAGCCATAAGCGCCAGTGCGGCGCTGCGCAGCGAGCGCTGCGCCACGTAGGCGGTTGGCGCGAAGTCTCCGCCGCCGGAACCGGCCCGAATGCGCGCTGCCGTACGCCGCATGCCGCCAAGCCCGGCGTCGGCCGCGCGTTTGTCATACTGAATGAGGTGCCTGATGTGCGGATTGTTGAGGAGGAGCGGCGCGCTGCCAGGCGTGACCACCACATCGACCGGGCCGCGGGACGCCAGCTCCGCAACGAGCGGCGTCGTGAGTACGACGTCGCCGAGAAAGCTCGTCTGCACCACCAGCGATTCAGTGGTGCCGGCTGGCGGCTCCGCGGTGGGGCGGGCGCCAGCGGTCGCCGTGCCGGAGCGCTCCACGCTCAGTCCACCTGCAGGACGGCCAGGAAGGCCTCCTGCGGGATCTCCACGGCGCCCACCTGCTTCATACGCTTCTTTCCTTCCTTTTGCTTCTCGAGCAGCTTGCGCTTTCGCGTGATGTCGCCGCCGTAGCACTTGGCCAGCACGTTCTTGCGCAGCGCCTTTACCGTCGTGCGCGCGATCACCTTGGTGCCGATGGCGGCCTGGATCACTACCTCGAAGAGCTGGCGTGGAATGAGCTCCTTGAGCTTGTCCGCGATCTTGCGCCCCCACTCGACCGCCTTGTCGCGATGAATGATCACCGAGAACGCGTCGATGGGCTCGCCGTTAATGAGCATGTCGAGCTTGACCAGCTGGCTGCGGCGATAGCCGAGCAGCTCGTAGTCGAGGCTGGCGTAGCCGCGGCTGATCGTCTTCAACTTGTCGTAGAAATCGAGGATTATCTCCGCCAGCGGGAACTCGAAGTCGAACTCCACTCGCTGCGTATCCACGTAGCTCATGTTGAGGTAGACGCCGCGCCGGTCGTTGCCGAGAGTCATGATCGGCCCGATGTATTCCGACGGCGCCACGATGCGCGCCTTGACGTACGGCTCCTCGATGTGCGACACCAGTGAGCCGTGCGGCATCCTGGACGGGTTCTCCAGCAGGACCATCGAGCCGTCGTTCAGATGCACATGGTACTCCACGTTCGGCACGGTGGTGACGAGATCGAGGTCGAACTCACGCTCGAGCCGCTCCTGTACGATCTCCATGTGCAGCAGCCCGAGGAAGCCGGCGCGGAAGCCGAAGCCGAGCGCGGTGGACGACTCCGGCTCATAGTGGAGGGAGGCGTCGTTTAGCTGGAGCTTCTCGAGTGCGTCGCGAAGGTCCTCGTAGCGGTTCGGGTCGGTAGGGTAGATCCCGGCAAACACCATCGACTTGATGTCCTGATAGCCGGGGAGCGGCTCGGTGGCACGATTGTCGGCATCGAAGATCGTGTCGCCCACGCGCGTCTCCTGCACGCGGCGAACGTTGGCGAGAACGTACCCCACCTCGCCGGCGCGGAGAGCATCGGCCTTCACTTGCCGGAGCTGAAGGTAGCCGACCTCGCTCACGTCGTACACGTCATCGCCGGCGCCAAAGGTGATCCTCATCCCGGCTCGGATCTCTCCATCCACTACGCGGACGGACGGGATGGCGCCGCGATAGCGGTCGTAATAGGAGTCGAAGATCAGGGCGCGCAGCGGCGCGGCAGCGTCACCGCGCGGCGGCGGCACATTTTCCACGATGCGCTCCAGCACATCGGCTATGCCGATGCCTTCCTTTGCGCTCACGCGAAGGATGTCCTCGGCGGCGACGCCGAGCAGCTCCTCCAGCTCGTGGAGCCGCCGCTCCGGCTCGGCACCCGGCAGGTCGATCTTGTTGAGGACGGGAATGATCTCCAGGCCGGCGTCGAGGGCAAGAAAGAGATTGGAGAGGGTCTGCGCCTGTACGCCCTGTGACGCGTCCACCACCAGGATCGCTCCCTCGCACGCCGCCAGCGAGCGCGAAACCTCATACGTGAAGTCCACGTGGCCGGGCGTGTCGATGAGGTTCAGCTCATAGGTGAGCCCATCACGCGCGGCGTACGTCATGCGCACGGCATTCAGCTTGATGGTGATCCCCCGCTCACGCTCCAGGTCAAGCGTGTCAAGCACCTGCTCCTTCATGTCGCGCTTCTCCAGCGTGCCGGTCGTCTCGATGAGGCGATCGGCGAGCGTGGATTTTCCGTGGTCGATGTGCGCGACGATGCAGAAGTTGCGTATCTGGTCCGGCTTCATTCCGTGGGATTGATGAGGTAACCACAAAATATAGCCGGTTCATGAGGCCGACGGGCGCGATGGGCCCGGCGGTGCGTTGGGGAGGGGAGAAGGCTGAGAGAAAACCGGGTCAGATCGGCGCCACAATCTGTACGAAAGCGGCGCCGACGTTTCTCCTGAAGATGACCTTCTCTGACGCCTACTCCGGCGTTCTCCTGCGCCGCGACGGGCGCTGGAGCCACGGCTGGCGGCGGATTATCCTGGCGCCGCACTGCGGGTGTGCGCCCCGCGTCAGTCTCCCGCCGTGGCTGGTTGGTCGGAACGCTCCGTCTCACGTCGGCATCATCGTCACGCCGGCGCCGCTCGATCTCGTTGCTTGGTGCTGTCGCCGGCGGGGGCGCCACCTGCGGCGGCTTCTGCTCTATTTGCGGATAGCGCGCCGGCTGCCGGACGTACACCGCGCGGTCGGGATATCCGTAGTACGGTCCGTACCCGTACCGGTGCGGCGACGCGCGGTAAACGGCCGCGAATCGGCGACACGGATAGAGGTAGGGATCGTGACCACGAGGCACATCAAGGCACATGTACCGAGGATACGGTGCGCGGCGGCCGACATGATACTCGGTGAAGTCCAGCGAGTACCGCGTGCTCCGGTCCCATACGATCATTTCGGCCAGGTCGTGCATCGCCTCGAACGGATCGTAGCGGGCGTGGCGCACGTGCATGTACTCCCAGGTCCGCCCGCGCGCGATACGCGAGTAATCGAAGGGCTGGTCCGACGCGATGGCGAACACGTAGCCAAGGCCGGTGCGATCGTTCACGCGAAACGCCCCCGACCGGGAGTGCACCACCACAGTCTGTCCGCCGCGCACGCGGCGCTGCTGATGCGCGTGCGCGGGATACAGAACAGACAGCCGTCCATCAGTATCGATTCGCGCAACCGTCACGTAGGCGCTGCGGCCGGCGCGAAAGTACACCGGCGCGCGATCTCCCTGGCGGAAGACCGAACCGCCTCCCATCCAGACGCTCACCATCGGAGGCCGCCCCACCCCGCGTACATCGGGGAGAGGACGTCGCTGCGCCTCCACGCCGCCCGCGGAAACGCAGGCGACGGAGGTGAACGCGAGAAGGCCGAGCGTCATTGCTAGCCTGTTCATGAGTACGCACCTGTGAGATGTCACCCGCACCAAAAGGCAGGTACTATGCCCTATGGCACACGCAACGCAAGCGCCGATGCGACAAGCGCTTGCAGAAATGCAACGCGGCTCACCCGCGTGGCCTTGTCACCGTGTGGGGACGGTGCGGTGCGCCGCTGGTGGACAAATTGCCTCCGCGCTGCGCGCCGTCTAGCTTCCTCACACTCATGGACGTAAGCCGCACCGCGCGCGCCGACCTGCTCGATCCCGCCGCCCTCGCGGCGCTCGGCAGACTCGAGGTAGTGGCGCGCTGGATCGTCGAGGGATTCCTGACCGGTCTCCACCGTTCACCCCGCAAGGGGTTCTCAGTGGAGTTCGCGGAGCATCGCGCCTATCAGGTCGGCGACGAGCCGCGGCACGTCGATTGGCGCATCGCCGCGCGCGTGGACCGTCTGGTCGTGAAGCAGTACGAGGAGGAGACGAACCTCCGCGCCACTCTGGTGCTCGACGTCAGCCGGTCCATGGCGTGGTCGGGCGCACCGGAGCGGCTTACCAAGCTGGCCTACGCCGAGCGGCTCGCCGCCGCGCTCTCGTTGCTGCTGCTGCGCCAGCGTGACGCCGTGGGTCTCATCCGGTTTGATGACCGCGTGCGTAGCAGCATCCCGCCACGCGTCCGCACCGGTCACTGGCGGCGCATCATCGGGGCGCTGGACGATGCCGGCGGCGGCCGGGAGTCGCGGGCGCCAGCAGCGCTCGAGCAGGCAGGGCGCCTCATCCGACGGCGCGGGCTCGTCGTGCTCGTCTCCGACCTGCTGATGGATCAGGAGGACGTGCTGAGAACAGCGCGTGCGTTGCGCGCCGCCGGCCATCACGTCGCCGTCCTCCACATCATGGATCCATCGGAGCGAGAGCTGCCCGGCGCCGCCGATGCGATCTTTGTGGATCCGGAATCGGAGATGGCTGTGCCGGCTACGGTGGCCGATGTCCGTGCGGCGTATCGCGAGACAGTCGCGGCGACGCTCGCGGAATGGCGGAGCGAGCTCGCCGCCGCGGGCGCGGTGTACGAGACCGTATCCACCGATGCCCCGTTCGGCGTGCCGCTGCGGCACGCGTTCCAGGCCAGACAGCATCTGCCGTGATCGAGTTTCTCTCACCGTTGTACCTCCTTGCCGGCGCTGCGGCGGCTGTGCCGTTGCTGATTCACCTGCTGCGCCGTCGCATCGGCACGCGTATCGAGTTTCCCGCGGTGCGCTATCTGGCGCGCGCTGAGCGCGAGCACAGTCGCAATCTGCGTCTGCGCAACCTGTTGCTCATGCTCCTCCGCATCGCGGTCATCGCATTGATAGTCATGGCGGCCGCTCGCCCCTTCGTTCGCGTCGGCGGCGGTGGGCATGCTCCCACGGCGCTCGCAATCGCGCTCGACAACTCACTCAGCAGCTCGGCGGTTGTGGATGGGCGCATGGTGCTCGATGAGCTCCGCGAGCGGGCGAGGGAGCTGCTGGACCGGGCGAGCAGCACGGACCGTATCTGGCTGGTCACCGCCGACGGAACGGTGCACGGTGGTGGACGGGAGGCGGTGGTTGCCGCACTCGAGCGCGTGGAACCGCTTGGTGGTGGGGGCGACGTCTCGCTCGCCGTGCTGCGAGCGGCGGGCCTGGTGCGCGGCGCGCCTCTTCAGGAACGTGAGATAGCGGTGCTCACCGATGCCCGCGCCACAGCCTGGCCGGAGCGCGTGAACCTCGAGGGTGTGCGCGCCGTCGCTTTCCGACCGGCTGGTGATCCGCCGCGGAACCGCGCGGTTATCGAGGCCGCCGCCGCACCGTCGCGGTGGACGCCGCGTGGCGCCGTCCACGCACGCGTGCTGTCCGATGATTCGGTGGCCTACCGGATCACGCTGGAGGGGCGAACCGTAGCGCGGGGTACGGCGACAACTGACGAGGAGATCGTGGTGCACGCATCGCCGGCCGAACGAGGTTGGGCAGCGGGGAGCGTCGAGCTCGAGCCGGATGAGCTGCGTGGCGATGACGTGCGGTACTTCGCCGCTTGGATCGGTCCGGCGCCAGGCGTCGCCGTGCACCCCGCGCTCGGGCCATTCGCGCGCACGGCCGGCGAAACGCTCGTCGAGAGCGAGCGAGCCGCTCCCGGCCGCGACGTGCACTTCATTTCTGCCGACGAGCTCTCCTCACTTCCAGCGCTCATTGTCGCGCCGGCGGACCCGGTGCGCCTCGGTGCCGCCAACCGCGCACTCGAGCGGTTGGACGTTCCCTGGCGGCTTGGAGCGAGCCGCGGCGGAGGCGTCGCATCCGGTGGGAGGCTGGACGGTGTGACGGTCACCAGGCGGTACGCACTCGCTTTGCGCCGCGGTGCCGTGGCGGACACAGTCGCAATCGCGGGCGGTGAGCCCTGGGTGGTCGCCGGTCCGGGATACGTGCTCATTGCCTCGCCACTCGTCCCGGAGGCCACGGACCTTCCTGTGCGCGCAGCGTTTGTACCCTGGCTTGCCGAGATGATCTCGCAGCGTCTCGCCGGTGGCGCGGGCGCGGTGCTGCATGCTGCGCCGGGCCAGGCGGTCACGCTTCCGCCCGAGGTGACGGCAATCGAAAGCCTTACCGGAGACCGTCTGCCGGTGCCTGCTGTCAATGCAAGCGCCCCTCCCCGCGCGGGCGTGTACTTTCTGCTCAGAGGGGAGGAGCGAGCCGGTGCTCTGGTGGTGGATCCCGCGCCGGAGGAATCAATTCTCGAACGTCTTCCGACGTCGGAGCTCGCCGCACGGCTTGGCGCACGCGAGGTGCACGTGACCTCCGAGGCCGCCCAGCTGCGGGAGCGTGTCTTCGCGGCCAGTCCGCGGCGGTCTCTGGTGGCCGTGCTGCTGGTGGGAGCGTTGATCGCGCTCGTCGCCGAATCGCTTGTTGCCGCCGGCACACGGCAGCGGCGGGGCGCGGGCTGATGGCACTTCCCGGGGTTCTCGATGCCATTGCCACGCAGCCGGCGATGTCGCTGCTGCTCCGCTCGCTTCCCACACCGTCGCAGCGCGTTGCCGTTTCCGGACTGCCCGGATCCAGCGATGCCGCGGTAGCGGCGGCGCTGGCCCGGGCGCTCGGCCGCCATCGCTTGATGGTGGTGGTCGCTGCCACGGTTCCGGATGCGGAGCGCTGGCAGGCCGACCTCGAAACGCTTCTCGAGGCGGGCGACGTGGCGCTCTATCCGCCACGCGAGGGGTTCGGCGAGGTGGAGCCGCATCTGGAGATCGCCGGCGAGCGCGTGGAAGCGCTCGAGCGTGTCGCACGCGGCAAACTGCAGGTTCTCGTCACCACCGCGCGGGCGATGCTGGAGCGCACTCGCCTCCCCGACACCGTCCGTGCCGCACGGCTGGAGCTGCACCTGCGCGAATCGCGGCGGCTGGAGGACCTCGTCACACATCTCGAGGAGGTGGGCTTCGAGCGCGTCCCCGAGGTGGAGGACGTAGCGCAGTTCAGCGTGCGCGGTGGAATAGTGGACGTGTATGGCTTCGGCATGGCCGATCCGGTGCGTCTCGAGCTCTGGGGGGATGAGATCGACTCCATGCGCCACTTCGACCTGGTCACGCAGCGTTCGACGCGTGGTATCGACCGCGTTGTGATCCTCCCCGTTGATGGCCACGCCGGGAGAAGCGCGGACGGTGCCGCTCGTGGCGCTCTCACCGACCTGTTTCCGGACGACACGCTGATGCTGCTGGCGGGTGAGGGCGGCCTCGAGCCGGAGATGCGCCGGACGTGGGAGGAAGCGGCGCATCATGTGGATCTGGCGCGCCGCCGGGGCGAGGACGCGCCTCCGCGCGAGGAATTGTACAGCGATCCCCCCGCCGCTCTCCGCACGGTTGCCGCGTTTCCCCGCGTAGCGCTTGCCGAGCGCGGCGAGGCCGATGTCGTGTTTGGTTTTCGTCCCCCCGAGCCGGTGGAGCGCGACATGCGCCGCCTTCGCCGCATCGTCGCCGACGGCGTGCCCACGGTGATTCTCTGCGACAACGTCGGTCAGTGCGAGCGTCTCGAGGAGCTTCTTGCAGAGGAGGAGCGGCGCCCGATAGCGGCGTCGCTCACCGTCGGTGTGCTGCACGGCGGCTTCATCATCCCACCCCGCGGCATGCACGCCGGCCTCCGAATTCTCACCGATCACGAGATATTCCGCCGTGACCGGCGAATTCGCCGCAGCCGACGCTACGCCTCAGGAGCTCAGTTCGACATCGCCGCTACACTCCGCCCGGGCGATTATGTCGTGCACCTGGAGCACGGGATCGGGATCTACCGCGGCATCGAGCGCGTGTTCGTTCGCGAGAGCACCATCGAGGCGGCGGTGATCGAGTACGAGGGTGGGGACCGGCTAAATGTTCCCCTCTATCGCATCGATCAGATCGAGCGCTATCGCGCGGCCGGTGAGGTGGGTGATGACGCGCCGCCACCGCGTCTCCACAAACTGGGTGGCAAGCGGTGGATACAGCAGCGGGAGCGCACGCGCGCCGCGCTCCAGGAGATGACGGTCGAGCTGCTCGATCTCTACGCGCGGCGAAAGGTGGCCCGGCGCGAGCCGGCTCTCCCCGACACTGACTGGCAGCGCCAGCTCGAGTCCTCGTTCCTGTTCGAGGACACGCCGGACCAGCGACGTGCCACAGTCGAAGTGAAACGCGCCATGGAGGAGGCGCAGCCGATGGACCGGGTCCTCGTCGGTGACGTGGGCTATGGCAAGACCGAGGTGGCCGTGCGCGCCGCGTTCAAGGCGGTGCAGTCGGGACGGCAGGTGGCGGTGCTCGTACCGACCACCATTCTGGCTGAGCAGCACGCACGCACCTTCGGCGAGCGCCTCGCCGATTTCCCAATGCGCGTCGTCACGCTCAGTCGCTTTCAGACGCCCCGGCAGCAGGCGGTGGCGCTCGCCGAGATGGCGGAGGGAAAGATCGATATCGTCATCGGAACGCACCGTCTGCTGAGCTCGGACGTCCGCTTTGCGCGGCTGGGGCTGATTGTCGTTGACGAGGAGCACCGCTTTGGCGTGAAGCACAAGGAGCGGCTCAAGCAGCTCCGGCTCGAGACGGACGTCCTCACACTGACCGCCACGCCCATTCCGCGCACGCTCCACCTGTCGCTGGCCGGTTTGCGGGATATGACGCTCATGCAGACGCCGCCGCGCGACCGGTCGCCGGTGCTGACCTTCATCGAGCCGTGGGACGAGGGGTTGATCGAGGAAGGCATCGCGCGGGAGCTGGACCGCGGCGGCCAGGTGTTCTTCGTCCACAACCGCATCG
>CAZWSO010000048.1:0-16604 GCA_964636485.1 uncultured Gemmatimonadaceae bacterium
AGCGTCATCGGCGAGCCGGTGTCGAGGCGCCACTGAACGCGGAAGCCCCACCTTGATGGTGAGGCTTACGGACGCCAAATGGACGCCTGACCTGTTCAGAACATGATCCCGACGGTGATGGGGATCAGCTGGGAGGATCCGCCCTCCGTGAAGATGTGGTGGTAACGAGCTTCCAAAAACGTACTGAGTCCCGTCAGTCGAAAGCGCAGCCCCGCACCGCCGTTCAGACCAAAACGAGTGGTGTCAATCGAGTCTTCCTCGTCGTCTTCGTCCAGTCGCAGGTTGTAGATCCCTGCGCCTGCCGAGAGGTACGGCTGGACCGTGGCACCTGGCGAGAGACGAAAATTGGCGTTCAGCACGCCGGCAAGCACTCGCAGATCGTGGTCATGCCCCGACTCCGGCAAGCTGTGATACATGCCGTCGATTCGGAGACCCAAACCACCAGCATTGAAGGCGAGAGAAGCCTGGCCGTGCCATCCCGTGTCGAAGACCTCCCCGAGATCGCTTACCGGCAGGCTCGCGCCGCCGCCTATACCGAAACTCACCGCCCTGGCCTGATCCACTACCTGGGCCTGAGCGCTGGTCGTCACCAAAGGCGACGCCATCATCACGGCCGCTCCTGCACACATGATAAGTCTCCGCATCCCGTTCTCCTCCTCGTTGTAGTTTTTACCGGGCCAGCCGGGTCAGCCCTAATGGTAGAGCATTATCATTATTACCTTTCGGCGCCCCTGATCGCAACCCGGGAGGGCAAATCCAGGGCCCTGCTGCCTGAACGGGTCAGGTACGGATGCGGCGAAGGAAGATCTCGAAGTTGCGTTGGCCGCGGCCTGAACAAACCGACACCCCCAAGAAAAACTGCCCCGCGTTAGCAGGGCAGTTTTTACTCACAGGGGGATCGGTTTAGCGACCGAACATCACTCCGACCGTCACCGGGATCATCTTCTGGGCATCGCCGGAGGTCGAAATGTAATGATAGCGGCCCTCGACGAACGTGCTCAGCCCAGCAAGCTGGACGCGGAGACCCGCGCCGCCGTTGAACCCAGCCTTCGTCTCCGAAACCGACTCGCCGTAGCCGCTCAGCTTGACATTGTACATGCCAACGCCAGCCGAGACGTAGGGACGAATCTGGCCGGCAGGCAGGACCGGCAGGATGCCATTCACCACACCAGCGAGCGTCCGCATGCTGACTTCGACGCCCTCCTTCATGTCCATGTTGTGGTACATGCCATCGACGCGAAGGGCGAATGGCAGGCCCGCGTTGAACTGCGCGGACAGCTGACCGTGGTAGCCGTTCTTGAACACGTCGCTCGCATCGATGCTGCCTTCCTCGAACGAGTAGCTGCCCGCCGGCATGGACAGACCGCCGCCGATGCCGAACGACACGCCCTGGGCCTCGGCCGTGGACGAGAACACCGCGCCCGCAAGCGCCAGACCCGCAACAACACCAAGCATGCGCTTCATGTGTGCTTCTCCTTTTCAGAGTCCTGTGCGCGGCCCTGTGCCGCGCGGGTGACAAACAGCAGGTGCGAAGGCTTGCGCACATCCACCCTGCACATGAACGATTCGAGACGCGAAAGGTTACGGTACGAGGGAACAAGAGGCCCGGAGGCACTCTCCCAGGGCGTTAACCCTGTGTTGCCGCTCCGGCCGCCTCATGGTGCCGTGCCCCCGACAGGAGGGCGGCTATCACATTGTGACAACCTGCTCTCGTGGGGATGCGGCGGAGAAAGACTTCTCTCCTGCGCATCGACCATTCGACGCGCGCGATATTACAGAGTGAGTCCGCGCTCGCGCGTGGGTCATTCGCACCGCATGTCGGTGCCGTTCGAGAGAGGGAGGAAAAACCGCCCCGTTTGCGCGGGGCGGTTTTGGCGAGCTGGAGTACCGGCGGTGAAAGCTCAGAACATCAGGCCGACCGTTACAGGAAGAAGCTGAGTCGAGTTGTTCTCGGTAAAGACGTTGTGGAAGCGCGCCTCGACGAACGTGCTCAGCCCGCTGAGCTGGAAGCGGAGGCCCAGCCCGCCATTGAGTCCGATCTTGGTGGTCGAGCTCGAGCTTTCCCCCACGATGAACGCGCCGAATGCGTCGTAGTCGTAGTTCGCCTTCAGGTTGTAGATGCCCGCGCCGGCAGATGCGTACGGCTGCACCTGACCCCCGGCCGTCCCGAAGGGGAACATTGCGTTCAGCACCCCGGCAATCACCCGAGCGTCACCACCGCCGCCCTCGAAATCCATACTGTGGTACATCCCGTCGACGCGAAGCCCGAACGGGAGACCTGGATTGAACTGGAGTAACGCCTGGCCATGGTAGCCGGTCTTGAGACCGTCACCGGCGTCACCGGTAGGTACCGTCAGCCCGCCCGCAATACCGAACGACACGGTCCGCGCTCCATCGACTCCCTGCGCATTGGCAGCCGGCGCCATCAGGGCGCCGGCGGTGACCGCAAGACCAGCAACGACGCCAAGCATGCGCTTCATGGCACACCCTCCTGTTGTCAGGATTCTTGCGCGCGGCTCCCACCGCGCTGGCACAGCGGCAGACTTATGAACTGTTTGCGGTGAGGCGACTCAGCGGCCCAGCTTCACGCCCAGATTCACCGGAAAAAATCCCGCGCTCTTCCAGCCTGCACTCTCGCTATCGTAGTCGCGCCCGCCGCGTGTGACATGGTGGTAGCGAGCTTCCGCGAACACCGCGGCGCCGGCGAGGCGGAAGCGGATGCCGCCGCCAAGGTTCAGCCCCGCCGATGTCTTGCTGTCCGACCCGCTGAACGACTCGAACTCGCCGTCGAATCCGCCGCTGAAGGATCCCTCGATGCGAACGTCGTAGAACCCGATGCCACCCGTGAGGTACGGACGCGCAGGTGCATCTCGGTTGCCGAGCTCATATTCCGCTCCAAGCAGCGCGGCGATGGTTCTGGCACGCGACTCGATGGAGAAGCCATCACGACCGAAGAAAAAGCTCGCCCGCTTGGACCCGAACCGCGCGTACAGAACCTCTGCGCGCCAGCCGAGCGCGCCCACACCCTGCATCATCGTTCCGCCCGCGTTCAGCAGGAAGCCCGGTTCGGCCACATCACCCAGTGCCCCCATGGGAGCGCCGAATCCTGCTCCGAGGTACGGCGTGATCCTCTGCTGCGCTGCCGCCGGAGTGGAAATCAGAAGGAGGGCGAACGCGATGCCTGAAATCCGAGTGAGCATGAGCGGGGAGTGGCCGGTCGCCGGCAGGAGCAGCCGCCGTCGTTCACGTACTGCGTCGGGCCCCAAGATATGCGGGCCCCTCTCCATGCGCAACGAAATTTTGCAGCCCACGACTTGCACGCTGCGCTGCTGAGAGTGCACCTATTGCATTTGACCAGACTGATATCGGATGCGATGAAGGAGGACGCGCAACCGCCGTCAGGCGGCAACCCCGTACGCCTGGGCGGGAAGCAGCCGGGCGACGCAGATCTCGTTGCATCCAAACCGTCGCGAGCACCCTGTGCAATCGCGGCGCACCTTCTCCGGGTATCGTGCGCGCTCGGCCACGCTGTAACCGGCGGCCTCGAAGAACGCGGGCGTGAGCGTGAGCGCAAACACTTCGGGAATGGCGCGCAGTCGGGCCAGCTCCTCTACCTTGCTCACGATGGCGCGGCCGAGCCCGCAACCGTGCATCTCGCGAGAGACGGCAACGCTCGCCACCTCGGCGAGCGACGGCGAGTACTCCTTCAACGCGCCGCAGGCCAGGATGCGATCCGTGGAATCGACGGCGACCACGAAATCTTCGAGCGCCAGCGATACCGACTCGTAAGTGCGAGGCAGCATCACGGCCTCAGCAGCATAGCCATTGATCAGGTTCGTGATTCCGGGTATGTCTCGCGACCGTGCCGGGCGCAACGTAACCGCATCCATTAGTGAATCGCCTCCTCCAGCATGGCGAGCCCGCGAGAGAGATCGTCGCGGGTGGCAATGAGCGGTGGGAGCAGTCGCAGCGTGTGCTCTCCGGCGGTACAGATGAGGAGCCCGAGATCGAACGCCCGCCCCACCACCAGCGCCGCCTGATCCATCACGTCGACCCCCCAGATGTACCCCTTCCCCCGCACCGCGCGCACGCGCCCCGTGCGGGCCGCAAGCTGATCGAGCTGCTCGCCGAGCCAGATGCCGTTCGCGCGTACGGAATCGAGCAGCACCGGATCCGACAGCCGCTCCACAACGTGCAGCGCCACCGCGGACACGAACGGACCGCCGCCGAAGGTTGAACCGTGGTCACCCGGCCTCATCGCTAAAGCGATCTCGCCGGTCGTGAGTATCGCGCCCATGGGCAGTCCGCCGGCCAGCGGCTTGGCGAGCGTCATGATGTCGGGTTCGACATCGAGGGCCTGATGCGCGAACAGGTGTCCGGTGCGGCCGAGGCCGCACTGTACCTCGTCGAAGATCAGCGCGATGCGACGCTCCCCTGTCAGCTTGCGCAATCCGTGCAGGAAGGCCGGATCAAGCAGGCGCACCCCGCTTTCGCCCTGCACGGGCTCCACGATCACCGCCGCAATGTGGTCCGGGGCGAGCAGCTCGGCCAGCGCGCCGAGGTCGCGCTCGGCGATCGTCACGCCCTCGGTCAGGGGGAGGAAGGGAGCGCGATACGCCGCCCGGTCGGTGGCTGCGAGCGTCGCGAACAACCTCCCGTGAAAGGCGCCGCGCAATGCGACGATCCCGGTCTTCCCCTCGCCGCCAACCTCGCGCGCCCATCGGCGCGCGAACTTGAACGCACCCTCGTTGGCCTCGGCGCCCGAGTTGCAGAAGAACACACTGCTCGCGAAGCTTCGCGCCACCAGCGCCTCCGCCAGCGCGCGTCCCGGGGCGTTGTGATAGAGGTTGGAGATGTGAATGAGGCCGCACTCGAGCGCGTTACGGATGACTCCCGCCACGCCGGCGTCGCCATGGCCGAGCGCGTTCACGGCAATGCCGCTTGAAAGATCGAGCCATGCCCGCCCGTCGGCGTCGAACAGTTCGACGCCCCGGCCGCGAACGAACTCGACCGGTGCGCGCCTGTACACCGGTACGAGCGGGCCCAGCTCGACACCGGGGGGGGGGGTCGCGCCGGGCATGGACAGGGTGGCGGCGCTCACGCGTAACTCCCCGCCGGCACGAGCAGCGTACCCTCGTTGCCGTCCGTGAGCGCGATCAAAGAGCCGAGGCGTACGCGCGGAACGCCCCCCGCCAGGGCGGCGAGCCCCGCTTGAAGCTTTGCGGCCATACCACTGGCGGCGATGCCGGAAGCGATCGCCCCCTCCGCCTCCACAGCATCGAGCACCGACACCGGCTCCCCATCCATTAGCACGCCATCCACATCCGCCATGAAGAGCAGTTCCTCCGCACCGAGCGCCACCGCGAGCGCGGCAGCGGCGTCATCCCCGTTCACGTTCAGCCCGTCGCCCTCGTCGCTGGTCCTGTCGCGGCTCACCGGTGAGATCACCGGCAGAAAACCGCCGTCCAGAAGTTGCCAGAGCAAGGCGACGTTGATACGCGACGGCGTTCCCACCCGCCCCCCGCCCAGTAGCCCCTCATAGAGCGGATCGGCGGCGATGAGCGCGGCGTCTTCGCCCGAGAGCCCGACTGCCTGCACCCCCGCGGAGAGCAGCGCCGCCACCAGCCGCTTGTTGATCGTTCCCGAAAGCACCATGCGGACGATGTCCAGGTCCGCTGGAGTCGTGAGGCGGCGTCCATGCACGAACGCCGGCTCCCGCCCGAGCGCACGCTGCATTGCGCCAATCTCGTCGCCGCCACCGTGCACGACGCACAGCGCGCCGGGTGCCTGCTCCCACGCGGTGGCGATTGCGGTGGGCAGGCGAGCATCGTTCTGAACCCGGCCGCCGATCTTGACCACGCGCATCACGCCGGCAGTCCCGTCGGCTCGTCGAAGCCGAGCACCAGATTCGCGTTCTGCACCGCCTGTCCCGCGGCCCCTTTCATCAGATTGTCGATCGCCGCCGTAACAATCAGCATGGGTTGGCGCATCCCGGCGGCGTGCGCGGCGCTTATGCGCACCACGTTGCGATGCACAACGTCGCGCAGGCACGGCGGCTCGGCGGTGATCTCGACAAAAGGCTCTCCGGCATAGCGCTCCTTCCAGGGCGCCAGGGGATCCGCGAGAAGCTCCGTGACCGGCACCGTCATCGTGGCCAGAATCCCGCGAGCCACGGGCAACAGATGCGGAGTGAAGACCAGCTCCTGATCACCGCCCAGCGCCCCGACCATCGCACGCATCTCGGCCAGGTGCCGGTGGCCGTTGCCGACAGCGTAGGGGCGATAGTCCTCGGCCACCTCGGCGAAGAGGAGATCGTGGCGCGGCGTGTAGCCGGCGCCCGTCACGCCGCTGGCGGCTACGATCGAGATCGTCGCACCGGGAAGGGCGAGGCCGCTGGCTATCAGCGGCGCCAGTGCCAGCAGCACCGCGGTGGGATAACACCCCGGATTCGCGACGACGCATGCACCGCCGATGCGGGGTCGGACTATCTCAGTCAGCCCGTAAGGCGCCTCGCCTTCGCAGCCGCTGCCTGGCCGGAGATCCGCCGACAGGTCCACTACGCGAGCCCCGGCGGCGCGTGCCGTGCGTACCCAGGGCGCCGAGGCGCCGTGTGGAAGGGCCGTGAACACCAGCTCGGCGCGATGGAGCGGCGCGTCCTCGGCGGCGATGAAGGCGATCTCGCGCCCGCCCAGGCGCGCGCCCCACCCCCGCTGCTCGTTGGCGGTCGCAAAGGTGAGCTCGAACCTCGGGTGCCGTGCAACAATCGCGCACAGCTCGCGGCCTGCGTAGCCGCTGGCGCCCAGGACACCTACAGCAACTTTATGCATAGGATCTGCATATTGTTGCATTCGGCCGTCAAAGTCAAGCGCCCAAGGGGGCGGCCCATGGGTTCAGGCAGGCTGGTCCTTTGCTCCGCGGCCAGGCGCGCGATAGCTTCGGGGCCGGAGGAGCGAGATGCCCAACAAGCGGGAACGACAGGCGACGATTCGGGAGCTGATCTCCGCTCGGCCCGTGGAGAGCCAGGAAGAGCTGCGAAAGCTGCTTCGTCAGCGCGGGTGGGATGTAACGCAGTCCACGCTGTCGAGAGATCTCAGGGAGATGCGACTGGCTCGCGTACCCAGCGAGGACGGTCGAATGCGCTACGCCCTGACGGGGGGCGGCGACGAAGGATCTCCCACGCTCGAGACGCTGCTGCCACCACTCTTCGTGAACGTGGACGGCGTCGGCGAGCTGCTCGTCATTCACACGCACCGCGGTGGAGCCCAGCCCGTTGCCGAGGCGCTGGATAATGAGGAGTGGCCGGAGATACTGGGTACCATTGCCGGCGATGACACCATCCTGATCATCTGCCGCTCGAGCGCGCAGCGCGAGAAGATAGCTCGGCGAGTAAGAGCGCTGTCAGGCTCCTGACTGAAGGAGCCGCCGACGCTCCTCTGCCGATGCTTGCGGGCCGGCGCATGCGGCTCGCCTGGTAGCACGCTGCAATCCTTCGTGTCGCCCGGCTCGCAAGACACCCCAGCCCCCTCCCGTGCCCAGGACCCCTTGACATCAGATCGTCGTTTCGCCTAATTATGCATAGATTTTGCATATCCTTCCAGGCGGATACATGCCCAAGACCATCGCCCTCGCCTACTCCGGCGGACTCGACACATCCATAATCGTCCCCTGGCTGCGCGAGCACTACAATGCCCGTGTGATCTGCGTGGCCGTCGAGATCGGGCAGGGAAACGAGCTCGAGGGGATCCGCGCCAAGGCGTTGGCGTCCGGGGCCGAGGAGTGTTACGTGGAGGACCTCCGCGATGAGCTCCTCACCGATTACATCTGGCCCATGCTGCGCGCCGGAGCCGTCTACAACCGCAAGTACCTTCTTGGCACCGCCGTGGCACGTCCACTCATCGCCAAACGGCAGGTGGAGATCGCGCGGCTGGTCGGTGCCGACGCGCTGGCGCATGGGTGCACGGGGAAGGGTAATGATCAGGTCCGCTTCGAACTCACCTACGCCGCATTGGCACCCGATCTTCCCGTGATCGCGCCCTGGCGCGAGTGGGAGATACGAAGCCGGGAGGATGCGCTGGCATATGCGGCCAGGCACGGTGTGCCTGTCTCGGCCACGGCCGCGAAGATCTACTCCCGCGACCGGAACCTGTGGCACATGTCGCACGAGGGTGGGCCGCTGGAGGATCCGGCGTCGCTCCCTCCCGATGACCTCTTCGTGCTCACCGCCAGCGCGACCGAGGCCCCCGAGGATCCGGAGGACGTCACAATCGCCTTCGAGCGTGGCACACCCGTCGCGGTAAACGGCATGCCGATGAGCCCCGTGGATATCATGCTCGAGCTCAACGCCGCGGGCGGCCGGCATGGAATCGGCCGCGTCGATCTGGTCGAGGACCGGCTGGTTGGCATGAAGTCGCGGGGCGTATACGAGACGCCGGGCGGCACGATGCTCTACGCTGCACACAGCGAGCTGGAGCAGCTCGTGCTCGACCGTCGCACGCTGGCGGCAAAGGATCTGATCGCGCCTCGCTATGCGGACCTCGTTTACGAGGGACGCTGGTGGACAACGGAGCGCGACGCTTACGATGCATTCGTGAACGTCACCCAGGAGCGCGTGACGGGGAGCATCACGCTGCGCCTCTTTAAGGGCACGCTGGCGATCGCGGGACGGGAGAGCGCGCACGCGCTCTATGACGAGCGCTTTGTTACCTTTGGTGAGGACGATGTCTATCATCAGAGCGATGCCGCCGGCTTCATCCGTCTGTACGGGTTGTCGTCGAGGGTTCGCGCACTGAGGGATATGGAAATGGCCCGCGCGCTCCCGCAGCCGCCCTCCGCGACGGTGACGGAGCCCGAGGTACCGGCAGGAACGCGAAAGGCGCTCGCAATCGCCTGACACTGGTGGAGCCAATGAGCGGAGCCGGACACAAGCTCTGGGGCGGACGCTTCGCCGCCGGCACCGCGCCGGCACTGGAGGAGCTGAACCGCTCCATCGGCACGGACTTTCGCCTCTGGGCCTTCGACATCCGATCGTCGAAGGCGTGGGCGGTCGCTCTCTGGAACGCTGGCGTGCTCACCCTGGAGGAGAGCGCCGCGCTCGAGCGCGGCCTGGATGCCGTAGCCGATCGTATCGCCGCCGGAGTGACACCGCTCGCTTCTGACGAAGACATCCACACCCTCATCGACAGGCTCCTCCACGAAGTGGTCGGCGATGTCGCCTCCAGGCTGCACACGGGGCGCAGCCGCAACGATCAGGTGGCCACGGCTACGCGCCTCTGGGCGATGGATGCGTCCAATCGGCTCGACGCTGCCGTACGTGATCTCCAGCGCGTCGTTCTCGATCAGGCGATGGCGCTGGACGGGGCGCTGATGCCGTCGTACACGCACCTCCAGCGCGCGCAGCCGGTAGCCGCCAGCCACTGGATGCTGTCTCACTTCTGGCCGCTGGACCGCGATCGCACGCGCATTGCCGCAGCGGCGCGCTGCGCGGGCTCGCTCACCCTCGGCTCGGGTGCCATAGCCGGCTGCGCCTATCCGATCTCGCGGGTGCTCCTTCAGGGGAGTCTCGGCTTCGCGGGAGTGTCGGCGAACAGTATGGACGCCGTCAGCGACCGAGACTTCGTTGCCGAGCTGCTCTTTGCCGTAGCCCTGCTCGCCGCCCACCTCTCGCGACTGGGCGAGGACCTGATCCTCTTTGGGTCGAGCGAGTTCGGGTTCGTGCAGTTCGGCGACGCCTACTCCACCGGCTCGAGCATGATGCCGCAGAAGCGCAATCCAGATGCGCTCGAACTTGCCCGCGGCAGCGCAGCGCGCACGCTTGGTGATCTCGCCAGCATTCTTGCCACCATAAAGGCGCTGCCGACGGGCTACAACAAGGATCTCCAGGACGACAAGCGCGCGCTGTTCGACGCCGTCGACACAATGATGCTCGTCCTCCCCGCCGTGAGCGGCTCGCTGGCCGAGTGTCGTTTCCACACCAACCGCATGCGGGCGGCACTGTCGAGCACTATGATGGCCACCGACCTCGCCGACTACCTGGTCCGGAAGGGCGCCAGCTTCCGGGAGGCGCACGCGGCTGTTGGTCGCCTGGTCCGCCAGTCGGAGGAGCGCGGCACGGAATTGCACGATCTTCCTTTCCGCGCCTTCGCCGACACACACGAGCTTTTCGATCAGGACGTCTTCGACGCGCTCTCCCCCGCCACGTCCGTGGAGCGTCGCGACGTGGAAGGCGGCACGGGCCCGACTGCCCTCCGCGCCCAGTTCGACGCCGCCCGCGCCTCGTTGCGCACGATGCATGAAGGAGCGCGGGGAAATGACGTCGAGATCTGGGTAGGCTAGCGCGGGGCTTGGCCTGCGCGCGGCTCCATGACGGGCGCTACGGGCCGGGCAGGTGCACGCGATCGGCTGGTGGCGCTGGTGGGGCTGTATTGCCCCTGCCCGCCGAGCGGCCGCTTTCCCTAGACCCGAAACCTCTCCACCAGCGCCTTCAGCCGCTCCGCGCTCTGGGTCATCTCATGGGCAGTGGCGGCGACTTCCTGCGAGGCGGCGGCCGTCTCCTCGGCGGCGGCGGCGGCCTCCTCGCTGGCCGCGGCCTGCGCTTCGGACTGCGACTCGGTGTCCGCGAGTCGGCCGGACAGCTCTTCCACGGCACGCTCGGCGCTGTGCGCCGCTGTCACGATCGCTGCGGCAACGTCATCCACGCGGGCGACGGCGATGTTGATCTTCTGAAGAGCCTCTGATGCATGCTGTGAAACCGTGCTCACGTCGCCCAGCTTCTCTACTCCATCACGAAAAGCCGTTACCGCTGAGCTCACCTGATCCCGAATCGTCACCACCACTCCTTCCATCTCCCGCGCGGCGTCAGTGCTGTCGGCCGATAGCCGGCGTACCTCATCGGCCACCACGGCAAAGCCACGCCCGTGCTCGCCGGCGCGCGCAGCCTCGATGGCAGCGTTGAGCGCAAGCAGGTTGGTCTGGTCGGCCACGGCCGCCACGGCCGCAATGAATCGCTCCACCGCCTGCGAGGCGCTCTCCAGCCGCGAGATCTCTTCGGCCGATGTGGAGATCACATCTTGGGCACGAGTGAGCCGGTCGAGAGCGCGGCCGATCTCCGAGCGCGTGCCTGCCGCGGTGGCGCGGATCTCCTCACCTACGTCGCGCGACTGCCCGGCGGCCTCCACCAGTATCGATGCCGTCTGCGCAACCTGCGCCAGCACCTCGCGCGATGCGCCCACGTTCTGACGCTGTCCTTCGGCGTCACCGGCGATCTCGGTCATGACGATGCTGATCTGCCCTGATGAATCCGCCGCCTGCTGCGAGGCTGTGTTGAGAGCCCGCGCGGCATGGCTCACCTCGGTGGCCTCGCGCTGCAACTCCATCATCAGCTCGCGCAGCCGGCCCGCCGTGTCGGTAAACGCCGCCGACAGCACCCGGTACTCCTGGTCCACGCGCTCATCCGGCACGCTCACACGCAGATCGCCCGACCCGAGGATACGCGCCGCCCCCACCAGGCGGTCGAGCGGCGACGTGATGGCGCGCCAGGTGAACTGCCCGTAGCCCGAGGCGACCACGAAGCCGAGCACCAGCAGGAGGACGAGCATCTTGCGCCGATTCGAAACCAGAGCGTCGATGCCCGTGATCGTTCGCTCCGTGCGCAGCGCCTGACCCCCGGAGATCGCGGCGGTGTACCGGAAAAGGCTGTCAAGCGCCGGCGTGTTTGCTCCCGCTTGCCGAAAGGCATCGTCAACGCGGCCTATGTCACGGTACGCGCGTGCCACAGCCAGCCGCACCTCGATTTGCCCCTGAAGCGTCCCCAGTCGCTCGAGGCTGGTGCGCTCCTTATCGCCGAGATTCGACTCCTGAACGAGCAGGCCGCGCAAGGAATCGGCAAGCTGGCTCAAACTGTCCATCGCGGCCGATCCACCCTCCGCGCCCATCAGCTCCGCCTGGGCCAGAGCCAGCAGCCGCAGGGTGGCATCGTTGCTCAGTGACAGGCGCGTCCCAACCTGGGAGAGCTCGGCGAGGCGCTCGTGCGTATCCCGCCGCGCCGACTCCAGCGCGTGAATCCCCAGCAGCCCCGAGGCGATGAGCACCAGAATGCAGAACCCGAAGCCGACCAGCAGCCTCCGACGGACGGTCCGATCGCCCATCACGGTCGGATCTCTCCCATCAACAACGGTTTGCGGATCGGATCCCCGACCTCGTTGAACCGGATCTCGCCAGTGACGCCGGCGTGCGCCGGAGCACCGCTGCCGGTGCGCGCAATCCGATCGCGCACCTTCCGTCGTTCCGGACCCACGTTGTGAACGGCAAGGCCGATCAGCATGGCGGCATCATAGGATAGCGCGGCACGGTGCTCGGGAGGGCGGCCGAAACGTGCCCGATACTCGACTTCGAAGGACGCGGCCGAAGGGTTTACGCCGGGTAAGTAAAACGCCGTGTAGCGCACGCCGGCGAACTCACGTGCATGAGCGGTATCGGCGTTGATGCCCGACAGGTCGTCCGTGCCGATCACGCGCGGCGAAACACCCAGCCGGCGCATCTGCCGGATCATGTCGACGGCGTCCTGCGCGCCGCCGGCGATCACGACGACATCGGCGCCGCGCCGGGCAATCCGCTCCGCATAGGCCTCGTACTCGGTAATGCCGAGAAGGTACGGGTTGCGCTCGAGCACTGTGCCCCCCTCGCGCTCGTAGGCGGGGGCGAAGATGCGCGTGAATCCGCGGCCGAACAGATCGTTGCGATAGATGATCGCCGCGCGGCGGCCCGAGAGTGAGTCGGCCGCGAACCTCGCTAGCGCACGCGCCGCATCATCATCGGTTGGGCAGACGCGGAACACCCAGTCGCTCAGCCGCGTGACCTCGGGGTGGGTTGCCGTCGGTGAGATCGCCACCAGGGCGCGGCGGCCGCCTCCCTGTACATCGCCGTAGATGGGCGATGCCTCACGCATCTGCGCACTGCCGGTGTGCCCCACCACTCCAACTACCGAACCGTGATCGCGGAAGTAGGTCGCCATCTCCACGGCTCCGCCCAGCGTGTCCGGCGGTGCCAGGAGCGCCAGTGGCCGCCCGCCCGCCGGCCTTCTCGCGTTCAGATGTTCGATTGCCAGCTGCGCACCATCGAAGTACTCGTCGGTGGCCGCACGCCGATTGGCGGCGACGGCGATGTACAGCGAATCGGCGTCGCTTGCAGCGCTCGCGCCTGACGCGGCGCAGCCGGTGAGCTGTGGGACGATCGACAGCAGACAGCCGGCGACCCGGATCGACAAGGAGAGCGTGCGCAATGTGGCTGGTCTCGAGCGGATCAACGCCCCATCTCCGTGGTGGGGCGCTCCACTGCATGCCTACTCATGACGCGCCGTCAGCGCCATGAGCAACACCCTCTTCGCTATCCCAGGGCCCGAGCCACCGTGTACAGCAGACGCCCGCCGAGTACGAGAGCAAGCAGCACCGTGACGCTCCCGAGCAGATTGGCTACCCAGCCGTTTGCGGCATGGCCCAGGAGCCGGCGGTCGTTCATCACCAGAAGGAGGAAGAACGCCACGACCGGCAGGAGAATCGCGTTGGCAGCCTGAGCGAACAGGATGGCTGGCACCGGTCGTACTCCCGCCAGCGCGAAGGAGACTCCGGTAAGCATCACAAACAGCCAGACCGCGCGAACAAGCGGCGAGCGCAGATCGGCCACCCAACCGAGCACTCCCGCAAGCGCCCAGGCGGCTGCAAGGGGCGCCGTGATGGCCGACGTCAAGCCAGCAGCGAACAGCCCAACGGCGAAGAACGACCTTGCCCACGAGCCCAGGATCGGCTCGAGCTGGCGCGCCATGTCGGTGGCCGTAGCGATGTCGGTTGCGCCGCTCGCGGCCGCGGTGACCACGATCGCCATGGAGACGACACCGCCCAGTATTACCGCCACCAGCAGGTCCGAACGCGCTTCGTTGAGCTGGCCCTCGCCGCTCCATCGCTGCCGGGCAGCGCTGGCGTGGAGAAAGAGATTGTAGGGGACGATGGTGGTTCCCATGAGGCCGAGCACCACCAGCAGCCCTCCTTCGGGGATCACCGGTGTTACCAGGCCCGCGAGCAGCGCCCGCGGATCGTCGATAACGGCAATGGCCGTGACCAGGAAGACGAGCGACATGACAATGACCATGCCGACGAGCACGCGCTCGATAGCACGGTAGCTCCCCGTCCAAAGCAGGATGCCGGCGACCATCGCCACGGCCACGGCCCACAGTCGCGCGTCTCCACCGGCGACGTCCCCAAGCCCCAGTGACGCGCCCAGCAGGTTGCCCGTCTGGTAGGCGGCGTTGCCAAGACCGATAGCACCAACCACGAGGAGCGCGGCCGCCCAGTAGCGAATCGGTTGCGTGCGCCGCTCGAAGCGACGCCGCATCGCCTCGCCAAGTCCCACGCGCCCCACTACACCGAGCCGAGCAGACATCTCCTGAAGCACTACCGTGCCGATGACGGCAACGACGAGCGCCCACAGGAGAGCGTGGCCGAACCGCACACCGGCGAGTGTACAGGTGGTGACGGTGCCTGGGCCTATGAAGGCGGCGGTAACCACCGCACCGGGCCCGACGCGAGGGAACCTCAGATCGACTACTCGGAGTGCGGGGGAAGCGGGCGCCCGGAGGCATTCCCGGCCATTTAGCCGGCAACGCTACGCCCCACGGTGACAATCGGCAAGCTCGCGTGTATATGAAAATCATGGACCGCCTGCTGCACCTTCTCCTCGTCTCACTTGTGCCGGCGTGCGCGCCGGTGGCAACACCGGCTGCCGAAGCCGCTCCCCCGGAGCTTCGCGTCTCGTCGGTGCCGCAGCAGCCCGTGGCGGGGGCGATCGTGGAGATTATCGCCACACCGGTGGAGCCGGACGATTCAACGGCAAGTGTTACCGCCATGCTTGCCGGCGAGCGACTCCACTTCGAGTGGTGGGACGGCGCCTACCGCGCGCTTGGCGGCATACCTATTGACTCGGTGGGATCGTTCACCTTCGCCGTGGTGGCCAGCCGGGGCGGCCGCTCGGATTCCACCGTGGTGCAACTGTCCGTCAGCCGCGGCGACTACGCAATGGAGCGCTTACGTGTCGCGCCGCAGTTCACGCGCCCCCCTGACTCGGCACTTGCGGCGCGCATGGCGAGGGAGCGCGAAAGGGCGATGGCGGTGTCACGGCGCGCGCATCAGACGCCGCGCCTGTGGAGCCAGCCGTTCCTCCGCCCGCGCGATACGCGCATCACCAGCGGCTTCGGCCACGGTCGTGAGTTCAACGGCGTTGTGCAAAGCCGGCACATGGGAGTGGACTTCGCTGGCGCTGTTGGCACGCCCGTGGTGGCGGCGAACCGTGGTGTGGTGGCGCTGGTGGACGACTTCTATCTGGCGGGGAGGGTGGTGTACATCGATCACGGGGGCGGCCTGGTGACAGCGTACTTCCACCTGAGCGAGGCACTCGTCGCGACGGGCGACACGGTGGAGAGAGGGGACACGATCGCGCGCGTGGGTGCCACGGGCCGCGTAACCGGACCGCATCTGCACTGGATCGCCCGCTACGGAGCGGTCACGGTCAATCCGCTCACGCTGCTCGCCGTGGCGCCACGACTCACCACACGGGAGGAACGGGACACCGGCGTCGACGCAGTCCCCTAGCTGCGAGTGGTCGTCCACGGACCGGTCCGGCGGTGACGGAACGAGACCCGACTCTTTCCTGTGGTGTGAGCGCGTCAGCCGAAAGAGGGCAAAAAGCCCAGCGCCCCTGGATGTGAACTGGGCGCCACACTGAAGTGGCGCCCAGTTCACATGGAACCTCGATTGCAGATCAGGCGTCGATGCGCTGCACGTTCTCCGCGGCCGGGCCCTTCTCTCCCTGCACGATGTCGAACTCCACTGGGTCACCCTCGCCGAGCGTACGGAAACCGTTGCCCTGGATGGCGCTGTAGTGGACGAAGCAGTCCTTCTCGCCGTTGTCGGGCGTGATGAAACCGAAGCCCTTGGCATCGTTGAACCACTTCACCTTGCCGGTCACTCGCATTGTCCTACTCCTGAGATTTGGAACGTTCAGGGAGCCGGAACAAAGCCGTACCGACCCTGAGACGCACGGTCGAACTGACCACTTCGGCCAGCTCAGGGCACCTCTACGGTTACGGACCCGAGCGATGATCCGCCCGGGTCCGTCTGACTGCGGGGGTTCCCTTCCATGAAAATACGAGTCCAGGAGAGAGGAGGCAACAGGCATCGGACTACCTGGCCCGGGGTCGTCGGGCCAGAGCCCCACGACCCGACGGCCTTCTTCGCCCTTCGTGAACGGACGGCGCCGATGCTGCGCGTTTTCAAGGCATTTGGCCCCGCTCCCCATCCCGGTCCCGGAGCTGGCGCCCGCGGCGCCAGCATCACAGCCCCGGCCGCCGCTCCGCCTCTGGGCGCGGCGTCCGCCCTGCGGCACGTGCTTCCCCAGCGCTCACCTGCTCCACGAACATCGTCTGCACCAAGCGGTTGGCTTCCTTCACGTAGTCGTCGTGGTGGCGCTCGCCGGTCTCCCCGATCTCCTGGAGACGCTGGTTGCTGAGCGTCTTGCCCGCCTCCCGGAACGTCTTGAAGGTATCCTCACTCTGGCGAGCC
>CAZWSO010000049.1:0-16462 GCA_964636485.1 uncultured Gemmatimonadaceae bacterium
CGTTCTTCGTCTTTCGGCGCGCCGACTTCTTCGAGATCTGCGATGGCAGCGACGAAACCTGTCCGTCACGGCGAAATCCGGGGCTGAAGCTTGCCGAGCTGGCGGCGATCTCCAGGCTGCCGGGCATCAAGGCGGCGGCAGGTCAGATTCGGGGCAGCACGTCGTTCAGATACCGCGATCGCGCGCTGTCGAGTGCCGGCATCGATGCCTACACGCCGAACTGGACCGAGGTGGATGGCGGTGACATCTACCCGGGCCGCAGCTTCACCGCGGCGGAAAACGCCGCGGGATCGCGCGTGACGGTCATCAACGCCAAGATGGCCGAACGGCTGTTCGGGGACGCAGATCCCGTGGGCAAGATGATCCAGGTGGGCGGCAATGCCTTTCTCGTGATAGGAGTCTATCACAGCACGATGGGCCTCTTCGGCACGCCTACCCAGGAGAGTGCGGACGAGGCACGGGCGATCTTCCCGATGGAGACGGCCAAACGAAATCTGGATGTGTGGATGCGCGGCATGAGCTTCACCGTCAAACCGCACGATCATGTCGACCGCGATGAGGCAATGGATGACGTGATTGCGACATTGCGCGGCCTCCGCGGGCTCAAGCCGGCGACTCCCAATAACTTCGCAGTGCTCGGCCAGGATCGCATCTATGAGCAGTTCAACCGCTTCACGGGCAGCTTTTTTCTCATCATGATCGTGCTTGGCTCCATCGGGCTGCTGGTCGGAGGTGTCGGCGTGGTCGCGATCATGATGATCAGCGTCACTGAGCGCACCCGCGAGATCGGTGTGCGCAAGGCGCTCGGTGCCACACGCGGCACGATCCTGTGGCAGTTCCTGGTAGAGTCGGCAACCATGACCGTGGTCGGCGCAATAATCGGCTTGCTGATCGGCGGCGGCCTCACCGCCCTCATCCGCGGCGCCACCCCCATCGAGGCGACGATGCCGGCCGGGGCGATCATCGCGGCCCTGGTGGCCGCCGCGTTCAGCGGCATTCTGTTCGGCATCGCCCCCGCGGCGCGCGCTGCACGGCTGGATCCGGTGGAGGCGTTGAGGTACGAGTGACTGTGGCCGTTTGGCCCCCGGCCGGTCTCGCACCATATTCCCTGCATGCAACCGGTCGACGTACTCGCTATCTTCGCGCATCGCGATGATGCCGAGCTCATCTGCGGCGGAACGCTGATCCGGGCAGCCGACGCTGGCTACCGGACCGCGATCATCGATCTGACGGAAGGAGAGACGGGAACGCGCGGGAGTGCGGAGATCCGCGCTCAGGAGGCGGAAAGGGCGGCGGCGGTGCTCGGGCTTGCCAGCCGTCTCAACCTCTCTCTCCCCGATGCCGGCGTCACCAACACGCCCGAGACACGGGCCAGGCTGGCGCGTCTCATCCGCCAGCTTCAGCCCCGCGTGGTGATCGCGCCAGCACGTGACGGACGCCATCCAGATCACCGGGTCTCTGCGCAGCTCGCGCGAGACGCCTCGTTCGTGGCCGGCCTTGCCCGCATCGAGCCGGATGTGCCGCGCCACCGTCCGGAGAAGGTGCTGCACTGCACTACCTACCGCGAGGACGCCGGCAAGCCGACGTTCGTCGTGGATGTATCCGCGCAGTTCGAGCGGAAACTGGAGGCGGTGCGCTGTTACGTGTCCCAATTCGAGGGCGTGACACAGGCGGGCGAGGTCTACCCCAATGGCGATCCCCTCCTCGACATACTGCGGCACCACGCCGCACACTACGGCTCGCTCATTCGGGCCCGGTACGGGGAACCGTTCTGGACGGATGAGACAATGCGAGTGGATGACATCATGACACTCGAGGTATCCACGTTTTGAACAGGCGCGCACCGGACGAGGAAGCGGGGGAAGTCACATACACCTCCTATCTGGCCATTGACGAACTGCTTTCCCTGCAGCGACCGCTGAGCCGTCCAGAGCATCCGGACGAGCTGCTCTTCATTGTCGTGCATCAGGCCAGCGAGCTCTGGTTCAAGGTGATCCTGCACGAGCTGGAGGCGCTGGTTCGCCGTCTCGAGGAGCGCGACGTTTTCGCCGCGATCTTCGTCGTACAGCGGATCAACGCGCTCGTGGGGATCGTCACGGCGCAGCTCTCCTCACTGGAGACGCTTCCGCCTCAGCGGTTTGCCGAGTTTCGCGGCAACCTGGGCACGTCCAGCGGTTCGCAGAGCGCGCAGTTCCGCGCCATCGAAGCGGCGTCCGGCGCGCGCGATCCACACTTCCTGAGCGCACTCACCGAACATGGGGAGCCGGCGCCGCTCGTCAAACACTGGCTCGATCGGCCAACGCTTCAGGATCTTTTCGAGGGCATGCTGGAGGCGAACGGCGAATCGCTGGAGTCTATCTACGGCGCGCGTGGGCATTCACCGCTCCTCATGCTCGCGGAAGTTCTGCTGGAATATGACCAGGGCTTCCGCCGGTGGCGCTTTCTGCACGTCCAGCTCGTCGAGCGGATCATCGGGCCGGCCACGCCCGGCACGGGCGGAACTTTGGGCGCCCGATACCTGCAGCACACGATCTCGCAACGCTTCTTCCCGCGGCTGTGGGAGGTGCGCGCCCGCTTTTTCGGCGGCGACAGCACGCGGTGATGCTTCGCGACATCAGTGTGCTCGTACGCCCCGGCACGCCCGAGTGGCCGGGAGACACGCCCTATCAATGCGGGTGGGCGTCGCGTCTCGCCGACGGTGCGACTGTCAACGTGTCGGCGATATCCATGAGCCCACATGTCGGCACGCATGCAGACGCACCGCTGCACGTACGGGATGGAGCGCCCGGATCGGAGGCATTCGACCTCACCGCGTTTCTCGGGCCGGCGGTCGTAATCGGTATCGAGGCATCCGTGTCACCGATCGGTGCGGCGGAAATCCTGTCTCGCCTGCCCGACGGGCCCGTTGAGCGGCTTCTCATCCGCACCGGCCGGTGCGTTGCGGAGGGACGCTTCCCCGACCGCTGGCCGGTGTTTTCGGTGCGCGCAGCACAGGAGCTCATCCAGCGTGGGTTGCGTCTGCTGGGCGTGGATGCGCCTTCGGTGGACGAAGTGGCGAGCACGACACTGGACGTGCACCACGTGCTCTTCGCCGGTGGGGCGGCGATCATCGAAAATCTGGACCTGCGCGCCGTCGAGGATGGCGAGTACGAGTTGCTCGCGCTTCCGCTCCGTCTCGACGGGCTGGACGCGTCGCCGGTGCGCGCCTTGCTTCGCCCGCGCTGACATGCTGCTGCAGATCGGGGCATTCATGGCCGGCCTTGTCGGTCTCTATTACGGAGCCGAGTGGCTCGTTCGCGGATCCGCCAGACTGGCGCGCTCCATGGGGATCAGCGCGCTCGTTGTGGGGTTGACCGTAGTTGCATTCGGCACGTCCGCGCCGGAGCTCATCGTCAGCATCGTGGCGGCAGTGGGCGGAACACCCGCGGTCGCCGTAGGCAATGTGGTCGGCTCCAATATCGCCAACGTCGGCCTGATACTTGGCCTGGCGGCGGCGGTGTCGTCCATGAAGGTGGAAATGCGCCTCATCACGCGCGAGATGCCGATAATGCTTCTGGCCACGCTGCTGCTGCTGATTCTGGCCTTTGACGGCCAGCTCTCTCGCGTGGACGGAATAATTTTTCTCATCGGCTTCATAGGCTATCTGCTCCTGATGTTGCGGGCGGCGCGGACGGAACCCGCTATCATAGTGGCCGAGTTTGCGGAGTTCGAGCGGGCGGAGCACAGGGAGGCGGTTGGAGGCTCGCGCCTGCACAACTCCCTGCTCGTCCTGATCGGCCTGGTGGCCCTGGCCGGCGGCGCGCACTTGCTCGTCGGGTCCGCCGTCTTTTTCGCCCGCGCCCTTGGCATCTCGGAGTTGCTCATCGGTCTTACCGTGGTCGCAGTAGGCACCTCGCTTCCAGAGCTGGCCACCTCGATTGTCGCAGCGTTCCGCGGTGAGGCGGACATTGCCGTGGGGAACATTGTCGGGTCGAACATCTTCAACATTCTGCTGATCCTGGGGGTTACCCCTCTGGTGCGTCCGCTCCCGGTGGACCTGGCGCTCTACCGCCTGGAGATTCCCGTCATGGTGGGGCTTTCCGTTGCCCTTCCCCTCTTCGCTCGCACCGGCCTCCGCGTCGTTCGGTGGGAAGGCGCTCTCCTGCTCCTCACTTACGTCTCCTTCACGGTAGTGTTGTTGATTCGAGCGGGAATTATTGGATAGAGGCCCGAGCCGCCAAAGGCCTGCTGCCCCGAGTGCCGAGAGCCCGCGCCCCCCTTGTGCGCTGGGAGCGCGAGAGAGGAAAACGATGTTGCACATCTCCTTCCGCTTCTCGTGGGACGGCCGCCGTGTAAGGAAATGTCGTTGATCCCTGGCCCCTGGCCCGACTGTGCGGTTCGTCTGCTGCATCCTGCCCGTCGTCGCCTTACATTTCGCTCATGGCCAGCCCGACGGTGTACCTCGACCATGCCGCCACCACTCCGGTCCGTCCGGAGGTACGCGAGGCTATGGAGCCCTTTTTCGGGCCACGGTTCGGGAATCCGAGCAGCACGCACCGGTGGGGACGCGAAGCGCGTGTCGCGATGGACGAGGCTCGCGAGCGCCTGGCCGGCTGCCTCGGCGCGCGAACGGACGAGATCTGCTTCACGTCGGGCGGCACTGAGGGCGACAACCTCGCCATTCTGGGCGTATGGCGGGCCGTAGGGGGTGTTGACGGCAAGCGGGTGGTGGCCACTAGCCCCATCGAGCATAAGGCGGTTCTGGGTGCAGTGTGTCAGGCGGCCAGGGAGGGCGCTGAAGAGCGTTACTTCCCGGTATCCGGAGACGGTGTCGTGGACGTGGACGGCTTCATCCAGAGACTCGACGACAGCGTTGCGGTGTGCTCCGTGATGTGGGTGAACAACGAGATCGGCACGATTCAGCCAGTCGAGCGGCTGGCCGAGTTGTCGCGCGAACGAGGTGTGGTATTTCACACCGACGGGGTCCAGGCGTTCGGCAAGGTACGGCTCGACGCGAGCACTCAGAGTTTCGATCTGTTTACCATTTCTGGACATAAGATCTGTGCCCCCAAGGGCATTGGCGCGATCTTCATCCGGCGCGGTACGCCGCTGGAGCCGCTCCTCCATGGCGGCTCCCAGGACCGCGGTCGCCGACCCGGCACGGAGAACGTTGCGTACGCAGTCGGATTGGCAAAAGCGGCGGAGCTGGCTGTGGCCGAGCGCGACGCAGAGTGCAGCCGGCTGGCCGTCCTGCGCGACCGGCTCGAGGGCGCCATTCTACAGCGCATCCCCGACGCCGTCGTGCACGGGCGGGGTGCTGCCCGCGCGCCGCATATCGTAAACATCTCCGTCCCCGACGCGGACGCAGAGGCACTGCTCATGGCGCTCGATCTCGCCGGAATCGCGTGCTCGTCGGGCTCTGCGTGTCAGAGCGGCAACAGCGATCCCTCCCACGTGCTTGCCGCCATGGGAGTGCGCCGTGATCTGGCCGCCGGCGGGATCCGCATGAGTCTCGGCTGCATGAGCACTGCCGAGGGAATCGAGCGGGCGGGCGACGTCTTTGCCAGTCTGGTCGAGAAGGCCCGCCGCCTCTCGCAGGCGGCGAGCTGACCATGTCGCGCGCGCGCGTCCTCGTCGCCATGTCCGGCGGCGTCGATTCCTCGGTGGCGGCGGCGCTGCTGGTCGAGCAGGGCTACGACGTGGTGGGCGCGACGATGAAGCTGTTCTGCTACGGCGACGATGTCCCTGACCGTCCGTGCTGCTCGCTCGACTCGATTGACGATGCACGTCGCGTTTGCCAGCGTCTGGGCATCCCACATTACGTACTCAACCTCGAGAGCGCATTCGGACGCGACGTGATTGCCAATTTCGTGGCCGAGTACGCGGCAGGGCGGACGCCTATCCCGTGCGTGCGGTGCAACACCTTTACGAAGTTTCGCGACCTGCTCAGTAAGGCGGATGCCATAGACGCGCGATGGATCGCAACGGGCCACTACGCGCGCGTGACCGATGGCCAGCTCTTCCGCGGCAGCGACAGCGCGAAGGACCAGAGCTACTTCCTGTGGGGGATCGACCGAGACGTGCTGCGGCGCATGCTGCTACCGATCGGCGAACTCTCCAAGGACGAGACGCGAGCGCGTGCAAGGGCGCTTGGACTGACGGTCGTGGCTGACAAGGTCGAGAGCCAGGACATCTGCTTCGTGCCGGACGGCGATCATACGAAGGTCCTGGCCCGGCATCTTGGCGACGACTCGCCAGCGCTCGCGCCGGGCCCGATACTGAGCACTGACGGACTCGTGGTAGGCGAGCACAGCGGGTACGCGCGCTACACCATCGGCCAGCGCCGCGGCCTCCCAGGCGGTCAGAAGGAGCCCATGTACGTGATCGCCATTCGCCCCGCCGACCGGGCCGTGGTAATCGGCCCACGCGAGGCTCTGCTCGGGCGCGGGCTCGTCGCCCGAGAGCTGAATTGGCTTGTTGAAATACCGCCAGCCCTGGGGACCCGCGTCTTCGCCCAGGTTCGACACCGCGCCCGAGCGGCCGCCGCCGAGCTCGTCCGGAGCGAGCCGGCCGAACTCGAGCTCGCACTCGACGAAGGCGTCCCCGCCATAACCCCTGGCCAGTCGCTCGTGCTCTATGATGGCGACCGGGTGCTGGGAGGGGGTGTGATCCATATGGGGCGGGCGACGCGGCCGGCGCTGCCAGTCCTGCCCGGGCGAGCCGTCGCCTGATTGTTGCCGCTCGTGACGTGGGTCACCGGCCAGAGGCGTCGTCTGCGCCCGTGGCCCTCAGCTTGCTTAATCAAGGAATGCGAAACGGCTGGCTGAGCGGGCGGGCGCCCGTTGAGCGCAGCGAGCACAGGAGGAGACAATGGCGGACGTCGTTGAGCATCGAGACAGTTCCATGGGGTGGGTGGTAGCGCTGATCGCGATCATTCTGGTTGCCCTGGCGGCCTTCTGGTTCTTCGCCGGCGGTGGCCGCGGGGCGGCTGCTGGAGATGGCGGAACCAATATCGAGGTCGAGATTCCCGCGACAACGCCGTCACCGCAGAACTAAACGAAGGCCCCGCCGTAAGGCGGGGCCTTATACTCCAGCGCGGTTCCTGGCAGCCGGATCTGTCAACGCGGACAGTGCCGGCAGATCGGGCGCTTTCACCGGTGGCGCGACGTCCGCAACCCGCAGCCCTCCGACCAATTCGCGAAGCCGCCTGGCGTGATCGAGCAGGTTGGCCGAGGCGGCGGTCATCTCCTCGCAGGCAGCGCTCTGCTCCTCGCTCGATGCGGTGACCTCCTCTGCGGCAGTGGCGTGTGACTCGGCAGTGCGCGCCACTGACTCCACGGCAGCCGCCGCGCGCTCCACCGTTTCCGCATTCGCCTGCGCCGCCGAGGTCGCGTCGAGCGCCGCCTTTCGGGTGCGCTCAGCGGAGCCTGCGATGATCGTCAAGGCGCCATCGATGTCGCGCGACACATGCTCGATCTCTCCCACGCGAGCGGCACCGATGCTCATTGCCTGGCTGGTACTCTCCACGTGCGACGTGACCCGTTCGGTGATCTGCACCACGTCGCTGGCTGCCCGGCGTGCCTGATCGGCAAGCTTCCGCACCTCGTCAGCCACTACGGCAAAGCCACGGCCGGCGTCTCCCGCTCGTGCCGCCTCGATTGCCGCGTTCAGCGCAAGCAGGTTGGTCTGCTCGGCGATAGTGCGCACCGTCGCGACGAACTGGTTGATCTCGACGGCAGCGTGGCTGAGGGTCGAGAACTCCTCGGCTGCCTTCTCCACGGTCGCTTTGACATCGACAAGAATGGCCAGCGCACGCCCCACCTCGCCGCGCTTTTCGGCCGCCGACTGTTGGATCTCCCGAGCCAGCTCATCCACTTCGCTCGTACCGCCGCAAACGAGCTCGCTGCCGGAACGCAGGGTTTGTAGCGCTTCGTCGATAGACCGGAGCTGACGTACCTGCGTCTCCGCGCCGGATGAGATGTCGGACATGGCCGAGGCCACGTGGCTTGCGGAAAGGGAGATCTGGTTGGAAACCGACGCGAAGTCATCCGTGGAGGAGGCTACCTCGTCCGCCGAACGAGCCACCACTGACACTACTGTGGAGAGCGACTCGCCCGTCTGGTTCATCGCGTCCGCCAGAATCTGGAACTCGCCGGGCATGCCGCCGCTCACGCGAGCGGTCAGATCCCCATCGCTGAGCTGACGCGCTTGTCCGAGCAGGGCGCTCAGCGGTCTGTCGATGGAGCGCACGGTTATGGTAACGACGGCCACGGAAATCAGCACGGCGGTACTGATGAGCAGCAGGAACAGGAACGACCGACGGGCAGTGGAGGCGCGCAGTGCGTCGGCGGCAAGGGTCACGTTCTCCGCCTTCAGCTCCCCGAGCGTGCGCATGCGCTCGACTACCAATGCGACCAGTCTACTGGCGCTGTCCCCTTCCGCCCTCGCCGCGTCCGTGCGGTCGAGGTCCGCCAGGCGGTGAGCGCGAGCATAGTGGATCTCCATGCCGGACAGATACGCACTTATGTCGGCAATGAGGCGGATCTCCTCCGCGCTCTGGTTCGGCAGTCGGTTCATCGCACGCTGAACCTGATGCGCCTCGCGACGCAGGCGGTGAAAGTCATTCTGGGCGTGGCGGTCACGCGTCTCCAAGTACCGCGCGGCGGACTGCGTCTCCTGTGCGATTACGGCGGAGAGCCGCGATGAGAGGATCGAGCCCTCCTGCACACCGACCATCGTGTGCGTGATCGCGTTGGATGTGGCGTTCATCGATGCGCGCGCCAGTGCTCCAGCACCGATGAGCAGAAGGACGACGATGCCGAAGCCAGCAAGCAGACGCCAACGAATGGTTCGCAACACCAGGCGAAATCTCATGGCGCGCGCGCAGGCACGCCGCGCCCTCCCTGCACCTGAAGAATGGCTCCTTCCCGGTCCACTGGATCACCACCGGGACCAAAGTAGATCCTCCCGGTGACACCGCTGTACGCCCGGCCCTCATTCATAGAGGCGAGGTAGTCGCGAATTCGCCGGCGGTCGGTCCCTGCGCGTGCGATGGCGGTTGCCAGGAGATGCGTGGCATCGTACGCCATGAAGGCGGAGTTGCCATCGGGTGTGACGCCAAAACGCCTCGTGAACCGGGCCACGAACGCTCTCGCTTCCGGTCGCGGGTCAACCGGACTGAAGGCGGTGGCGATGTACGCGCCCTCCGCCGCCGCCGAATCGGCGATGACGCCGTCCCATCCATCCCCGCCCAGGAAAGCCGCGCGAAGTCCTTGCTTCTTTGCTTCCCTGAGGAAGGCGATTCCCGCCAGATCCGTGCTGGCGAGGAACACGGCGTCGGGAGCCTGCCTGCGGAGGTATGTCACGAATGGCTCGAAGTCCTGGTCTCCGCTGGCTATCGGATCGTGGGAGATGATCTCACCGGTGAAGCTCTGAGCGAACGACTCGGCCAGGCCGCGTCCATAATTATCGTTCTCGTACAGGATCGCCACGCGGCGATGCCCAAGCCTTGTGGTGAATCGCGCCACGGAGGCCGCGGTGGCGGAGTCGCTCAAGGTCACCCGGAAAACCCAGGGCGAGATTCCAGTGATGTCGGGCGAGGTAGCGGTCGTCGCGATCGCTGCCAGTCGGCCGTCGTAGACCCTGGCGGCCGAGACCATGGCGCCGGAATTGACGTGCCCCACTACCGCGACGACGCGCGAACTGTCCACGAACCAGTTGGCGATTGCCGCAGCGCGAGCGCCATCAGCCGCATCGTCGTGCATCAGCACTTCCAGCTGGCGACCGTTGATACCTCCAGCGGCATTGATCTCCTCCACGGCGAGCTCGATGCCGCGTCGGTTCATGGCGCCATAGCTCTCCGCCCACGGACCTGCGGCACCGATGACGACGGAATCCGCACTGCCGCATCCGCTGGCGACGGCGCAGTACAGCAGCAAGCGGATAGCGAAGGTGTTCCTCACGCTTTTCGTGGATGGAGATGGGAACCAGACGTGTGTGGGCGCGTGCAGATTGGAGACGAAGGTCCCGACCGGCAGTCACGAGAACCGCTATCGCGTTTCAGGACTGAGGTTCGGACAGAGAGGTGTCCTCTCGAGAGGACGCAGTCGGCGCAGCAGCGGCCCGCCTTGAGAGTGTAAGTTGGTGTTGCAAAGCGACTTGCACCTCAGGCCCAAGCGTGCCACAAGTGGTCCTCGCCATGCATTCCCCCTCCACGTCAACCGTTGTCAGTTCGCACTCCTGGAGGAACGATGTACAAGAGTTCTGTGATCACGGCGGCCGCGCTGGTTGCGTCGGCCATTTTCGCTTCCTCTGCGCAGGCGCAAACCGCGCCGCCGGCAGGAGTGCAGCCCGCACCGGTTGGTCGCGCCTTCGCAGTTACACCGTACGCCGGATACATGATCTTCGGCGATTACGCACGCGGACCTCTGGGAACCAGTGTTGCCCCCTCCAGCGCTCCGGTGCTCGGCGTGCAGCTTGGCATGCGAATCACCGACAACATTGCCGTGATTGGCAATGTCGCGCGCTCCTCGGGTGACCTACGCCTTGGTGCGCCGATCCTGGGCGGAATCGGTGTGGGTAGCAGCACGGTCATGATGTATGACGCCGGTGTCCAGGTGAGCGCTCCCCTCGCCAACCGCAGCGCTCTCCCCGTAACGCCTTTCGTACAGGTAGGAGCGGGTGCGATGTCACACGACCTGCGTGCCGCGTTTCTCACCGCCAAGTCCACCAACTTCGCCTTCAATGCGGGCGTCGGCGCAGATGTCACGCTGGGTGAGAACCTCGGCCTGAGACTTATCGCCAAGGACTACGTGGGCCGATTCGACGTGAACGACGCCGTTGGGCTCGACTACGAGGGACAGATGTCGCACAACTGGAAGCTGGGAGCGGGGCTCACCCTGCGATTCTGACCGAGGCTTACTCTGGGGGCGGCCCGGGCGGCTAACGCCCGTGCCTCTTCCCTCAGTGGTCCCGCGAAACGCCCGCGCGTTGCTGGCGGCGCCGCAGAAACAGGGAGCCAACACCTCCCATGACTACGGCTCCCGCCAGAAGGCCGGCCAGAAAAAACGCGCCTACTGTTTTCCGGCCGATATTCTCTGTCGGTAGCACCTTTCCCGCGATAGCCCGCGCGCGCTCGCGCAATCCGAGCTGCCGCGCCGACGAGCCCAGATACCGCGCCATCAATTCAGCCTCCTGCTCCGCCACCTGAAGGTTGGGCATGGTGGAAACCAGACGATCGAAACGCGGCTCCATGATGCGGTACTTCAGCCAGCGGCGCACGCGCTCCGTCCCAGTGCTGGCGAGCACCTCTCGCCGCGCATCCGCCCACGCCTGGTGAACACCCTCCTGCTGCTCCAGGCCAGCGAGCGACTGCTCATACGCTTCCGAGTTCAGGTAGCTGTTCAGGCGCTCATACAGCCGCCCCTGGCCATCGAGAGGAGGGCCGATGTTGCTCCCGAAGCCGTAGTCATCGTCCAGCACGTGACAGCCAACACATCCTCGCTCGATCAGCAGCAGCCGTGGCGCCGTGGTGATGATGCCTCGCGCCGAGTCGGCGTCCCCTTCAGGGAGCAGCTTCAGCACCGGAGATCCGTCCGCACCGGTTGGGATCAGCGGTGCGAAGTAGATGCCGTCCGGTCCCACACTAACAGCTGCCACCATCTGCTCGCCGGATGCCTTGGCCTGAACGAGCCACCGTGGCGGCGCCACGAGCCGCTCCTCGGCCTCGTTCCACCTCAGCGCGATCACTCCCGGCCGCAACGAGAGCCATTCGTTGTTCGCCGACGCAGCTATGTAGAAGGTCTCACGCAAACGGGCGGGGAGCCCCCCGTGGGCCACTGGCGCGTAGTCCATCTCCGCCGGTCCGATGCTGGGCGTGAACACGAAATCCGCGCCCAACGCGATCGACAGGTCGCTCCCGCGCCACTGGTAGTCGCGGCCAGGCCGCACGGCAAGAAAACGATCTACGCGTGTGCCGTTGTCCGCAACGAACACGCGGTCACCTACCACCGCAACGCCAAACGGATTGCGCAGCCCAATCGCGAACACCTGCCCCTGAATACCCTCTTCGGCAGCAGCACGGAACGGATTCCCGGGAACAGGCTCACCATCTAACCCCATGCGCAACAGCTTCCCATTGGGCTTGGTCTTGTCGCCCGCCAGATAGGGCTGCCAGCCGTCTCCGACGCCCACATAGAGATGCCCGCCCGAAACCTGACAGTTGCCTATCTGATGGGAGATCCCACCCTCGAACGAATCGAGCAGTGGGAGGTCCATACGCTCCCCTGCCTGGAGACCAAAACGACCCGGCTCGCTGCGAAAGCGGGAGATGTGGTTGCGGAGCACACCACTGGCGTCGCGCTTGGCGAATGTAACGAACACGTAGCCCTGATCCGGCGCAAGGCAGATCCCCGCCAGCCCCGCCTGCGCGTCTGCACCTTCGGGGAGCTCCTCACGGGGACGATAGTCCGTAACGTTCTCGGCGAACAAATGCACGGTGCGATCATTGGTCACCACCTTGATCGTGCCGCGCAACTCCGCCACGAAATAGAGAGGATCCTTCGGATCAGGGCCAGGCTGGGATACGAAGGCCATGGATGCCGGGAGCATGAACCCGGTCGCGTCCACCTCCAGACGCACTCCCTCTTCGACCTGCCACGCCGACAGAGGATCGGCGGATGGTTGCTGCGCAACCAGCAGCTCCGGCCTGGCTACGAGGATGACTGCAAGAGCAACCCGTGTGAGTATCGGGAGTGGAGTCATGGTGCAACACAATAGCGGACGCCGCACTACCAGAGCAAGAAGCGCGATTTCCTCGTCGCTGGGTTCTCGCTGTTCAGCCAGCCTGGCCCTAGTACCTCATCCCTCCTGCCGAGGCAAATTCCTTCATAGCCACCTCCTGCTCGGGCGTCAGCTTCTCTGGCACCGTGATCGTCACCTCGACGATCATGTCACCGCGTTGTCCGTCGCGTTTGATTCCCTGGCCGCGCACGCGAAACCGTTTTCCGGAAGGTGTGCCGGAGGGAATGCGTATCGCCACTTTCTTTCCATCTATGGTGCGCACGCTGATCCGGGATCCGAGCGTGGCCTGCGCGATGTTCACCGGCACCCTGGCGATCAGGTCATCTCCATCGCGCTGGAAGAAGCGATCGGGCTGAACCTGGAACGTGATAATGAGATCGCCCGGCGGTCCGCCTCGGCCGCCGCGACCCCCCTGCCCTGTAAGCCGGACGCGTGTTCCATTGTCCGTGCCGGGCGGAACGTTGATCATCACTTTCTTCCGTGTGCGCAGCTCGCCGGCGCCGCTACACGTCGCGCAGCGTTCCGATGGCACCTGGCCGCGACCGAGGCACATCGGGCAGGGACGATTTACGGCGAAGCCACCCTGTCCGAAGCTGATCATCCCGCGACCGGAACACTCGGGACAGGTACGCATGGTAGCGCCGGGTGCGGCACCGCTGCCGCGACAGGTGGCGCACTCCTCGTTGACCTCGAGCTCCACTGGGATCTTTCCACCCAGGGCCGCAACTCGGAAGGGAACCTCGAGTGTGGTTTCGACGGATTGGCCGCGCTCCGGTTCGGTGCGCGCCCGTGTTCCCGCTCGGCCACCGCCGAACATGGACGAGAAGAGATCACCGAGCCCTCCCAGCCCACCCACATCGAAGTCCTCAAACCGGAAGCCTCCGGCCCCCGGCGCCCCCCCCCCCGCCGGCGCGCCGGCGCGCCCCGCACCGGGCCGTGCGCCGCCGAACCCGGCGAACGCACCCATGCGGCGCATGTCATCGTACTGCTTCCGCTTTTCAGCGTCCCCCAGCACGTTGTACGCCTCCGAGATCTCCTTGAAGCGGTCGGCGGCCTTAGGGTCGCTCGCGTTCGCATCGGGATGATGCTTCTTTGCGAGCCGCCGGTACTGCTTCTTGATCTCGTCCTGGGATGCCGAGGCTGAAACGCCGAGTACGGCGTAGTAATCCTTGGACTGAGCCATAGGGTGGCTACGCGATCAGCCGTTCCACTGTTTCACGACCACGCGCGCCGGCCGGATTAGCTGGCCCTTGAAGACGTACCCCTGCTGGTAGACCATTGCCACCATCGAGTCGTCCTCGGGAGAGAGCGCCGGCATCGTGCTCACCGCCTCGTGCAGCTCAGGATTGAAGGCTTCGTCAACTGGATTGAGAACCTCGAGCCCCGCTGATGCCAGCGACTTGAAGAGCTTGCGCTCCACCATCGCCACTCCTTCGACCACTGCTGCCGCTTCCGTGGCAGCCGGGTCCAGGGCGGTCACCCGGCCGAGATCATCCATCGGCTCGAGCAGCTGCGACACGAGCTCCGCCTGAGCCCGTGCCCACGCCTCCTGTCGCTCGCGAAGGGTGCGCTTGCGAAAATTGTCGAACTCGGCGGCGAGACGGAGGTATCTGTCCCGGTGCTCCTCGACGCTACGCCGCAACTCATCCATCTCCTGGTCGGTTGTTTTCCCTCCAGCCCCACTGTCCTCTCGTGATCGCTCCCCTCCCTTCTGCGCCACGTCGGGAGGCGATCCATCCGCCTGCGACTCTGGTGCTGGTGTATCGAGCGATTCGTCGTGATGCTGGCTGTCGCGTTTTCTTCTCGAATCCTTTCGCATGACGAAGGCATGGCTGGTAAGGGATAGAGTGCCGCGGACGTTCCGGGCCACATAGTGCGGTGCTGTTGTGCGCGCGGCGGCCTACCGCCGGGAGCCGAGCATTGCCTCAATCTCGCTGCAACGACCGGGGAGCGGCAACCGTCATTCCCCCTGATGCCGCGCAATTCCGGAGGGGATCGTCGAACCGAGCAGGCGGCGTACCATGTCCAGCGCCGCCTGTGTGGCTCTGTGTCGGATCTCGGGGCGGTCGCCCACGAACATGCGCTCCAGGGACCGATGCTGTCCGGGCCAGGCCGCGGCGATCCAGACCAGTCCCACGGGTTTGTCTGCGGTGCCTCCTCCCGGGCCTGCCACACCCGTGATACTGATACCGATGGTGGCGTCGAGGCGCTCGCGGATCGCTACCGCCATTGCCACGGCCACTTCCTCGCTCACTGCGCCGTGGCGTGCGAGCAGGTCCGGTGCGACGCCAAGAGTCGATACTTTCACGGCGTCGGCGTACGCCACGACCCCGCCAACGTATACATCACTCGAACCGGGGATCTCCGTGAGGCGCGCACCGAGCAGACCTCCGGTGCAGCTCTCAGCGGTGGCGATGCTGGCCTGGCAGGCGCGGCAGCGATCCAGTACCAGAGCAGCGAGATCATCGCTGTCCTGTCCGTACACGTACTCCCCGGCTATCGCACGCAGCCGGTGCGCGGCGCGGTCGAGCAGCGTGGCCGCCTCGGCAGCAGGGTGTCCCGTCAACGTGAGGCGCAGGTCGGCACCCTCCCAGCCCGGGAGGTAAGCGACAGGGATGCCTTCCACGACGCGTGCGAGGTCGCCGAGGCGATCCGCCAGAGCCGACTCCCCAATGCCCGTCGTACGGAGCGTGCGGGACATGACGACGGCGCTTTCCCTTCCCACACGAGTGCGCAGCCTGGGAAGCAGTTCGTCCTCGAGCACGCCCCGCATCTCCCGCGGCACGCCGGGCAGCATGGCCACCCAACGGCCGCGGTCGTCCTCGAGCCAGATGCCCGGCGCCGAACCGTGAGCGTTGGGAATGATATCGGCACCGGCGGGGATCAGTGCCTGCTGGCGGTTGGAGGTAGGAATCGGGCCGCGGACACCGTAGCGGCGGAAGCGCTCCTCAATGCCATGAAGAACATGCTCATCGAGGTACAGCTCGCGACCGAACACCCGCGCGATGGCCGGCTTGGTGGAATCATCGCTCGTAGGACCGAGCCCGCCTGTCGTAATGACGGCGCCCGTACGATCCAGCGCCTCCCCTACTGCAATGGCGATCTCGTCCTCGCCATCGCCCACCGTGCTCCGCCGGACAACCCGCACGCCGAGGGCGGCCAGAGCACGAGAGAGATACGCGGCATTCGTGTCGACCGTGTGGCCAAGGAGAAGCTCCTCCCCAATCGTAACGAGCTCTACCTGCACCTGGTCCCACCGACGCCGGCGCAGGACGGGAATCGAGCCGTCATCGCGGCGCAGGTCCGTGATGGCATCTTACCGAGAGCTTGCGGCGACAGAACCGGCACAGTCCGCTAAAGACCGGCGGCCCGGCCGCCGAAGATGTGTCCGTAGCGCCGCAGATATACACCGAATGAGTACAGTGTGAGAGCGACCGCCACCACCATGCTGACCACTCCGACGATCCCGTTGAACAGCGCAAAGATCTCCCAGAGCCTCGCCCCCTCACCGGCTGCCCACCCGCGCTCGGCGGCAAGCGTAGCCGCGAAAAACCAGAAGAGAGCCGCGCCCACCCAAGTGGACTGAAAGCCGAGCTTCGTCTTGGCCGGTCCGATGGCACCGATCACGACGTTGCGTCGAACCGCTGCCTGGCGGAACACCGTCATGAATAGTTCTCTGCCG
>CAZWSO010000050.1:0-16436 GCA_964636485.1 uncultured Gemmatimonadaceae bacterium
TCCAATACGCACAGTTTTGGCACGTTCCAAGTGATTTGTCAAGAGCTACCTGGTCACGGCTCGGTCGCAGCGATTCACCGGCAGCAGGAGCAGCTACCCACCAAGCACTTCGGGGCTCGGGACGAACGCCCCGAACCCCGAACCCACCACTGATCACCGACCCACCTACTCCCTGACCGGCCGCCCCTCCAAATCCCGGATCTGCACGTCAGCTATACCGAGCGCGCGAAGCCCGGGCTCGATCTGAAGCCCGATCCCCCACGATCACCACCCACACCCGCTGCGGATCGATGTACCCGCTGCGCTACCCGCGCGCAGGCGGTCATCTGCCCCAGGTGCTCGTGCAGGTGCGTCATCGTCAGCACCCACAGATCCAGACCTGTCATCTTCATGCCGATGAGCCCCAGGTTCCGACCAAGGAACTCCTCGTTCGTGCCCTGTCGGCACGGGCGAACTCCTGCGCGCACATCGACGCACGTGACACGCTCGCCGAGCGACCGGCGGGGGCGAGTCATTGACGGGGGCACCCCACCGCCGCCACTCTATCCCCAGCAGCAGAGCTGCTCAAAGAGTAGCGCCACAGCGCCTTAGAGGACCGGTGGACAATGAGAGCGCAGACAATGAAGGGTCTCGAGATCGACCTGAAGGCGGACAGCCTCGACGGTTTGAAGATGCGGCACCGGGGCCCGGTATTCGGAGCTGGCGACGTTCGCTACGAGGAGTCACGAACGGTGTGGAACGCCATGATCGACAGAAAACCTGCTGTCGTCGCGCGCTGCCTCGGCACTGCCGACGTGATGGCTTGCGTGCAGTTCGCGCGCGAGAACGACCTTCTGCTCTGCATCAAGGGCGGCGGACACAACATTGCGGGGCTGGCCACTGCCGACGACGCGCTCATGCTCGACATGTCCCTCATGCGCGGAGTATGGGTGGATCCACAGAGAAAGGTCGCGCACGCGCAGGCGGGCTGCCTGCTGGGCGACGTGGATCGCGAAACGCAGCTGCATGGGCTGGCCGCGGTCCTTGGTTTCGTGTCGCAGACCGGCATTGCCGGACTCACCCTGGGCGGCGGATTTGGATATCTGACCAGGCGTTGGGGGTGGACCTCGGACAACGTTCGAGCAATGAACATAGTGACCGCCGACGCACGACTGGTGCGGGCGAGCAGCGACGAGAACGCGGATCTCTTCTGGGGGCTGCGCGGCGGGGGGGGGAACTTCGGCGTCGTGACCGGCATCGATTACGCGCTCTATCCCGTCGGCCCGGAAGTCGTAGGTGGCGTCGTAGCGTGGCCTGCGACCGAGGCACCCAAGGTGCTCGAGCTGTACCGCTCGCTGATCGAGAACGCCCCGCCAGAGCTCACCCTCATCGCGCTCCTGCGTCCGGCGCCACCTGCACCGTGGCTTCCAAAGGACATGCACGGGAAGCCGATCGTAACGTTGGTTGCCTGTTACAGCGGGAGACCCGAGGATGCCGAGAAAGCCGTCGCCCCCATCAAGTCGTTCGGCAGCCCCGTTGGCGATGTCCTCGTGCGCCGGCCCTACGTGCAGATGCAGTCGCTGCTCGACGCCACTCAGCCGAAGGGCCGGCGTTATTACTGGAAGAGCGAGTACCTCCCCAGCATCGAGCCGGCGCTGTGCGAGAAGGCCATCGCGCATGCGGCGAGAATCCGATCGCCTCACTCGGCCGTGATCCTGTTCCAGATCGAAGGTGCACTGAACCAAGTCGAGGCGGATCGTTCTGCCGTTGGCAATCGCGACGCGCGTTACGTGCTCAACATTGCGGGTTCCTGGGAGAAGGCGGCCGAGGACGGAGCGAACATCGAATGGGCACGCGATGCGTGGAGCGACATGCGATCGTTCTCGACCGGCGGCACGTACATCAATTTCCTGACCGAGGACGATGGTCCCGAGCGCACCAGGGCAGCGCTCGGCAAGGGACTCGAGCGGCTTGTCGAGGTCAAGGACAAATGGGATCCGGAGAACGTCTTCCGCACCAACCGTAACGTCAAACTCTGACCGTTCGCCGTTGTTGATTTTCTCTGACTCGCGCGTTCATGGCCATTCGCCGGCGCGACGTCGAGCATCACCGCGAATGGATGATTCGGATGTTCGCCATCGCCATCGACGTTTCCGTGGTGAGGATCACCGGCACGGTGCTCGGCGCGCTCACGCGCGAGGGACCAGAAGCGTGGTTCGGACAATCGGTGTGGATCGGGTTTGTGATCACACTGGCGCTGGCCGAGCTCTGGATTCGCCGCACGCGAGGCCTGTCGGGAAACGCGCAGGGCGTGGCAGTTCCAGCCGTATTGAGTCTGGCGTCGCTGCCCTACATTGCTGTCGAGCCGCTGCTTCATCCTCTTCATGGCGATCGGCGGTTCGATCGGCTTTTGGAGCGCATGGGGCTTCCGCCGGTTCAGTAACAATTGTCGCGGTTGGCCAGCGTTCGGATCTCGGCAGCAAACGGGCGCTCACAATGCAGCCAGGGTGTACACCGGATCGGTGGAACATACCGGCTACGCCAAGGCCGGTTCACAGCGAGGGCACCAACATGACCGAGCATCTGCGGGCCATCGTTTGCGCACTCGTCCTGTTTGCGCCCATTCCCGCTGGGTTCCGTTCCGCGGCCGCGCAGAGCGCCGAGTCGCTCCCTAGGGAGCTTGCGTGGATTGGTCTGTTCAACGATGAACTCCTTGGCTGGCTGGAGAACGAGAATCGGCTGGACGAGCTTTGCACGGCCGAGCGGTGGACCGCGGGGTGGCACGAGTGCCGGGCTGACAGGATGGAGCCCAGAGTGGCTGTCATCCCAATGCGCTCTGGGCCGAGCGCCGACGCCAGTCACCTCGGTGAAATCATTGTCGTCGCTCTGCCCGGCAAGGGTTTAAGGGCGTTTGCTTCGGCGGGCCGACGGGCCGAGCAATTCACGCCGGACCTGTACGACAGCGATTGGGGATACGGACCTTATTTTCATCAGACCATTCTCGGCTGCCACGGTACGTGGTGTCGTGTGCCGGTGCCCGGTATCGGCGCAGCCTGGATCAATTCCCAGGATTGGACGGATATCGCTCCATCCGCATGGGAAGGCCGGATGAAGCGAACGGTGAGTGCCGAGGACATCATTACGACGTCACGAGGAGACATGGTCGTGCTGGGCGTCGAGAACGACGTTCTGCGGGCTCGTCCGGAACAGGAGTCTGACATGTGGTGTCAGGGTGGCGAGCCGCCCGCGCTGGACGCGTGGTACGAGATCAGGATTCCGTTCGACCAGCTTTTCGACTCCCAGGGACACCTTCTGATCAAGTACAAGTACACGCGTGGCTGTTGATGCCTGCCACATCGCTGCCGCCTGCGCGTCGCCTCACGTGGTTGTCTTGCGGTCCAGCCTGCACGCCCAGACGGCCGAGCGCGTCGGCGACGTCGCGCGGTTCTCCGGCAGACGCGGCCTCCACGAGGCCCGCCGCGAGACTCAGCGATACCGGGCGATCTTCCGCCGCGGCGGAAGATCGCCCGAGTCCCGGGATATCACAGCAATTCCTTATCTCACCCGCCGGGGAATCCCACCGGCGCTTCCTGCTGCTCGGGCCGCGGCTGCCGGACGCGCGGAGCCTGGCCATAGCTGAACTGGTAGGTCAGGTGCACCGCCCGCACGTCGAACTTGCGCGTCGTGAACTGCACGACGTTGCCCTCTCTCGCCCGAACGCTGAAGCCCATTGTGTTGAACGGATCGCTGACGCGCAGCGCCAGGGTGGAGCGCTGGCTGAGCCGCTGCCGCAACGTGAAGCTGGCCATCTGCTGCGACGAGAAGCTGCCGCGCTCCATCTTCTGCGGTGCGCGATAGAAGTAGAAGCCCTGGAGCGTGAGCGTCGGCGTGACTTGCGTGGTCGCGTTCACCCGCGCCGACCAGGTCACCGCGTCCGACGACAGCGTGGATTCCGAACCGCCTTCCGTCACCAGCTTGAAGATGTTGAAGCCGGCAAAACCGTTGAGGCGCGGCCCGAGACGGAGCGAACCGTTGACGTCTGTCCCCCACGAGTTGCCCGTAGCCAGATTCTGGAACGTCACCGACGTGACCTCACGCCCATCGACCTCATCGTTGGTGTTGATGATGAAGCGAATGACGTTGCTGGTGCGCCGGTAGAACGGCGTCACCTGCACCGTCGCCATACGAGTGGAGCGGTTGTAGCCGAGCTCGACGGCGTCGGTGTACTCCGGGTTGAGCTCCGGGTTGCCGATGAAGACGTTTTGCGCATCGAAAAAAACGGGGAACGGATTCAGCTCCTGCGTACCCGGGCGACGGATGCGGCGCGAGTAGCTGAACTTGAGTTGGCTTGCGTCATCGAGACTGTAGCTGGCTACGGCGCTCGGAAACAGGCTGCCGTAGCGATACGGGTACCGCTCCGAAGGCTCGGCGAGCGTGAACTCGCGGTTGGCATGCTCGGCGCGCAGTCCTCCCTGTAGCTCGAAGCGGCCGACTCCCTGGCTGAGCACGCCGTACACGGCATGCACCTGCTCGTCCAGCTCGAAGGCGTTGCTGAGGTCGCCGCGCACGAAGCTTCCATCGCCCGCCACATCTTTCATGCTCGTATAGTCGCGCTCCAGCCAGCGAGCGTTGCCCCGATAGCCGGTCTCGAGCTTCGAGCGCTCGCCAAGCGGCCGCGTGTAGTCGAACTGCGCCGTTAGCTGCCGTGTGAGCGCGTCGGTCACGTTGCGCTCGACCTCGAACGGCGAGGACGAGCCAAAACCGGGGGGCTGCTGGCGCCACAGGTTGGTCTGATCGTCATCCTTCGTGCGGTTGAATCGCAGTTCCGCCCCAAGCTCGTGCCGGCGCGCCTCGATGGTGCGCTTGAAGGCGAGCGTGTAGTCCAACATGAAGCCGTCCACATCGCTGTCGCGCAGACGGTCGTACCGATCCACCGGGGTCTGGCTGGCATCCAGTTCGGTGTACTTGCTCAGCGAGCCATCGGTGGAGCGGCGGACGTTCATCGCCAGAGCGTTGGAGAGCACGTCGCGCTCATTCAGGCGATAGTCCACGGTGAGGTTGGTGTTATGTCCGCCGTTGGTGGTCTCGCCGTCCACGTCCTGCTCTGTGACGGCGATCGGATCGCCGAAGGCGTCGAGCCGCTCGCGCTCGTTCACGCCGAAAACATTACGCTCGTCGGCGTTGAAGCCGTAGGTGCCAAAGAGTGTCAGCGCACCGGCCTGGTAGCCGAGGTTGCCGCCCACGTTGTAGCGGTTGGACGGCGATGCGCTGAGCGTGAAGCCGCCGCTCAATCCGAGGTCGGTGTTCTGCTTGAGGACGAGATTGATGATCCCGGCCATCCCTTCCGGGTCGTGGCGTGCCGAGGGCGTCGGCACTACTTCAACACGCTCGAGGACGTTGGCCGGAAGCTGGCGCAGGTAGGCACCGAGCTGCGCGCCACGCATGGGAGCTGGGCGGCCGTTGATCTGCACCGCCACGTTCTCGTTGCCGCGCAAACTCACCCTGCCATCCGCATCGACTTCCACCGACGGAGTCGCCGCGAGCACGTCGCTGGCGGAGCTGGCCGCCGGCGCGACATCCTGCGCGCGGTAGCTGTTGCGATCCGGCTCGATCACCACGGTGGGACGCTCGGCCGTCACCTCAACGTTCTCGAGAACGATGGCCGCGCGCTCCAGCCGGACGCTTCCTGCGTCGGCGATGAGCGCTCCTGGGGCAATGGTGAAGTCGGCGCTGCTCTGCGCCGAGAAACCGATGGCGGCGACCCGCAGGTAGTAGGTGCCCGGGGGCAGGCCCCGGATCCGGAATGCACCGTCGTCGCGAACATTGGCGCCCGTTACCAGCGACGCATCGCGCCGGCTGCGCACGGCTACCGTCGCCCCAGCAACGGGAGCACCGCTCTCCGATTCCACCACGGTGCCACGCACCTCTCCCGCTGCCGGCGCCGGCGCCTGGGCGCCCGGCCTGGGGGCGCCGGGTGTTTGCGCGGCACCGGGGCTGGTGGCGCCGGCTACGACGAGGGCAAGGACGACAAGAGCACGTGTCATTTGACGAGGACTCACGAAGGCAGGTGGATCGGATGTCACTACGGGCATTGCCCGGAGCGTACGCACCCCCTCCGATACGAACCGAGCGGCTGAAGGTTTCACCATGTGGGGAGAAATGGTCCGATTCGTTACGGATTCGTTCCCGCGGGGTGCTTGCCCACCCCAGCCTAGCGCTCGTCCCTCGGGCAGCGGAAGGGGTGGCGCAAGTCCAAGCTGCTCGCGGGCCATGGGCGCGCCCAGCCTCAACCCACCGGCCGCTGGATGCCAGGGCATCCAGACCCATGAAAAGGTGGGGGGCGATGACTTACGAGCGCATTGCGAGACTCCGGCTGGTTCCATTCGGCCTTCAAAAAAAAATGCCCGATCGCTCAGTCCACGATCACCAGACCGCGCATGTACGGATGCAGCTCGCAGCGGTACGCGTAGCGACCGGGGCGATCGAAGGACGCGCGCCAGCTGCGGCGCGCCGCGATAGGCCCCGAGCCCCAGGTGCCGCCGTCGGCCCTTACCGAATGTTCGGTGTTGTCATGGTTGAACCACTCGATGGTGGCGCCCTCGGCAACGTGTATGGTACGCTGTGCGAACAGGAAGTTGCGGATGTCCACAAAGACGCCCGGCACCCCATCGGTGGCGCGAACCGCTGTGGACGGGGCGCTCCGAAGCGTGTGCGCCTCGAGCGTACGGCCTATTGGCACCCTGAAGGTGAACTCGAGTCCCACGCGCTTGCTCCTCGCTCCCCAAGTGCTCCCCTGAAGCGTACTGCTGGAGCCGTTTGTGACGAACAGCGAGAGCGTATGCTGGGTACGAGGGATCCCCCCCTGAGCCGCCACGCTCCAGGCGCGTGCCCGCCCCGACCGTCTTGCGGGCCACAGAATATCGCCCGCCAGTGCAAGGGGGACGCGTCCCGACAGCGGGTGGACCACCAACCCGCCTCCGGCGGCGAGACGCCCCTCGCCGGAGTCGAAGGCGTCGCTGAATGCGCGGACAACGGCAAGGGCCCGCGCCGGCCCAATCCATCGCGCGAACGACAGCTCTCCGTCAACACTGCCCGCGGCACCGTTGTACCCTCCGCTCAAGGCCAGCTCGAGCGGGTCATCCACCTCATCCAGTATCAGGTACCGCGCAAGGATCTGCCACTCAGTTTCCACCCGCCCAAGGGCTAGCGACTGGATGGCGATGTCGGCGCTGGCCATGAGCCGCGGCAACACGCCGTACCCGGCGGCGACGCCGGGAGAGCCGTGCAAGCCGCCGCCGCGTCGGGCGAGAAGGGGGCGGACCTGCACCTCGAGCACACCGGGATCGGCCACCCAAGGGCCCGATATCTGAGCCGTGCGTTCGATCGTGGCCTGGGCACCGGCGGCAGGCGCGGCGAGCAGAAGGCCAAGAGCGAGCGATGCGAATGTGGAGCGCGACATGTAGGTCATGAGAGAGATGGTACAACACTCCGGCATGCTCCGCACCATCATCGAAGCAGAGGCGTCCCGCTGAAACCAGGCCGGCACTAATGCGTAGGTGCTCTTATCCACCCCTGCGCCACTCGAACTGTGAGTCCACCGACATGACAACCCGAACATCTCGCCTGCGGCAGTGTAGCGCGGTGCTGCTTGCAAGCCTGTCCGCCTCCATGCCTCTCCTCTCGCAGGCACCGGCGGACGCCGAGCCGGCAAGGGTGCTGGTCCTGGGCACCTATCACTTTGCCAATCCCGGGCTGGACGTGGTGAAGACCGACGTTGCCGACATTCTTTCCGCTGAAAAGCAGGCCGAGATCCGCGACGTCGTCGAGGCGATCGCCCGATTCGGGCCCACCAAAGTCGCCGTCGAACAGCTGCCGGCTGCCGCTCCACGGCTCGACACCCTCTACCAAGCCTATCGCGGCGGCAGACACGCGCTACAGCGCGATGAAACGGAGCAGCTCGGCTTCCGCCTCGCTGGGATCTTCGACCATGATCGCGTCTTTCCCGTCGATCATCGCGGCGAGTTCCCGTTCGGGGTCGTAATGCAGTATGCTCAGGAGCACGACCCGGCATTTATCGCCTTGGTGCAGCGGGAGATTGCGCGCATAACGGCGGAAGCGAACCGGCAGCAGAAAGAATACACGATCGGGCGGATTCTGCGCCTCGCCAACGATCCGGAGAAGCTTGCGCGCGATCACGGCATGTACATGAGGTTTGCGCGGGTTGGCGCTGGGGACAACTACGTGGGAGCGGATCTCGTCGCGAAGTGGTACGATCGGAACATCCGCATCTTCAGCAACCTGCAGCGAATCGCCGAGCCCGGCGATCGCATCGTGCTGCTGATCGGAAGCGGGCATGCACCCATCCTGCGAGAGCTGATCACGTACGATCCGCAAATGATGCTGGTGGAGGCGGTCGAGTTCCTCCCCAATCCCTGACGCATAGCGAGCTGGCGCTTCCGCATCGTGGGTGACCAGCTGCTCGTTCCTGTCGGTCGGCATACGACGCTGCAAAGTCCTGGCGTCCGACACGAGGCGCCACGCCCCCCAGCGCCAGACGTCTCAAAGGGGAGTCAGGCCCATCGACCGCGGTACATCACCCATCTTCGACTCACCATCGGCCGGTCGTGCCCTGGCACACCTGCGCCGCCTTTCCAGCGTCAGCGAGTCCGGAGACAGAAGAAGCACGCCGATTACCGCCGGCACTCGCAACCACTGCGATTCAGCTCCTGACCAGCTTCCGGTACGCCACTCGGTGCGGCTGGTCCGCGTCGGGCCCCTTCCGCCGCTTGAGGTCCTCGATGTACGACTGGTAGTTCCCCTCGTGCCACACGACTTCGCTATTCCCCTCGAAGGCGAGAATGTGCGTGGCAATGCGGTCCAGGAACCACCGGTCGTGCGTTATGATGACCGCGCAACCTGCGAAGTCGAGCAGCGCTTCCTCCAGCGCGCGCAGGGTATCGACGTCGAGATCGTTGGTCGGCTCGTCGAGCAGCAGCACGTTACCACCGCTCTTGAGCAGCTTGGCGAGGTGCAGCCTGTTGCGCTCCCCGCCTGACAGGTTCGCCACCAGCTTCTGCTGGTCCGCACCGCGAAAGCCAAAACTGGCGAGATATGCGCGCGCGTTCATCTCCCGCTTGCCCACATCTATCGTGTCGCGGCCGCCGCTCACTTCATCGTATACCGTTCGCGCCCCTTCCAGGGTGCGCGACTGGTCCACGTACGATAGCTGCACCGTCTCGCCGACCTTCAGCGTTCCGGCGTCGGGCTGCTCGTCGCCCACGATCATGCGAAACAGCGTCGTCTTCCCGGCCCCGTTCGGCCCGATGATCCCCACGATTCCGCCCCGCGGGAGCGCGAACGACAGGTCCTCGAACAGGAGGTTGTCGCCAAACGCCTTCCGCAGCTCTTTCGCGATGACTACATCGTTGCCGAGGCGGGGCGGTGGCGGAATGACGATCTCGTTCTGCGCGACGCGTTCCTGCTGCTTTTCGCTGGCGAGCTCCTCGTACTTCTGAATGCGGGCCTTGCTCTTCGCCTGCCGGGCGCGCGGCGCCATGCGAATCCACTCCAGCTCGCGCTCGAGCGTTCGTTGCCGTGCCGATGCGTGCTTCTCCTCCTGCGCGAGCCGCGTCTTTTTCTGCTCCAGCCAACTCGAGTAGTTTCCTTCCCAGGGAATACCATAGCCTCGGTCGAGCTCGAGAATCCAACCGGCCACGTTGTCGAGAAAGTAGCGATCGTGGGTTACGGCGACGACCGTGCCGGGAAACTCGGCGAGATGACGCTCGAGCCAGGCCACCGACTCGGCGTCGAGATGATTCGTTGGCTCGTCCAGGAGAAGCATGTCGGGCTGCTCGAGCAGCACGCGACACAGCGCCACGCGACGGCGTTCGCCGCCTGAAAGCGTGGAGACATGGGCGTCGCCAGGCGGCAGCCGCAGCGCATCCATGGCAATCTCGATCTTGTTGTCGAGGTTCCACAGATCCCAGGCGTCGATCCTCTCCTGCACCTTCGCCTGCTCCTCGAGCAGCGCGTTCATGTCATCGTCCGACATCGGTTCGGCGAACTCCATGGCAATGGCGTTGAACCGCTCGAGCAGGGCACGCTGCTCGGCCACCGCCTCCTCCACGTTGCCGCGCACGTCCTTGGTCTCATCGAGCTGCGGCTCCTGCGGCAGGAACCCGACCTTGGTGCCGGCGGCCGGCCACGCCTCCCCCTGAAAATCCTGATCCACCCCCGCCATGATGCGAAGAACGGATGATTTGCCGGCGCCATTCGCGCCAAGGACGCCGATCTTGGCGCCGGGATAGAAGGACAGCCAGATCCCGCGCAGGATCTCCCGGCTGGGTGGGACGACCTTGCGCAGATCCTTCATGACGAAGATGAACTGTGGGGGCATGCGAATATTGCTGGGTGCAGGAAACCCTCGAACGCCGGATCAACGGCAGGCGTCCACGGGAGCGCCCTGATCAATTTAACCTTGCGGAAGACTCAGGCGAGCATTGCGCAACGAATGAAGCAGGCGCCAGCGCGCTCGACCACGGTCACGCCTCGCGCACGATGCTGCCGTAGAGTCGCCGGTAGCGATGCGCATGGAATTCCAGCGAGGAGCCACCCCACTCACCGCGCCTCCACTCAAGCCCCGATCGTTGTGTCAGCAAGTCAGCGCGGCAACTAGCCGCGCGCGACGGCGAGCGTTACGATCTCTCGGCCCCGTGCCCTCCGGCCGGGGAGCGAACAGGAGCAAGCAAGCAAGGAGGATACAATGGCCGAGAGCGTTTACAAGGTGATCGAGCTCGTGGGCACCAGCACCGAGTCATGGGAGAAAGCCGCGGCAGCCGCGGTGGAGCGCGCCGCGAGCACGTTGCGCGATCTGCGCATCGCCGAAGTCGAACAGCTCGACATGCAGATCGAGAACGGCAAGGTCGCCCGTTACCGTGCCAAGATGAAGGTGTCGTTCCGCTACGAGGGCGGGACGTGAGCGCTGCGGCGCCGCGCCACTGTCAGAGGAAGGAAGGCGGCGAGGCACCCGGAACCAGTACGCCGAGCCTTCTCTCGCGGCGGGTTCCGTAACGGGTCCCAATGGCAAACCGGTCACGAACGGCGGGCGGTGGTGAATGTCACCGCCGCCCGCGTCCGTCGAAAACCGAGTGAGCGCTAGATGTGATTGACGAGGAGGTTGTTCACTGAGCCATAGCGAAGCGAGCTGGGCGTGCCACCCGCGATCACATCGACCTCGTCATCACCGACGTGGTCATGCCGGAGATAGGGTGCGGGATGTAGCCGTGGTTTCAGCTGTAGGTGGCCCGCAGATGGTCGCCGAGCCGCAGCGCAAGCGCCACCGTCGTCAGCATGGGGTTGGCAAATCCACCCGTTGGGAACACCGACGAGTCGCCGACGTACAGTTCGGCTACGGTATGGACTCCCTGATTGCGATCGACTACGCCATGGCGCGCGTCCTCGGCCATACGCGCGGTACCGAGATTGTGCTTTCCTCCCTTGAGACCGGCGCCCCACTCGGGACCGTCATCCCGGAAAGCGTCGGTCGGCACCAGCCGCCCCACGCCGTGACGCATGAACCGTTCGCCGATGATCGCCTGGCTGCGCATTATGGATTGCTTGTCGAGCCGCGTCAGCCGCCAGTCGAGTCGCACCCGCGGTAATCCCAGTGCGTCGGGGCGTTCGGGATCCAGCGTCACGCGGCTGTCGGGGTTGGGCACCTGCTCCGATTGCGTGTAAAGCGCCAACTGCCTGGGCTTCCGCAATGCCTCGCTGTAGATCGAATGCAGCAGTACGGGGAAGTCACTGGCCATCTCGCCAAACAGCTGCCCGATTCCCACAGGCAGTGAGCCCGTGCGCACCTGACGCAGGAAGCGACGCGGCGAGCGCAGGTTGCCGATCACCAGCTTCATGGCGTTGTACGCTTCCGTTCCGCGTCCGGGACTGACTGTCTGGAAGTGTCCGGAGAAGGCGAGTAGCTGCTCGCGGCGCATCGTCTCCTCAGCGAGCGCGTACGCGACCTTGGTGATGCCTGTTGGACGCAGCAGCTGCAGGCGCGCGCGAGCGCCAAGCAGTCCGTGATCGAGCGCCGGTATACGGACTGGCCGCTCACCCGCAGGTGCCAGCTCGATGATGGCCGTGACCACGTGCGGGTGCTCCATGAAGTGGCGTCCCACGAGATCGTGCTCGTTGCCCAGACCGCCCGGTGCGGACGCGAGCATCAGCCGCGCGGTTTCCAGTGCACCAGCACACAGGACCACCGCCCTGCTGCGGATGTCGAACTGATTGCCGCGCATACTCCTGACGCGGACGCCCGTCGCGCGGCGTGGTTCCTCGTCGAAGAGCACGGACACCGCAGTCGCATCCGTCACCACTGTCACATGCCGAGCGGCGGCAAGCGCATCGTGGTAGACGATGCCGAACTTCGTGGGTGGGCTCCCCTGCCACCTCACGATCCGCACATCATCACCTACGAAGGGAGGACGGTACAAGGGAGGCAGTCGCTCCTCGCCGCCGCCGTAGTTCTCGCTCTCGAGCTGGCAGAGCGCGGCCGCCTCGCGATAGTACGAGTCCAGTTCGTCACGTCTCAGCGGCCAGCCCGAGAGCGGCACCCAGGAGCGCGTCTCCATGTCGAGGGGCTCGAGCGGCCGACACCAACCGCCCCAACGGTTCGAGTTGCCGCCTAGGCCGCGGTACCGAAGCTTGTGCAGCTCGAAGTACGGGATGCCGATGTTCGTACCTTCGTTCAGGCCCTGTGCCACGCCGCCTGACTGCATCCCACCACTTTCGAGCAGGACGACGCGCAGCCCCGAGCCCGCCAGGCGCAACGCGAGTGCGATGCCGCTCGGGCCGCCCCCAACGATGCAGAGATCGGTAGTGACGGTAGTATCCCGTGGGATCCCGGCCGAATCAGTGATCGCCACGCTGTCCTGTCATGTCGATGGGGTTCGTAAGCTGCTGCAGGGTGGTTGTGGTGCACGCGCTATCGCGGGCTCCATGCGCCAACGGTAGCAATGCTCTTCTGACGGGTCCAGTGCGGTGTCAGGCTTCCAGGGGAGGAGCGGACGGCGGACTCACGGGCAGCGCCGGCGGATCGATCCACATCTGGAACCACTGTTCAAGGATGTATAGCATCCACAGCGCAGCTTTGCGCTTCCCGATGTAGGTATAATTCCCGTCGAGCAGCCGCTTGACACTCTCGGGATGGAAGAGGCCCCGCGCCCTCGCTTCCGGCGACAGCACCACGTCACGAATGGCGTCGCGCTGCGCGTCGAGGAACGCGAAGTCCATGAACAACCCCTGCTTCGGTCGATACAGCACCTCTCGTGGGAGACGGGCCAGCAGTGCCTCCTTGAGGAGGCCCTTCAGCTCCAGCCGATGCATCTTGTCTCGCGCGGGGATGCGGGCGGCCCACTCCACCAGGTGCTGGTCGAGGAAGGGCGAACGGCCTTCGAGGCCGTTCGCCATGGTGGCGATGTCCACCCGCACCTGGAGCGCGTCGCTCATCCCGGCGGCGAGGTCTGCCCGCGCCGAGGCGTCGTCTGCCCTGATGTCGCCGGAGAAGCAGGGCTCGAAGCGGGCGACCGCCTCCTCATAGAGCTGCTCTCGTGCAGCTGACGTGGCCACGGCATCGAACAATGCGTCCGATCCATACGTGACCCAATCGGTGTATCGCTCCGCCGGTGTCGAGTCCGCTCCCGCCAACACCTTGCCGATGTTACGCAACACTGCCCCGCGTCCATCGAATGCGCGGCTTCGGCCGGTGCTCGCCAGTCCTCTCCGCAGCATCCGCGGGAGGTGGTCGATCCACATGCCCACGCGTGCGCCTGCGTGCCGCCGATAGCCGAAGAAGCTCTCGTCCCCGCCATCGCCGTTCAGCGCCACGCGCACAGAGCGTGCGGCGATGGCTGCAATGCAGAAGGATGGAATCGTGACCTCATCGGCATTCGGCTCGCCATAGAACCAGGCCAAGCTGGGGCTGAGTGCCAGCACGTCCAGCGGTATCACGTACTCGGTATGTTGCGTGTGGTACCGCTGCGCGACCATGCGGGCGTGCTGCCGCTCGTCGATCGCCTGCCGCCGAAATCCCACAGTAAACGTGCGCACTGGCTCCGCGGAGTTCAGCGCCATCGATGCCACGACGGCCGAGGAGTCCACCCCGCCCGAAAGGAAAGCGCCGAGCGGGACGTCGGCAGTCATCCGCACCTTGACGGCATCGTCGAGGTGGGCGAGCAGCTCCTCCTTGAGCTGGTTGCGGTCGGCCTCGCGCTGGATGGATGCTGGTTCCGGCAGCTGCCAGTAGCGGCGCTTTTCCATCCGGCCCGAGGCGTCAATGTTGAGGCAGTGTGCCGGTTCCAGGCGGTGCACGCCTGCGAATGCGGTGTCGGTGCCGGGAACGTGTCGATAGAGAAAGAACCGGTCTATCGCGGGAAGGTTGGGTCGCCGCGGAAAGCCTGGCCATCGCAGGATTGCCTTGATCTCCGAGCCGAACAGGAACGTGGATCCCGACCAGGCGAAGTTGAGGGGCTTCTTGCCGAGACGATCACGCGCCAGCAGGAGGCGATGCTGTCGCCCGTCCCATACGGCGAAGGCGAACATCCCACGCAACCGCCCCAGGACCTCGTCACCCCATTCGAGATAGCCGTGAAGGAGCACCTCGGTGTCGGAATCCGACTTGAACGCGTGGCCGCGGTGCCTTAGTTCCGTACGGAGGTCGACGTAGTTGTAGATCTCGCCGTTGAAGACGAGACGCACCATTCCTGACGCGTCCGCCATCGGCTGCGACGCAGCCGGCGTAAGATCATGGATCGCGAGCCGGGTGTAGCCCAAGCCCACGCAGCCGTTCGACCATGCCGCGATGTCGTTGGGCCCGCGGTGTCGCACCATTTCGGCCATGGCGTGCACCCGGCGCTCGACCACGTCCGCGCGATCGAGGGCCGAAGCCGACCACACACCGACGATTCCGCACATCCGCCGCCTCCTGGGAGAACCTTTCATGACACCCGCGCGAAACTCCAAGAATAGCACACGGCGGTGAGTGGTGCGACGTCGCGGCGAGTGCGTCTCGACTGCTCCGCGATCACCATCAGACGATCGAGTCGAACATCCGTTGCCATCACACGCACGGCCCAGAGGCGAGTGGACCGTTACCTTGAGCCGCATGACAGGGGTGCCGGCTCGTCGGGGAGGGTGGTGGCGCGCGTCAAGTCAACGCCAACATCGGGAACTCCGCCGTGTCCTCGTCGATCGAGGCAGAGGTGGAAAAGCTGCGTCTCGCCATCAGGTACGGCGCGGATACCGTGATGGATCTCTCCACCGGAAGAGAAATCGACCTCGTACGTGAGGCCATCATCGCTGCGTCGACGGTGCCGATCGGCACCGTGCCGATCTACCAGGCGGCGCTGATGGGAAGGAGCTCGAGGAGCTGACCGCCGAGGACCTGCTGGCGGTCATCGAGCATCGGGCGCAGCAGGGCGTGGACTACATGGCGCTGCACGCCTGGATCCTGTTCGACGATCTGCCACTGGTACACGGGCGCGTGACCGGGATCGTCAGCCGCGGCGGCTCGCTGCGCCGTCTAGATGATGCATCATCGCCGGCAGAATCCCCTGTACGAGCGGTCGACGACGTGCTCGACATCCTTCGCCGCTACGACGTCACCGTGTCGCTCGGCGCAACCTGCGCACCCGCCCCTATACGCCACGCACCGCGGGAAGGTCGAACGGGTGATCCAGACACTCTTGCGCGAGTGGGTCTATGTGCAGACATACCCGAACTCGCTCCGCCGGGCGCTGGCGCTCCGGCCGTACCTGGCGTACTGCAATGCCGAGCGCCCACACGCGGCGCTCGGCTTTCGCAGCCCCCCAGTAGCGGCTCACTTCAGTGAACCTCTTCACCAACAACAGCTAGAGGCTATAAACCTGCAGGCGGTCCACTCGAATGCTACCGGCCGTGGCCTTCAGAATGAAGTAGTGCCACCCAGCCGAGAGCTCCAGCAGGGCGGGATAGGTGGTCAGGCCGCTCTTGCCCGAGTAGTTCCAGCTCATCACTGGCTGGTACCCACTCCCGCTACTGTGATGTAGCGTCGCGGAGCTGGACCAGTTATACCCGCTGACGCTGACGATGTACCAGCCATCCTCAGGGACCCTGACCGCCCCCTGCATGTATGGGTATTGGGCTAAGTTCGCCGTTGTTTCGCTGCCGAACAGCCTGCGGTCACCGCCACCGCCACTGGTGCCGACATACGACTTGAACATCATGTAGAGGGATGGGGTGCTGCTGTACGGCGCAGTTGGCGTTACGCTTGCACTGAAGGTCGAGGACTGCGCGTACGCGCTCCTGACATCGAATGGGTTCAAACGGGCGAACAGGCGGCTCAGCACGCCGGACATCATCCCCTGGGGACGCGGCCGCTGGGGCGCGGCACGCGCCGGCGCCGGTACCGGGGCCCCGCGGCGCCG
>CAZWSO010000051.1:0-15970 GCA_964636485.1 uncultured Gemmatimonadaceae bacterium
GCAACCTGAGCGCGCACGCCCGGAAGCTCGAGGAGGCGCGGTACGTCACCTGCACAAAGTCCTTCGAGGGACGCCGTCCTCGCACCGAGTACCGGCTGGCACCAGCCGGGCGCCGGGCGCTCCAGAGTTACCTCGAGCACATGGAAGCACTCATACAAGCAACGCGCGACACCATCGAGCGCTGACCGCCTCTCTTTTTTGACTGGACGCTTTATGTCTTCAAGTGCTTTGAACAGTCAGGAAACGCCGCTGCACGTTGCGATCATCATGGACGGAAACGGCCGATGGGCTACGGCGCGCGGGCTGCCGCGCACCATGGGCCACCGGCGTGGCGCAGATGCCGTGCGCCGCACCGTGGAAACCGCCCCGAAGCTGGGCGTCTCCACCCTGACTCTGTACGCCTTCTCCAGCGACAACTGGAAGCGTCCTCGCCGTGAGGTCGCGCTGCTGATGCGCCTCTTCGCAGAGCACCTCGTGACGGAGACGGAGGCGCTGCTGGAGAATGGTGTGCGCCTGAGCGTAATCGGGCGGCGCGACAGGCTGCCGCAGACTGTGCGCGAGCGGATGGTTGCCGCCGAGGCTGCGACCCACGCAGGTACGGCGCTGCACCTTCGTCTGGCGATCGACTATTCCGCGCGCGATATGATCCTCCGCGCTGCCGCTGCCCTACCCGAGGGAGTCGAGCCCACACGCGAAGCCTTCGGACGCGTGCTTACCGGCTTGCGTGACGACGAACCATATTCGGGCGATGTCGACCTTCTCATCCGTACCGGCGGCGAGAAGCGTCTGAGCGACTTCCTGCTGTGGGAGTGCGCGTACGCTGAGCTCTACTTCAGCGAGATCATGTGGCCGGAGTTCGGCGCCGCCGAATTGCAAAGAGCGGTCGAGTGGTTCCGCGCGCGACAGCGGCGGTTTGGGGCGGTGCCGGAGGCGGCGGCAGGTTGAGGACGACCGTGGTTTGGCGGTCGTGAATGGGATTTGAACGCGCGAGCGCGGTCTTCGCACTCCTACTCTCGGGCGCCGACCCGGTTTTCGACGCCGGACGAATTGCGGCTTTACGCACGCTCGAGTCGCTTGCGTTTCTCGATCGGCTGATCGTTTTCGGCGCGCTTGGTACGGTCACATTGGGCGGCTACGGGCTGGCGCTTCGCGGTGACTGGGAGCTGGGTCGTGAGCATGCGCGGTAGCTGCCACGCGCGCTTCTCGGCGACACGGAGCGCGCCATCGTGCTCGCCGCATCCACCGTGGCCACCTTGGTAATGGCTGTTGCTTCGTCCGGACCGCGACTCCGTGCCGCAACGGCAGCGGTGTTGTGCGGTATCGGACCCTTGGTGACCCGCGCTAGATTGGTCGCGACAACCACTCACCAGGATTCATGACTCCGGAGAACAGGCAGTCGGCCGCACGCGGCCCCGGGCGCCCCACCAGCGAGGCGGTCCGACCTTCCAGGCGCGCGGCGCATGCGCCGGAAACGCTGGAAGGCTGGTATGCGCTTCATCAGATCTTCTCGCTCGACGCGGCGGCAAGGCGCAAGGTAACCGCATCGGAGCTGTCCGACATGCGTGAAGGAGCGGTCGGGATGCTGCTAGAGATCGTACGCCCCCGCGAGGGCTGGAGCACGGTGGTTCCGCTCATAGGCTCGGGCGCGGAGGTCATGTTCATGCACTTCCGTCCAACACTCGATGAGCTGGGCGTGGTGCAGCGCCGCATGAGCCGTGAGTCGCTCTTCGACATGTTGCGTCCGGCGTATTCCTTTCTCAGCATCACCGAGACTGCGCTCTACCACATCACAGCAGAACTCGAGCGCAGCGCGCTGGAGCGGGGTGGCGAAGTCGGCGACGTTGGTTACAGGGCGGAGCTCGATGAACGTGCGCGCGCCGAGCTCGCCAGCGAACACGTTCACCGCCGTCTCTATCCGGAGCTGCCGGACGACATGCCATACGTCTCTTTTTACCCGATGTCGAAGCGTCGCGACGCGGGCCAGAACTGGTACGCGCTGACGCTGGAAGAGCGCAGTCGCATGATGCTGGCGCACGGGTTGACCGGCCGGCGATACGCGGGTCGCGTCCGGCAGGTCATCACCGGCGCGATCGGCCTCGATGCCTGGGAGTGGGGTGTCACGCTGTTCGCCTCCGATCCGCTCGAGTTCAAGCGACTGGTTACGGACATGCGCTTTGACGAGGTGAGCGCCCGATACGCGGAGTTCGGAGACTTCTACGTGGGCAAGGTTGCCGATCCGGCGGCGTGGGTGGGATCACTGGGTTAGCCTTGTCAAGAAAATGAGCTGTAGGAGTTTGCCCTACGGGCCGGCCAGTCTTACATTGGGGCACTCTCCGCCGGGCCGGGCCTCAGGACCCGTATCCGGTTTACCAAGGCTCGTGCCGGATCGGTAGCTCTTCCACTCCAGTGGGGGTAGCGATGTCCGCAGTCGATGTAGCCGACGCACCCTACACCCGCCCTGTGTGGACCGCCGCCCTTGCGGCGGGAGCGATCGCCTCGATCGCGTTTCTCGTGCTGGAGCTGCTGCTCCTCCCGCTGGTGGCTGCCATGAGCCCGTGGACGGCCATCCGCATGATCGCCGCGATCCCGCTTGGCCAAGGCGTCCTTCCCCCTCCGGCCACGTTTGATCCGCTGATCTTCATCGTTGCGCTCCTCCTCCATATCGCACTTTCGCTGCTGTACGCGCTCGTGTTCGTGCGACTCCTGTGGCGGTTGGGCACTTCCTCGCTCCTGCTCGCCGGTGTCGCATTCGGGATCGTGCTCTACATCGTGAACTTTCACGTCTTCACGCTGGTGTTCCCCTGGTTCGCCGAGCTCCGCGGAGTGCCGTCGCTGGTGGTGCACGCTGTGTTCGGGCTGATGGTCGCCTGGATCTATATCGCATTTTCGCGCCTGTCGACCAGGAGGTATCCGCGCGGATCGGCCTGAGCCTGTTCGAGCGGCAGTGCAGGCTGTGTCTGTTGCAGTGCCCTTGCTGGGCGGACGGTAGGCCATCGCGGGGTGGTCTTCGGTCCGCTCTCCCCCCTCGGTGCAGAAGGAGGGAATGACATGGATCCGAGAACGCGCAGCATCATCCGCGAAGGGATCGTTGCGGGAGTCATCGGCGCATCGGCCGTAGCGATCTGGTTTCTGGTCGTGGACCTGATCGCGGGGCAGCCGCTGTTCACGCCACGGATACTCGGCCACGCGCTACTCTCCATCCTTGGGCCGATCCCCGACTCTGCTCTGCTCCACGTGGGCATCTACACCGTATTCCACTACGCGGCCTTCTGCGCTGCCGGCATCGTGCTGTCGGTGCTTGTACACCTGGCACAGAGGGAACCCACGGTGCTGGCCGGAGCGCTCATTCTGTTCGTGGCCTTCGAGATCGCCTTTCACGGCTTCGTCAGCCTGCTTCAGGAAACAGTGCTGGGCTCGCTTGCCTGGTACAACGTCATGATCGGCAACGTCCTCGCCGCCGCCTGCATGGGGACTTACATGTGGCGGCGGCACCCTGAGCTCCGCATGGAGTTCGCTCATGCCCTGGATGGCGAAGACCATACGGCCGAGCACGAGGCGCCGTCGCTGCAGGATACGAGGGAGATCGAGACGAAGGTTTAGCCAGCGGTCAGGGATAATACGAGAAGTGCGCCGCAAGCGATGAATCTCCTGCGGCGCACTCTTTTTTCTCCCCGGTGCTGAAGACGTGCTTCCGCCGGCGCACCCGGTCAGATGCCAGGTTGACGATGCCAACTGCCGGCCTGCTACGACGTCTCCTGGCCCTTGCTCCTGCTACGACGTCTCCTGGCCCTTGCTCCTGCTACGACGTCTCCTGGCCCTTGCTCCTGCTATCGCGCCGCCGTCCCCACCACCAGACCCCGACCACGATCGACGCCAGTACGAGTGGAGTGAACACGAACAGTGCACCCACCCAGAACATCGCGCCGTGAATGGGGTCGTGAGTCATTGGGTACCCAGGAATCGGCGCAGGTTGCGAAGGTAGTACGCGAGGCCGATGGCTCCGGCGGTGAAGCCCAGGCCGAGGCCGAGCATCAGCATCGAGCCGTCGTCGCGGAAACGGGCAAGCGACCAGGCTCCAAAAAGGGCGCAGAAGACGATGGCGGTGCCGATCAGGGCGCGGTGAAAGGGAATCACGGGACCTCCGTAGCGGATGCAACACGATCCAGACATCGGCACACTGGCCCAGCCGCGGTTGGCGCTAGGCATAAAACGTATCGTTGGGTGCGCTCACACGGTACCTCCCGTCTTTCCGTCACCGGTACTCCGTTATTACCGCGATAACGAGAATCACCGCCAGCGGCAGAGGGGCGATTGCGAGGATGCGGAGCCGGTTGGGCTCGTAGCGCAGGTGCATGTAGTACAATGCCACCAGCAGCGCTTTCCACACGGCGAGCGCGATCAGCACGAGAATGATCATCAGCTTCGACCAGGGCAGGAAGGCTACGAACAGCTCCACCACCGTCAGAGCGCCCAGTCCGAAAAAGACAGCCATATAACGCGGGTGGTGCACCTCGCCCGGCGCCTCGGCCACGACCACCTCGTCCGCGGGTGCCTCGACGGAGGGGGGTACGACAGGGGCTTCGTCCATGTGTCCTCCCGCTCAGATCAGGTAGACGATGGTGAACAGAATGATCCAGACCAGGTCCACAAAGTGCCAGTACAACCCTACCACCTCTACGCCGCGGTAGTCGCTGGCCGAGTACCGCCCGCGAAATGCACGGAAGGCGACGAAGGTCAGGCAGATGACCCCGATGGTTACGTGAAACCCGTGGAAGCCTGTCATGGTGTAGAACGTCGAACCGTACAGCCCCTCGCCCGGGACGAAGCCCTTGTGTATGAGCTCCTGGTACTCGTAGGCCTGGATACCGAGAAAGGCGCTGCCGATCAGCGCCGTCGCCACCAGCCAGATGCGAAGCCCGCGCTGATCGTTCCGTTGCACTGCCGCGAAGGCCTTCACCATAGTGACCGAGCTGCAGATGAGGATGAACGTATTCAGCGCCGTGATCGGCACGTTCAGCATCTCTCCCGGCTCGGCCCACGCCTCGGGTCGCGACACGCGCAGAATGATGTAGGCACCGATCAGCGCGGTGAAGAACATGACCTCCGAGCCAAGGAAGACCCACATCCCCAGTTTTTCGTTGTAGACGCCCGTACCCGGCTCCGCGTGAGCCGGTGGGCGCATGACTATCGGCGACGCCATCCCATGCACCTCTCAATCCCCCGCGGGCGCGGCCGCGGGCTTGGGGTCATCCGGCAGACGCCGGTTCTGCGGCAGGTAGTCCTCCTCGGAGAGCGGCGAGCTGTACTCGTATGGCCCGCGGTACACCACCGGTACGGCGGCGAAGTTGCCGTGTGGCGGCGGGGAAGGGACCGTCCATTCAAGGCTGTTGTCATGCCAGGGGTTCTCCGGCGCTTTCGCTCCCTTGAACCAGCTGATTATGAAGTTGCCGGCAAAGATGAGCTGGCTGCCGAACAGCAGGAATGCGCTGATTGTGATGAAGACGTTGACCGGCTGCATCGCCTGGAGGAACTCGTACTGCGTCGGATCGTAGATGCGGCGCATGTGGCCGCCCGAGCCGAGGCTGTGCATGGGGAAGAACACCATGTTGTATGTCACGAACGTCAGCGCGAAGTGCACGCGTCCCCAGAAGGGGCTCATCATCCGCCCGAACATCTTGGGATACCAGTACGTGATGGCCGCAAAGATTGCGAACAGGCTTCCACCGAACAGCACGTAGTGCAGGTGGGCGACGATGAAGTACGTGTCGTGGATGTAGATGTCCACGGGGGTCGAAGCCATGAAGACGCCGCTCAGGCCCCCGATCACGAACATCGCCACGAACGCGATGGCGTGCAGCATCGGCACGTGAAGCACGATGCTGCCCCGCCACATGGTACCAAGCCAGTTGAACACCTTGATCGCCGACGGCACCGCTATGAGCATGGTCGAAATCATGAACGTCGTGCCGAGGGTCGGATTCATCCCGCTCTGGAACATGTGATGTCCCCACACGATCCAGCCGAGGAACGCGATGGCGATGATCGCCAGGACCATCGAGTAATAGCCGAAGATCGGTTTACGGGAACCGTTGGCGATGATGTCCGACACCATGCCGAAGGCCGGCAGGATCAGGATATAGACCTCAGGGTGACCGAAGAACCAGAACAGGTGCTGCCAGAGCAGCGGCTGCCCGCCCCCCTCGGGGAGGAAGAAGTGGGTGCCGATGGTCTGGTCGAACAGGAGCATGATGAGCGCACCAGACAGAATCGGCATGGCCAGCAGCACGAGAATCGCCGTGATGAACAGCCCCCAGATGCTGAGCGGCAGCCGGAACCACGTCATTCCAGGCGCGCGCATGTTGATCACGGTGGTGATGTAGTTGAACGCGCCGAGGATGGACGAGAGCCCGAGCACGATGAGGCTCACGCACCAGAGGACCTGTCCTCCACTCACACCCGAGTGTTCCGGGCTGGCACTCAGCGGCGCGTACGCCGTCCAACCGGCGGCGGCATGCCCTCCCTCCACAAAGAACCCGGCGATCATGATGAAGCCGGCTGGGACGGCGATCCAGAAGGACGCCATGTTGATTCGCGGGAACGCCATGTCGGCTGCGCCGATCTTCAGTGGGATCAGGTAATTCCCGAACACGCCCACCAGCAGTGGCATCACGGCGAAGAACACCATGAAGGTGCCGTGCATCGTGACGAGCGCGTTATAGAACTCCGGCAATACCACGCCGTCCGGTGCCATGGTTTCGGGAAGAATCCCGCCCCCGGGCATCGGTTCTCCCGGATAGCCTAGCTGCCATCGCATCACCATCGCCAGCATTCCCCCGACGAGCAGAAAAAGCAGGCTCATCAGGAGGAACTGGATACCGATGATCTTGTGGTCGGTGGAGAAGATGTACTTGCGGACGAACGAGCGATCGTCGTGTCCGTGAGCGGCGGCGTGAGCCGTGCCCGGTACGGTATGCGGAACGGTCGTCATTTTCGGTTGGCGCCCCCTCAGCGGTCCGTTGTGAGGGCGATGTGCTGCCCCCTCTGCCATTCGTCGAAGCCTTCATCGGGGTGCACCGTCACCATCCCCCGCATTCGGTAGTGGCCGAGCCCACAGAGCTCGGCGCAGGCGATCTCGTACTCGCCGGGTTCGCGCACCTCCACCCAGACCGGAATCGTCATTCCGGGCACGGCGTCCTGCTTCACCCGGAACGCCGGCACGAAAAAGGAGTGGATAACCTCCTCGGCCTCGAGGAGGATACGCACCGGCCGGTTGGCCGGCATGTGGAGCTGGTTGCGCGTGGTGAAGTCGTCATCCGTATCGAACACGCCATCGGGTCCCGGATAGGTGACGTTCCACTCGAACTGCTTAGCCATCACGCGCACTGTCCAGACATCCTCGGGCAGGTGATCGGTGGTCCGGATGTGCCCCCACACGCGACCGCTGAGGACGCCGATCATGATCACTACCACCGCTGGGATCGCCGTCCAGATCACCTCCGCGCGAACATTGCCGTGAGTGTGGTACGCGCGATGTCCGTCCCGCTTGCGGTAGCGGATGATGAACAGAATCAGCGCCACCTCGACGATCACGAACGCCAACCCAGTGATCACGAGGATCATGTAGTAGAGGGCGTCGATGTCGCCAGCGTAGGTCGACACGCCCGGTGGCAGGAACCAGCTCATGGCGTGCGCCTCACGTCGCGGTGGAGGGGTAGGTGAAATCAGCGGTGGCGCTGCCGTCCTCGGGCACGGTGACGGTAATCGTCTGGGCGCCGAGCGTCTCGTGCCAGGCCTCGATCTCATAGGTACCGGCGGGAAGCCCGGTGATCGAGAAGCGGCCGTCCTCACCCGTGACGGCGAAGAACGGATGCTCCTTCACGCCCACGAAGGCATGCATCCACCCGTGCACGTTGCACTCGAGGGGGACCATCACCTCGGGGCTGTTGAATGTGCGCGTCGTGCGCATCCCCTCGCGCGGTTGACTGATGTTGAAGCCGCGGTTCACCGTTGGCACCGCCTTGATGTTATGCAGCAGTGGATCGCTGTTCGTGATCTCGAGTGGTTGTCCGACCATCACACCCACTACACGAGGCTCGTAGAAGCAGCCATCCTGGTCGATGACCACGGCGTCTGAGGGGGCGGTCCAGTTGCCGGCCGGAAGGCCGCTCTTCACGTGCACGAACACGTTGGCTACGTGCCCATCGCTCACGATCACGCGCCGGTCCACGGGTGCGCCACCGTGCTTCTCGGCGCAGGCGCTTTCCTCGCGCATGTCCACGGGCGGGTTCTCGGGAGGTGTCCCGGAGAACATCACCATCCCGGTCACCTGCGCGCCTCCGGCGGGCATTGCGGATGTCTCGCCGCCGGTCGCGGGCGTTGCCTGTCCGGCGCCGCTGCCGTTGTCAGATCCGCCGCAGGCGAACGCAACCGCAACGAAGCCAAAAATTGCTCTGTTCATGATTCCTCCGAAACTGGCGGCGTCTCGCTTTCTCGCCGCTGGGTATAGCGCACCAGCAGAACGCCGAGCGCTGCCGTGAACAGCATTGCCACCACCGGCGCCACGTAGACGCGGGGGGGCGTAGGAACATCCAGATACAGCGTGTACCAGGTGCCGACCGCGCCGCGTACCTCATCCTCTCCATTCGATCCGTCGGCAACGAAAAAGCCCACTGGCAGCGTGGCGCCCGGCGTGAATGGCGGCATGGTTGCCGAGTCCGGGCTGACCAGAGTGCGCGTGAACTGAACCTGCCACTGCCCGTGCTCCCAGTGCGCGGCGTGCGACACGCCGGCCGCGCTGGCGCCGCCGGCGAGTTCGCTCAAGCGCCCCAGTCCTGCGGCCGCACCCACGGTGAGTGCATCTGGTGTGCTCGTCCAAAGCCACATATGAACCGGCCGGCGCGTGCTTCCCGCCAGGAAGTAGGGTCGCTCTCCATCAACGCGCTGAGGGAAGTATACGGCCAGCCGGTCCGGACCCTGCGCCGCCGCCGGCTCGCCATCGGGGTGCTCCATGGTTGTGCGGATCGACGCCAGCCACTCGTCCCACTCCGCGTCAGGGCTGCGTGAGGGGTCGGTCCAGCTCACGCGCAGCGCCAGCCGCTGGCCATCATGCGCCGCCTGCACCCACACGTGGTGTACGCTCGGCGCGTACCAGCGTGGCGCGACGATGACCTGCCCGGAAAGCGGCACATAGAAGCGCTCGCTCTCGTTCCACGCGGTATCCGCAGGGCCTGACGGCAGGGCGTCGAAGAGGTGCACGCGAATCACCTGTCGCACCCGCGGCGCGTCATCGGGGGACAGGCTCCGCACGTATTGCGCGACCCGCCACATCTCCTCCTCGTTCACCATGCCGTCTTCCAGCGCATCGCTGAAGGACGGCATTGGCGTTCCATCGAGACCGGTGCGAAGACGCGCGTGAATCTGCTCTACGGTGCCTCCCCCGCCAAATAGCCAGTTGGCAGTCAGGTCGGCTACGCGGATCGGGTGATCCCAATCGTCGGTGAGCGTCGGCGCTGACGACCCGTCACCGCGGCCGCGGTCGCCATGGCACCTATAGCATTCCAACTCCTCGAAGACGCGGCGACCTGTCTCCAGTCCCTCCGCGCTCACACGCGGCGCCCGTCCGAACGAGAGCGCTGTCGGCGCCTGACCATCGAAGAAACGAGAGAAGGTCTTCAGATAGCCGACGAGGTCGTCGCGCTCGCGTCTCGACAGCTTTCTGCTCCAGCCCGGCATCGTCGTTCCTGGCATGCCTTCGTCAATGACTTGCCTGATGTCCGCGTCCGTGGGCAACTCGCCGCTGGCTGTCGTACGGATCTGGTAAACACCGCGGGTGAAGTCGCGCGGACGCGGCAGCATCCACGCTGCCGCCTCCCCATCGCCGGCACCGCTGTCCCCATGACAACCGGCGCACCACCGGTCGTACGCGGGCTTGCCGGGATGATCCGCAATCTGTGCGTCGGAGGGGGCAGCACCGAACGAGATGGTCGCCATAACGACGAGGGGAATTGTCCGAGCACGCAGTGCCCAAGCTCGGGCACCGCTACTCATGGCTCCCTCCCGCCGCATGCTCCCACGTCCGCGGCTGCCGTCCCGACTGCTGATAGAGGAAGATGATCACCGCCCAGATCTCATCCTCAGTGAGAAAATCCTCCCAGGCTGGCATCGCCGACGTCCAGGGAGCGCCCTCGCGTGGCAGCCCGGGGCCGCCCTTGGCAATGCGCCAGAAAACGAAGCTCTCGGTAAGCTGCGCGATAGTGCTCTGGTCGAACGGCAGCGGCGTCGGACTGAAGGCGTGACCGAAGTGACCCTCTCCATCGAGCAGGTCACCGTGGCAGGCGAGGCAGTTCTGGTAGTAAACTCGGCGGCCGGTGCGGTAGTGCTCCTCCATCGATCCGCGTGCGCGAAGCGGGTTCTCAAGACCCGTGAGCTGAATGTTGCGGCCCCGGAATGTGATCTGTCCGGGTGGCGCGGGGTGAATGGACCGGAGCTCAACGGGCGCAGACACCCGCGGCCGCGCCTGGTCGTAGACGGTGAATCCGACGAGCGCCGGGAACAGCACCAGCAGTGCGGCGCGCAGCCAGCGCAGCCGCGGAGCGACCAGCGTAAGATGAATGGGCTCGCCGAACCGGCGCCATCGCGCCTGATCAGAGCTCACAAAGATGAGTACGCCCACCGCCACGATCAGCATGTACTGAATGATGACGCTTTGCGGCACGGGCGCGCTGGCAATGCCAAACAGCGGCGGGATATACGGGATGCCGAAGCGGACGAGGACCCAGGCGACGAGGAGGATCACCACCGCCTGTACGAATGGATGGCCGAGGGCCCGACGGATGCGTGTCATCGGCGCTCTCCAAGGAAGCGGACGATGGCCTCGAGCTGCGCGGCGGAGAGCTGCTGGCCATACGTGGCGGGCATCGCGCCGGCGAACTGCTCGAAGCCGCTCGTCGTGTCGGCGTTGGGATCGAGAATCTTCCGGCGCATCTGATCCAGCGGACGGCGGCGGCCCACCCCGTCGAAGCTCGGTCCGATTGGCGGACCGGCGCCGTCGATGGCGTGACAGCCCAGACAACCCTTCTCCTGGAGCAACTCGCGAGGATCGAGTGTCGCGGTCATCGGCGGCCCGCCGGGAGCCGGCGCGCCGGCTTCCACAGCCGCCTGCTCCGCGGGGAGGTCGTCAGCTGTAACGGTGACCTCGCCGCCGAGCGATTCCATGTACGCCACGAGTGCCCAGAGCTGGGACGCGGGAAGCTGGCGGCTGAAGTCCGGCATGATATTGTCGAAGCCAGGCACAATGTAGGCGGCCGGCTGCACGAGTGATTCGTAGAGGTACTCCTTGCAGTCCTTGCCCGGTTCCCGCGTTGCGCAGCGCGCTCCGATCGGACCCTGACCGGCATGGTCAGTGAGCAGGTTTGGCGCTCGCGTTCCGGTGCCGTGACAGGCGGCGCAACCGCCCGCGCCCATGTAGACACGCTCACCGGCCTCCACCAGCGCCTCCGGTGTGAGCTCGGTGAGAGACAGCTCCTCCGGCACGTCCGATTCGAGCTGCGGTATAATGTGCGCCACACCGGTATAGAAGCCGAGCACCAGCGCGGTCACGAGAAGAATACGGAGATTCTTCATCCACATGGCTCAGTCTCCCAAACTGGCGTCGGCGGTGGCGACCGAGGGCGCGCTGGCGCGCAGCCCAGAGCCAGGCACGAGTGCCGGAATGGCGCGCTCCGCCACACCTCCCAGCCAGAAAATGAAGGCGACCATGGCCAGGAAAACCACTACGCACAGAGTGATCATGTTGGCCGCGTGACCGAGCGCCGGTGTGACGGCATGCGGGCTGGTGTCGCGCATGACCTCCCAGATGTGCCAGTGCTGCCGGATGCCGCTTCGGGCGAAGCCCATAAGGCCCATGAGCCACGTGAACGTGATCGCCAGAATGAACAGGGCGTACTGCGATCGCTCGGGCATTTGACCCCACCGGATCTCGCCGCGCGACTGAGACCGTCGCATCAGGAACACATCAATGACCGTCACGCCGATAATGCACGCGATCACTGCGCCCACCTGATAGACACTGAAGCCGATCCGCACGATCGCTTCCACGAAGTAGCCGTAAACACCATAGAAAAGCACCACCGCGGCGGCAATGGCAAACATGGCGCCCTGGGTGGCCGTGCCGGCACGCGCCCAGTCCACCGTGGCGGTGCGGTTGGCACGCCTGTACATCAGGAAGGAAAGAAACGTGGTCAGGATCATGAGGTTGACGGCGGTATTCTTGGCGCTCATGACGCCGAGCACGCTCAGAAATGGATGGTGCGATCCACCCATCGCCACCATCTCCTCGCGGCTTGCGATCAGCGTGTGGGGCGTCGCCCACACGATCCAGCAGATGATGAGCAGCGTCAGCATCCACTTGGTGTAGGGCACGAACCGCTCGGCGCCGGGAATCCGTCCCATGCCGAGCCACAGATAGTAGTTGGCCGCGAGAAACAGCACGCCGATGAGCACCGCCTGGACGATCCAGAGCCAGCTCATGAAGCCGCCCATCATCGTGATTCCCATCTGCTGATTGTACTCGTAGATCTCGCGCCCCAGCCAGTAGCCGGCGAAGGGAAGCACGATGAAGGTTGAGATCGCGATGAAGTTGCCGACGTACCCCATCCAGTCGTAATGGGCACGTTCCTCCGCAGTCCTGGCGGAGAGGAACCGGTAGGCTGCGTAGGCTGCCACTATTGCGCCGCCGAACACCGCGTTGGCGATCAACCGGTGAATGTTGATCGGCATCCACGTGGCGTTGGCGATGGCGTTCCAGAGGCCGACCTCGGACGGCAGCGTCAGCGGGGTCACGCCTTCGGGAGGCGACATCATGTACGTCAGCCAGCCGTTGGCGATGAACATGACGATGGTGCCCCAGACGTTGAGCATCAGCCCGAGCCCAAGGTGACCCCATTTCGCCCGGCCCTTCTTCCAGCGGTCCCAGCCGTAGTAATACAGGTAAAGCGTGGCGGACTCGATGAAGAACAGTCCGGCGTAGATCCACATGGAGAGATGGAAGATCTCGGCCATGTGGCTCCAGAATCGCGGGTACAGCGTCGTGACCATGAACAGCAGCATCCCGCCCCACAACGCCGTGGCGCTGTAGGCGAAGACGAGCAGCCGGGTGAACTCCTTCGAGAGCCGGTCGTACTTCTCGTCCTTGGTCAGATGCCCGATGAGCTCCGTGATGACGGCGAACATCGGCACGCCGAGGACGAAAGCGGCGAACATCAGGTGCAATTGCGCGGTGAGCCAGACGGCGTTGCGTGCGCCGAGGCCGGGGAAGTGGCCGTAGCCGGAGGAGGAGGCGGACGCGTCCGCCGCCGCCTGCAGAAGAAGCGCGAGCTCAGTCATCGCTGAGGAAGAAGGGAGTTCGCTTGGAAAAATCCACCGGCATGGCCTGCCGGACCTGACGCATCAGCTCCACCGTAATCTCGGGTTCACCGCGGTCCCGCGCGAACTGCTCGATGCGCTTCATTACGACGCCGCGCACGAACGAGGGGATCCGCTGCATGCGTGCCTCGGCCTCGGCGGTCCAGGGCATCTCCGGCCGTGCCGGCGCGCCGTAGGTGACAGGGCGAAGCCGTTCGATCACCGGCAGCGTTCCGTCCGGCTCGTACGCACACGAAGGATCGGCCGCCATCTGGTCGCCCTCTACGGCCAGAGCCCGGGCGCGACAGCCGCCGCACATCACGCGGTACTCGCAACGCCCGCACTTCCCGCCCGGAGCCTGCGCGCGAAGTTCGGCGAAGAGTGGTGCGTCGCGCCAGACGTCGGCGAACGACTGCCGTCTCAGGTCTCCCGCGGGCGTCGGGTTGTAGGGGCAGGGAGTGAGCTTGCCGTCTGGCGTGATGCGGCAGTAATGAATGCCGCAGGGACAGCGCGTATCGTAGTTGAGGACCGGGGAATCGGGAGCCTTGCGGTGCAGATGCCGCATGAAGTGAGGCGCGCACTTGGCGCGGACCATCATGCGGCCCATGTAGCGAGCATGCAGCTCGACCAATCCCGCCAGCAACTCTTCGTACTCGGCAGGGGTGAGGTCGGTGAGCCGCGCACCGCGCCCGGTAGCGACCAGAAAGTACAGGTTGAAGGACACCGCGCCCCGCTCGGCCGCCCACTCAGCCAGCGCATCGATCTCGTGCCGGTTGCCACGGTGTGCGGTGGTCTGGACGATGAAATCCAGCCGCTCGTCGCGGAGCCGCTCGATTGCCTTCGACGTGGCATCGAGTGCGCCGCTCCCGTGGCGGAACCGATCGTGGCGCCCGGCATCCAGTGAGTCCACGCTGACGGCAAAGCCGCGAACGCCGGCGTCGCGCAGGCGTCGAATGGCGTCGCGCGTGAGCATCGTGCCGTTGGTGCCGACCACCACCGTCGCTCCGCGCGAGGCGGCAAAGCCGGCGATCTCGACGAGATCGTGCCGGAGCAGTGGCTCGCCACCGGAGAGTATGAACATCGGCGACGGATTGAGCTCGAGTATCTCGCTGGCGATGCGGAGGCACTCCGCCGTGGACAGCTCGCCCTCGGCGCTCTCCCGTGGACCCGCGGCGATATAGCAGTGCGCGCACTCCAGGTTGCACCGGCGCGTCAGGTTCCAGGCGACCACATGTGGCGTGTGGTCGTCGCGGCGCAGCATCGCCGGTGCACCATCCAGAAGCTCGTGAATCGCTACCCCCATGAGGCAGCTTCTCCAGGTGCTACTGCGGACCGCCTGCTGTATCGCTGTCCCCGCGAACGCGGGGATCAGCGTCCTACTTGATGCTTTGCTCCTGCACCAACTTCTCCACCGCTTCCCGCGCCTGTTCCGGTGTCACGGTTTTGAAGTCCACCGGGCAGTCGGACATCTTGTCCTCGATGTCACGGATCGGACAGCGCGTCACACCGGAAGCTTTGGCTTCCTCGATGAATTGCCGCATCTCTTCCGACAGGGCATCTCCTCCTTCCGCCTCCGCCCGAATCTGCTTCGCGCGGAGCTCCGTGAACATCACCATCATCGTCTCCATGTCGAACTCGTCGGCTTCGATCATGGCCTGTTTGTTCTCATCCATCACTCTCGTGGTAATGCGCCAGATCGCGTGCGCGCGCGCGAACCGCTCGACGGTGTTGCGCGCCAGCGGACGGGCGATGAGCGGGACGGCTTTGAGCCGAGCCCAGGAGTCGTGCGTCCAGACTATAGGATCCGCGGCGGTACGCGAGCGAGTGCTGGTTCGTCCGGTCACGGGGCACTTCACCTCGACCATTCCCTCAGCGGGAGCCGGATCCACATCATAGCCTTCCACGCGCGTGCGCTTCATCTGCTCTTCGGCCTTCACCTCGGCCAGCGCGATCTCCTCCGCTCCACCGATCCCCATGATGAGCTGCATGTGCGTGGGCAGCAGCTTCTGGATCGCCTCATCGAGCCACCGATTGGTGACGATGTCGCCGCCGCGCTCGAGCACGAACTCCTCCACCGCCTTCCTCGCGATCCCCTGGGCGAAGGGCGGAACACGGAGGATGCGCACCTCGGCGTCCGGCGCCCAGGGCAGTGAAGCGACACCATCTTCCTCGATCCAGGGGATCTCTTCCGGCTTGATCCCTACCGTGCCGATGAGGAGCACGTTGCACAGCGCCAGACGAACGAGGTTCTCCGCCTGCGATCCCAGCTCGGTGTCGTCGATCCGGTGCGCACCGTGCCGAGCGAGCACGAGCAGAGACGGCTGGATCTCCTCCGCCCACTGCATGATGACCTGAAACGGCTTGCCCACCAGGATCTGTGTCTTCACCGGCACGTCGGGGAACTCCTGCGCCATCACCTCAGCCCTCTTGAGGTTGGCCTGACAGAGCTTCAGCAGCCCCTTGTCGATGATGTTGTTGTGCAGCTCCTCCTGCTCCTCGAACTTGAAGACCTTGGAGGCCTGCACCGACAGCACGTCCTTGATGTTGTGGAAGACGATGTGGTGGTACT
>CAZWSO010000052.1:0-8606 GCA_964636485.1 uncultured Gemmatimonadaceae bacterium
ATGTCGTTGCGCGATCGTCTCGGGGGCCGCAAGCGGCCGGCTCTGGCTGGCACCGAGGAAGTCCCGGTTCCTGAAGCAGAGTCGAGGCCGAACGGAAGCGGTTCGCCCAAGCCGGCGACCGCCGCCGCATCCACCGCGCAGCCGAGGAGCTCGGGGATGTACACCCGGCGCGACGACGGGGCCGGCCTGAGTGCTGTCGATCAGCTGAAGGTGGACCTCCACCGGCGTCTCATCGAGCGGCTGGATCTCGAGGCTTTGGAGGAGATCAAGGACGAGAAGGAGCTCACCCTCCAGATCCGCCAGGCGGTTATGGATTTCCTGCGGGCGGAGGCGACGCCGCTGAGCCAGGGGGAGCGCGAGGAGATCATCCAGGAGATCGTTTGGGAGATCACCGGTCTTGGTCCCATCGAGCCCCTGTTCCGTGACGGCAGCATCAGCGACATCCTCGTCAACGGCGCCCGGGAGATCTACATAGAGCGGCGCGGCAAACTGGTAAGGGTTGCGGCGACCTTCCGCAACGACGCTCACCTGCTGGCGGTAATCGACCGCATCGTGAGCCGCGTAGGGCGCCGCGTGGACGAATCGTCTCCGATGGTGGACGCACGGCTACCGGATGGTTCGCGCGTGAACGCGATCATTCCACCGCTCGCCCTCGATGGGCCGGTGTTGTCGATCCGCCGCTTCGGCGCCGATCTCATGGTGGAGCAGCTCGTGGCGAACGGAGCCCTGACGGATGAGATGGTGGTGCTCCTTGCCGGCTGCGTGCGAGCGCGGCTGAACGTACTGATTTCGGGCGGGACCGGATCCGGCAAGACGACGATGCTGAACGCCCTCAGCTCATTTGTACCGGCCGAGGAACGCGTGATCACGATCGAGGATGCCGCGGAGCTCCAGCTCCGACAGGATCACGTGGTACGGCTGGAAACGCGTCCGCCCAACTCCGAGGGTCGCGGCGAGGTCGTGGCGCGAGATCTGGTGAAGAACGCGCTGCGCATGCGCCCCGACCGGATCATCATCGGTGAGGTGCGGTCGGCCGAGGCGCTGGACATGCTCCAGGCCATGAACACCGGCCACGAAGGCTCGCTCACCACCATACACGCCAACAGCCCGCGCGACGCACTTTCGCGCCTGGAGACGATGATCCTGTTCGCCGGCACGAATCTGCCCCCGCGCGCGATGAGGGAGCAGATATCCTCTGCACTCGACGTGATCGTGCAGGTGGCGCGTCTGTCGGATGGCGTTCGCCGGATCATGAGCATCACCGAGGTGACGGGAATGGAGGGCGAGGTGATCAGCACGCAGGAGGTGTATCGCTTCCGGCGCCGCGGGCTCACTCCGGAAGGAAAGATACTCGGCAGCTTCGAGACCACCGGCATCCGGCCGAGCTTCATGGAGCGGCTCCGGCTCGCCGGCATCGACCTTCCCGACCAGATGTTCGCCGAGGCAATCTGATGCAGCTCCTGGTTCTGGCTGGCGTCTTCATAGGCACGGTGGCCCTGCTGATCGGGGCATTCGTCTTCATCAACCGGCGGCGTCTGGCAGCGAGCCAGGCAGCCAGGACGAGGTTGAGCACGCTCGACGACGATCCCGATCGCCCCCGGCTCCTTCGCGACGACGCCGTGAGCAGTCTGCCCTTCCTGAACCGCTTGCTTACGGGGCAGTCGTTCACGGATGAGCTCGCACTTCAGCTTCAGCGCGCGGGCACGACGATCACCCCGGGCGGCTACATCATGATCGTGATCGCCAGCGGGATGGCCGGCATCCTGCTCGGCACCCTCGGTGGCGCGCTGGGCACGTTGGTCGGTGGCGTCCTGGGTTTGGTGGCTCCCATCTTTTGGCTGCTCCGAAGGCAGAAGAAGCGGCTGGCGGCGTTCGAGGAGCAGCTTCCGGAAGCCATCGACATGATCATCAGCGCCATGAGGGCGGGCTATTCCTTCCAGGCCGCAATGAAGTTCATCGGGGAGGAGGTCTCCGAGCCCCTCGGGCCGGAGTTCAGTCGCTTCTACGACGAGCAGCGACTGGGCATCGAGGTTCGCGCAGCACTGCTGTCATCGCAGGAGCGCATCGGAAGCCTCGACTACAAGATGTTCGTTACGGCCGTCCTGATCCAGCGCGAAACTGGTGGGAATCTGGGCGAGATTCTCACTAACCTCAGCACTCTCATGCGAGAACGGGTGGCGGTTCGGGGGCAGATCCAAACACTCACGTCGGAGCCCAAGCTTTCCGCCAGGATTCTCGCCAGTCTGCCAGTGGTGGTGTTCCTTGCCCTCCAACTCATCGATCCCGACTTCATGAAGCCGATGCTCGAGAGCCAGGTCGGTCTGCTTGCGCTGGCGGTGGGCGCGGTCAGCGTCGCGTTCGGGTACATGGTAATGATGAAGATCGCCGACGTGGACTACTAGGGTAATTGACATGCCTCTCGAGCTCATTGGACTCATAGCTGTTCTGGTCGCTGCCGCATCGGTTGCTGCCTATGCCCTCGTAGGACGGCAACAGCGTCGCGCCGTCATTCAGCGCGCACGCGGTGAGAGCGGTGTCACGCCCACGGCGCGTACACTGGTCATCGAGGAGGACCGGTCGGTGCTGAGCCACCTGGCCGGATTCCTTCCTGACAACTGGACGGAAGGGGAGGAGACTCAGAACCGCCTGATCCAGGCCGGCTTCGATGGGCCTACGGCTCCGCTGTCGTTTGCCACCGTGCGATTCGCCCTGCTCATCGGTCTTCCGATCACGGCAATCGCCCTGGGGCCGGCAGACCTGGCGATGCAAGCGCTTGTCGCGGTAGGCGCAGCGGCGGTTGCGTTTATCCTGCCGCTCTACTATGTCCAGCGCCGCTCGCGGGTGCGGCAGACCACAATACGTCGATCGCTCCCCGATGCGCTCGATCTGATGGTCGTGTGCGTGGAAGCAGGGGTGAGCCTGGACGCCGCGATCCTTCGGGTCGCGCGGGACATGCAGCTCGCGCACCCCGAGCTCGCACGCGAGCTGCTGATCGTCAACCGAAGGCAGAATGCCGGCGTCACCCGCGAGGAGGCCCTGCGGGGAATGTGGCACCGCACCGGCGTCGAGGAGATTCGTTCGCTGATTTCGAGCATGATCCAAAGTGAGAAGTGGGGCACCAGCATCGCGACCATTCTCAGGGTGAGCGCCGAAACGCTGCGCCGCAAGCGGCGTCAAATCGCGGAGAAGAAGGCCGCAACCGCGCCGCTCAAGATGCTGTTCCCTCTCATGCTGTTCATCCTGCCGGCGCTGTTCATCGTGATCCTGGGCCCGGCGGGGATGCATATCGCGGCACTGCTTCGTGGGGATTTCTCCCGCTGAGCCAGATGGACTCGTAGCAGCTTACCGTTCGTTGGTCGTGGGACCAAGGGGGAGGGAACACAATGCGTTCGCTACGAAATAGGCGGGGCGCCGTCGCCATCTTCACCGTGCTGCTCTTCCTGGCGCTCACCGTCATCCTGGCAGTGGTCGTGGATCTGAGCCGGCTGTTCTATGTACGCAACGAGCTGCAAACGGCGGCCGATGCCGCGGCCATGGCCGGCGCCATCGAGCTGCTCCAGGACGCCACCCAGTCGGAGACCATGGCGACCACGTACGGAGAGCGCAACCCGGCGCTGAACGCCGCCGCCGAGGTACCGGAAGGCAACGTCGTGCTCGGCCGGTGGGTAGACGGAACTTTCGTCCATGAGGGAGTCACCGCACTGGACGCTGATGCGGTTCAGGTCACTGCCGTTCGGACGCCACCGCATTTCCTGGTTGCGAGGATTCTCGGATTGACCCCGGGCACTCTGCGCGCCACGGCCATAGCGTGGGCTCGCCAGCCCATTGCAACGACCGCGTCGGAATGCTTGAAGCCATGGGCCTTGCCGTACGTTCACCTGACTGATGCCCTGAACCGGGCTCGGGGAGTGAACCTTCCGCTCGACCGCGAGCTGTCGACAGCGGATACTGAAAAGCTTGCGGAACTGACCGCGTCCGGTGCCAACCAAACGGAACTGGCGTTCACTTTGCACCAGGGCCCGGGAAACACGACGGGTTTGCCTGGTAACTACTATGACGTGGTGCTGCCAACCTTCTGGCTTGAGAGTACGCAGGACTACCGCCGCAACGACGATGGCACCCTCTACGAACATCAGTACGGTCTGCCGCCGTATCTCGAGAACATCAGCGGGTGCAACACTCAGTCGATGGGCCCGGGTGACAGTCTGAGAACGGAGCCAGGGCAGAACAATCCTGAGCAGCGAAAGCAAGCGGTGGATGGACTGTGCGGAGGGCCGTGCTCGGAGTACGACGGTGGCAAGGGGTTTCCGATGGTAAGCTCCTTCTGGCTCGGCAATCCAGGTGGGCGTGATGCAGTGGAAGTCCAGATGCTGGCGTCGTTCCGTTTGACCAATGTTACCGGCCCTGGTGGTGGGGCGAATGCGTGCAGTGGGTGCATCTCGGGCTACTTCGAGGAGCTAAAGGCGGCGGGCACTCCTGCAGCCGGCAACACGACGATAGTCAAACCCATCCTGGTCAAGTGATGCGGACTGCGTACCGTGCGGGACGTCAGCCGCAAACAGGAAGCGGCAGCTGGTCGGCCGCGGCCGGAGGAGGGAACGATGGACGCTGCGTCCGTAGCGCCGGCCGGTCGTGAAGCGCAGGCGGAACGTGCGCTGGAGGCTCTTGCCGATGACCGACGGCTCGAGATCGCACCGCTGCTGCTGCGCTTTCGCTGGCTGCAGCTTCTCGCTGCGCGCGACGGTCTGCTGACGCTGCACGCGCGCGAGATCCGCTCTGGCATCCACTACGTGGTGCGGGTTGCCACAGTGCGGGCTCAGCTCGACCCGGCGACGCACGACCTCATCGCTACGGAGTGCGCTTTAGTGGAGCGCCTGAGCCACCGCAACATTGCCCCACTCGAGGACATCGGTGTGCCGGGCGCAGGCGCCTATTGCCTGCCGGGCCTCACCAGGTTGCGCACTTTGGAGGATGTGCTCGACGGGCCCGAACTGCCGCCAGAGGCAGTGATCGATCTGTTGCGCCAGGTCGCTGCGGCGCTGGATTCCGCTCATGGGGCGGGAGTGGTGCATGGATCGCTGGCGCCGACTGCCGTCATTGTGGATGAGCGGTCAGATGTCAGGGTCATTGGGCTCGGTCGTGCCACGGAAGTCGACGGAGCCGCTGGACAGAGCGGCCTGCCGGCCTATCGGGCCCCGGAGCAGTGGACCGGCGAGGCCGTTGTTCCGAGCACCGATCAGTACGCGCTCGCCATCATTGCCTGCGAGCTGTTGGGCGGGCAGCGGCGCCGTGTTGTGGAAGCGCCAACACCACTGGAGGAGATCGCGCCGGTAGATGTTCCGGTGCGCCCGGGCTGGAGTGCCGGCACGGTCCTCCAGCTCACGGCCGTGCTGCGGCGCGCGCTCGGTCGTAGTCCCAACAAGCGCTATCCCAGCGCTTCGGCTTTCGTGGAGGCGCTCGACCGCGCTTTCTCGAGAAGCTCGGATCAGGCACTGCGAGCGGTCGAGAGCGTGCCTTCATCGATGCGTCGCTCCGGCACGGCCGTGGCGCTGCTGGTGTCCGCCAGCATCCTGCTGATTGCGGCCGGGGCGAGCTCACCACAGGTGCGCTCAGATGCTCGGGGCGTGGGGCTGCGTCTCTGGAGCGGAACGATGTCTCTCGTCGGACGTGCTCCGGAGCAGCTCTCGGTCGAGCAGCGAGTACCTCCGGTGGGGCTGCCGGCAACCGGAGCACCATCGCGTTCGCGGGCCGCACCAGCCCAGGCGCCGACGACTCGGCCAGTTGCCGATGTCACCCCACTGGTCGAGGAGCAGCCTCTGGTCGGATTCGTTCGCGTGCAGCTCGAGGGGGGAACAGGGCGCATAGTGGCGAACGGGCTCGAGCTGGGAGATGCTCCGGGGGTCGTGCCGCTGCCGCCAGGAGCTCACGTCCTCAGCATCATCTCGAGCGGATCCTCCGCCAATCCGGGCAGCAGGCGGGTGACTGTGCGCGCCGGTGATACGGTCAGCACCAGCTTCCGCTTGGTTCAATCCATTCCCAACCCGTGAGGTCGGTTGTGCGCATAGCCCTGCTCGCGTTCGCGAGCGCGTCGCTGCTATCGGCGCTCGAAGCTCAGCACCCCACACTGGCGCATGGCACGTCGGAGTGTCGGGCGGCGGGGCGCGTCAGTCTGGTGCTGAATGAACCGCGCAGCGAGGCTCACACGGCGGTGGCCGTGTATCCGCTCGCCGGCGGTCCGTCGGCGGGCGATGGTGCGTACCTGATCGATGCAATACCCCGGGCGGTGGCCGATCGTCTCGGAGCGGTCAGGGAGCTCGATGTCGCCTACTTCTCGCATCGCATCTATTCGCCGAACGCCATTGCGTCGCCCTCCTTCTGGCCTCGCTCGGCCGCGGGAAAGAGCTACGCGCTCGTGGGGAGGCTCAGCAGGGAGAGAGCGGACACGAGAGTGGAGTTGGCCCTTCACGGTGGCACGATGAACGAGTCGCTCTGGTCTGCCCGGTACTCGCTGCGCGCGACACCGTGGGAGCAGATCGTGGAGCAGGTCGCGCTGGCGGTGGCAGCGAACATCGGGCAGACGGCCAGTGAAGGCATGCTCCAACTGTCACAACCGATGCCCACTGGTCGCGGGCGGGAGCTCGTGCATCGCGCCCGCTACGCGATGGAGGGGAGCATCCCGGGAGCGGCGGCAGCCGTGCCACTCTACCTCGCCGCTCTCGGGCGCGACTCCGCGGACCTGGATGCTCTGACCGGCGTTGTCGCAGCGCTCGCCCGTACCGGCGCGGCGAACTCGCGCCTTCCGGGCATCTCGAGGGATTCCGCAGTGGCGATCGCTCGGCGCTCGTCAGCGCGCGCCATCCGCATCGCCCCCGGGGATGCCCGATCGTGGATAGCGCGCGGACAGGCACTGGCTCTCGAAGACCCTTTTCGCTACGCCGGCGTGATCCAGGCCTATCAGCGAGCGATCTCGAGGGATCCTGCAAGCTCCGAGGCGCGCCTCCAGCTTGCGCTCGCGCAGAGTGATCTGCGCCAGGATGCGGCATCGAACAGGGAGTTTCGCCGGGCGCTGGAAGCCGCGCCCTGGCGGGTTGACATCATGGTCGCTTTCGCGCGAACGCTGCTGTTGCAGCGCAACTTTGATGCTGCGTGCGTCCTCCTCAACCATGCTGTCAGCACGGATCCGGATCACGGTCCGGCTTACGCCGAGCGGGGACTGGTTCGGGTCAGACTGGGGGAGATGAGGGAAGCCATAGCGGACGGAGAAACGGCTGCGAGAACTGGTGACGTCATTGGCGGGACGCTCGCATCGTTGGTCGCGCGCGCCGCATCACGTGACACGGTAGCGGCCATCACGGATCTCAACAGGTTGCGCGCACTGGTTGGCAGCATACCGGATGGTGAGGCAGCGGTGCTGCTGGCGCTTGCTCACGCCTCGGTTGGACGGCGGGATGAGGCACTGTCACTGCTCTCGTCGGTGGCTCCCCATACGCTTGCCCGCGCGAGTCTTCTCCGGCACTACGGGTTCGATCCGGTACGGAGGGATCGGCGCTTCTCAGCGGGCGCGCCCGCGGTGTTGCCGAGCAGACCTATCGAGAGATGAATCACGTGGGGGCGGCAGCGCCCTCTCCACCATCAGATCAGAGCTCTCCGGCCAGCGCGACATCCTGGGCGTCATCATGGCGGGCGGCGTATGGTGCGCACTGGTGGCTGGACCTCGGCGCGATCGCGCTCGTGTTCCTTGCTGTGGGTGCCATGTTCCCGCTGCGCGATCCCGACCTGCCGCAGCACCTCGCGATCGGCGAGTGGATCATTCGTCACGGCCACGTTCCGGTGGTGGAACCGTTCGCCTGGACGAGAGAAGGCGCGCCGTACTTTGCCTATTCGCATCTGCTGCAGGTCACCTACTACCTCATCATGTCCACGCTTGGGCCGGCGGGGCTCAGGCTGCTGAACGGGTTGATGGTGGTGAGCGCCGCCGCGGCGGTGGCGTACATGGGCCACGTGTACAGGTGGCGGCCATCGGTGACGCTCGCCGTTTCCGGCTACACCGTAGTTGTGGCTCTGCTGATAGTGGGGCACCTGCGCCCTCAGATCGTGCTGCTCACGGCGATGCCTCTGGCGTGGGCATTTACCAGACGCTTGCTCTCGCCGGACGGAACGCTCTGGTTCGGCGCGGGCCTCCTGGCCGCGAGCGCACTCGCCGCTAACTCGCATCTCTTCTTTCCCCTGACCGCTGCTCCGTTGACGCTCGCCCTGGCGGAAGCACGCGTTCCCTTCCGGCGCGCGGCGTTCGCGGCGGGCTGCGTGCTTATCGGCTGGATGTGTACGCCGTACGCCATGCACTGGCCGGATGTTTTTCGACTGAACTTTGGGCATAATGCGCTGCTCCAGTGGCCGTCCCCGATTCAAGAGTTCACGCCAGGTTTTACCACGAACCCTCTGGTAGTCGCGATCGCGAGCCCACTGGCGCTGCTGCCATGGGCCATGCACAGGGCGTCGTTGCGGACGCGGGAGCACGTGCTGTTCGCGGCGCTCTGGCTGGTGGGGCTCGTAGCTTTCGGCGTCGCCGTTCGTCTGCTCGTGATCTGGTGGCTGCTGATCCTGCC
>CAZWSO010000052.1:8706-12644 GCA_964636485.1 uncultured Gemmatimonadaceae bacterium
GCTGCTACCGGCAAGGTTTTCACGACCTTCTCGTATGGCAGCCATCTCACGTGGCGCCTGCCTGGTTATTCGGTGTCGATCGATGGCAGAACGATCTATCCGGATTCGGTTGCGCGCGCGGAGATGTATGTGCGGGCCGCCGTCGAGCCGCCGTCAGTGGGTCCATGGAAAGAGGCGGATCTGGCAATTCTTCCGACGCACTATCGGGCGGCAAGCATTCTCGATACGACAACTGGATGGCGAAAAGTCGCCGTGCGCGCCGCCGAGGTCAGGCGTGCGCCGGAGGTGGGGCTCTGGGTGAGCGAACGCTGGTGGCAGCGGTGGGGCGCCCGATCACTGCCGGACGCGCCCCAGATGGTGCACTACCGGACCGTCTACGAAGAAGCCTGTTCTGAGTAATCGGCCGTCAGCGCGCGCTGCGAAGCCAGTGCATCACCTGCCTGGCGGACGGCCGCTTACCCTGAATCAGGAGGCCGACCCGATAGATCCTCGCGGCGACGAAGATCGTCGCGTAGCACCCGCAGATGAGCGTCACGAAGGAGAGCCACATGTCTGAGCTCGGAAGCGAGATCACGCTCATTCGCAGCGGCACGACGATGGGAGAGGAGAATGGAAGAACGGAAAGCACGTGGGCCAGCGTGCCCTGCGGCGCGGAGAGAATCAGAGGGAGGAACATGATACTCATCGCCAGCAGGAGCAAAATGGGGATCTGCGCTTGTTGCGCGTCCGTTTCATTGCTCACCATCGCCCCCACTGCCGCAAAGAGACCGGCGTAGAAGGTGTAGCCGAGCACGAAGAATAAGACGAGTATGGCAAGCTCCGATGCGGCGATGGCGGGGAGTTGCAGGGGGAGGGTGCCGACTCCCATCGCTCCGAGCAGGGGTTCTCGCGCGCGAAGCAGCAGTGCACCGGCGCCGAGCCAGATGGCCATCTGTGTCAGGCCCACCGCTCCCACGCCGAGCACCTTGCCGGTGAGGAGCTGGGTGGCGCTCACGCTCGAGACCACCACTTCCGCCACGCGCGTCTGCTTCTCATCGAGAACGCCACGCAGAACGTTCTGCCCGTACAGGAAGATCGAGAAGTAAAGGAGGACCGCGACCAGAAGCGCGAACACGATGCTCACCTGTCCCGATCGCTCCGCGCCTTCGCCTCCGACCCGGCGCGCGTCGAGCCGCAGGTTCATGCCGGCAAGGCCGCTGGCATCCCGCGGCATGAGGCCGAGCTGCTCCAGGCGAACAGTGGTGACTTCGCGGCGCACGATGTCCTGGAGCCGGGCCATGTCCGCCGCCGCGGTTGCGTTATGACCTACGTAGATGAGCTCGCGACCGGCCAGCGTGCGGTCGGTGAGTCGCAGATATCCCTGATAGGCGCGTGCCGCCACCGCCCTGGCAGCGGCAGATTCGGCCTCTGAAATCTGCGTCGGCGATACCGCTCGCACGTTCGCGCGCGTCGTGTCGCCCAGAATACCACCACCAAGAGCAGCGCCGATCCGTCTGCCGACCGCTGTGCCCGTGGCGTCGAGAATGATGATACGGTCGATGTCTCTCGACGGCTGAGTGCGAGAGGCCATCCATTGCGGGAGGAGCAGGAGGAGGGCGATCATCGCGGGCCCGAACAGCGTGGATATGACGAACCAGCGGCTTCGGACTCGCTCCATGTACTCGCGAGCGGTGATCGCCCGCAGCTTGGGAAACAGCAGCCACCTGAGGCTAACCCTGGCCACTCATCCCCTCCTCGATGCCGGCGGCTCCCACGTGCTGAAGGAAGATCTGGTGGAGCGATGGTTGAATGAGCTCAAAGCGGGAGATTGACGCGCCTGCCGCCACCAGGCGACGAAGCAGCTCCTGCGAGCTGCCGGAGGGAGTCAGCTCAACCTCGAAAAAACGGTTCGAGTCGTCCACGCGGTGCACGAGCCGGCGATCCGACAGGACAGCCGAGACGTCCGGACTCATCCCATTGGTGAGAGCGACGGCGACGTGCTGTCCACCGAAGGAACCTCTCACCTGCGAAATCTCGCCATCGAGGACTTTCTCGCCTCGGGCGATGATGCAGACGGCGTCGCACATCCGCTCGGCATTGTCCATCATGTGAGTGCTGAAGATTACCGTCTTCCCAGCTCGCTTCAGCTCCACCACGGTGTCCTTGAGTGACTGCGCGTTGATCGGATCGAGGCCGCTGAAAGGCTCATCGAGCACGATGAGCTCCGGGTCGTGAAGCAGCGTCGCGATGAACTGAACCTTCTGCTGCATTCCGCGTGAAAGTTCGTCGACCTTAGCCTTCCCCCAATCGTTGCCGGCGCCGCGCAGGCCGACCCGTTCCATCCAGTAGTCGATGCGCCGGTCCGCGTCACGCCGTCCGACCCCCTTCAGCGCGGCCAGGAAAACGAGAACGCGGCGGACCTGCATCTTTCGATACAGTCCGCGCTCCTCGGGCAGGTATCCGACTCGGTCGGTTATCCCTCGCCGATGACTCTGGATTCCGAAGATGTGAATGGTCCCCGTGTCCGGCCCGAGGATGTTGAGCAGCATACGGATGGTGGTGGTCTTCCCGGCTCCGTTCGGGCCGAGCAGGCCGTACACCGTCCCCTCGGGCACGCGAAGCGACAGCCCGCGAACGGCCACGAAGTCGGCGTAACTCTTGGAAACGTCGTCGAACTCGACTGCCGCGGGGGGAAGAGTCACTCACGAAGGGATCAGAAGCCTGAAGCGCCGCTCTGATCGGACGTGAGCGGCCCCAATATCTAAAGATGCATGGTACGGCGGTTGGCCGACAAGTACAGCCGAGCTGAAATTGCTCCAGGGGCGCACCGTTTTCCGGCCACCCGCGGGTCGCCTCGCTATATGCCTCGGCACATCTCGGAACGGCCACCGAACCACGTCCCGAATGAGCGTCAGCACCGGGGATATGGCGACCATCGAGGACGAGCGACACAGGTCTTTGTTCGCCCCAGCCCGATTCAACTATCTCCGCGGAGCCCTCTGAGCCAGCCCTTGCCGCCGGCAAGCATCCCGGGGCCAATCACGACGCCCAGTCACTCCGATTGCGATGATCGCCACGCCGGTGGATCTTGAGGGGCCGCCCCAATGCCTTCTCAGCGCTGCCGGCGCGCCTGACCGGGAGCCAATGATAGACCAGGATCCAGACAGCAATGCTCAAGACGTCATCAATCCATGAGTCGAACGTGAGCAGCGATGGCACGAGAGCAAGACTGAGCGTCATCGTACCCTGCTACAACGAGCGAAACACCATCGATCGTGCTCTCGACGAGCTCCATGGTTTACGCGAGAGGTTGGCGGCGAGGGCCATCACTTATGAGATCGTGATAGTGGACGATGCGTCGACCGACGGCACCGCCCAGTACCTCACGGAGCGATTGGGTGCCCACCTCGGCGAGTTCGTGCTGGTTCGCCACCAGGCTAACCGCGGCAAGGGCGCCGCCATTCAGAGTGCGCGGGCTCACGTCAGCGGCGATATCGTCATCATTCAGGACGCCGACCTCGAGTACAATCCATCGGATATCCCGGCCATCATCGGGCCCATACTGGATGGCCGTGCCGACGCAGTAGTCGGATCAAGGTTTGCCGGGGCGGGCGCGCACCGCGTGCTCTACTTCTGGCATCGCGTGGCGAACGGAATGCTGACACTCTTCTCCAACATGATGACCGATCTCAATCTCACCGATATGGAGGTCGGTTACAAGGCATTCTCGCGTAACGCTTTCCTGACGATGGCACTAACGAGCCAGCGCTTCGGGATCGAACCCGAGATCGTCGCGCGCCTTTCTCAAATGGGAGCCCGGGTCTATGAGGTTCCAATCAGCTATCACGGACGCACGTATCAGGAAGGCAAGAAGATCACATGGCGTGATGGAGTAGCGGCTGTATATCACATTGTACGTGCGGGTCTGACAGCCAGATCACAGCCGAGACTTCAGCAGC
>CAZWSO010000052.1:12744-15845 GCA_964636485.1 uncultured Gemmatimonadaceae bacterium
TATCACATTGTACGTGCGGGTCTGACAGCCAGATCACAGCCGAGACTTCAGCAGCACACGCGTGGCCAGCGGCACACTGCTGTACCAGCAAAGAGTGTGTCTCGCGCGCCCAGCGATTAGAAAAAGCTGCTCTCACGACCAATGGGACGGCAGTGATGTCGCGTATCGTCCACGGTAGCCTTGCTTCTGCTCAGCCGTCGACTGCCGCTCCAGGAAGGATTCCCGTGACTGCTGCGGTCACTCTTCGAAGCGCATCGTGGCGTGAATTCCGCGACAGCCGATCTTCTGCCACCGCACTGGCGCTGGGGGGATGTGAGGCGATCCTGTTTGCGACGGAATCGAGAAGTCGTACAGCATGGCCTTCGCACCGGGCCAGGATTCAGACGCCCGCTGCGTACCACGCAAATCGAGCAAGTCAGTGAGGACGGCGTCTTCGCCGAGCACCGGATGCGCGATCACTACCCAAGCGCGGTCATGCGCGGCGATCAATGCAACGTCCTCAGCGTACTTTGCGGGCTGATCGCGGGCGCAGCGGCCCAGCAGAAGTGGACCTGAGGTGGAATCGTCGGCCAAACGATAGAAGGAGTATGGGTGACGGGCACCATAGTAGATGTAAAGAGCTTCTCCGAGCTGCCGCTCCGTTCGCACGTACTCCAGGGCCGGACGCAGTTCGTCCTCGTAGATCGGCAGAACGAGCGCCGCCGGGAGAACCGCGGGCACTGTCGCGATCACGACGACCGCGACGTGGAGCGCTCGGTGTTTTAACTGATCCAGGAGGTACGAAAGTCCTTCGCCAACGCCCAGGAGGACAATCGGTGCGAGGAAGAGCAGGACGCGTCCGGACATCCCCACACCTCCGATGCTCCAGGGATACAACATCGCGGCACTGGCTCCAAGCGTAGCGAGGAGGGGTCCAGCGGCCAGCGCGAACAGGACGGGGCGCCGTCGCGCTGACATGATCATCCCAAGCATGAACAACACGACCAGCGGCAGAGCCGGTAATGCATTGAGCGTGCTGCCCACCAGTCGAAGCAGCGCACGCGGGTACCAGAGCCATTGCTCGGGTGTGGCTGGTGGAAGTGGAGCGAACCCCGCAGCCCAGAAATCCAGCATGTACTCTCTCCCCTGTGGATCCAGGGTGTTCATTGCATAGATCACGGCGGGCAGAGCCCCGATCGCCCAGATCGCGCCCGCCAGCACGACGCCGACGCTGCGGCCGTAATCGGCGCGTGCGATTGAGAGTAGCAGGAGACCGGCGAGCATCCCGGACGTGAGCAGCACCGATGGTTGCGACAGCAGCGAAGCGATACCCGCGGTGCAGCCGAACATGATCGAGTGAGCGCGAATCGAGCCGCTCGCGGCCAGTTGCGCTCCCATGCCCAGCAGTACGACTGCTGCGAGCACGTCCAGCGCGTATGGCTTTGCGAGGGCGGAGGCGAAGACAAGCGGCACCGAGCTCGCGAACAGCACCAAAACCCCGAGAAGCGCCAGACCGCTCAGGAACCGACGTGCCAGATGGTAGAAGAGCGGAACGGATGCGATGCCAGCGAGGAGCGGTATGATTCGCTGTACCTGTTCGCCGGTACCCATGAGGAGCATCGCGAGCTTCTGTAGCGCGAGGAAGCCGATAGGTGCCGTCTGTCCATGATCCAGCGGCTGCGTGAACAGCTCGAGCCAGCCACGGTCACGCAAGTTCAGGCTGAGCGCCGCTTCATCGATGTAGAGGGACCGATCTATAAAAAACTGCAGCAGCCGCAAGGCAATGCCGATGACGACGACGATTAGCGCGGCGGGTTCCACTCTCAGGCGCGAGAGCCCTCCGATCGAGGGCGAGTGAGCGGGCGATCGACGATCGGGAGCTGATACACCGCCTGTCATGAGGTCCGGCAGCCAGGCTGCCATAAGGGAGTCTCCGCTCGAGAATCGTCAACTCTCATCGCAATCGTGCGCGAGGGCGCATTGCCCATTATTTTGTGTGCTCCACTTCGCACGATCCTTGACGAGTGAGGTGTCAAGTTGGCAAGGAGCGATGAACTCGGCGCCGAACTCCGTGTGTACCTTGTCGTGCTCGTTGCGAGCCTTCTTCTGTCCGGGCTCGGCGCGCTCGCCCAACGCAATCCGAGAACGATAGCGGTCGAGTGAACGCCTGCACTAGTGCGACGCTGTCATGGAGAAGCCAGCTGGCACAGGGCTCGGCAGCCAATGCCCTGCCGCCGAGCTTTGGCGGGAAGAATGCACGGCGATCCGGTGCCGAATGAACAGTGAAGTGATACAGCAGAGCACCGTGGACGGTCTCCGCCTGATGCTGCGTTACACACCACTTGACGAAAGCTCGGCTGAGAATCATTATGACTGCACTGCTAAGCCGCCCCTCGAGGCGTCTGCCTCGGCGACTTGATCGTTCCTCTCCACGACCTCCCCCCTCCCCCCCGCCAAGCCAGGGAGATTTCGTGCCTACTCTGCTGTTCGTGCCCGAGCTTCCGTTCCAGTTTATGCTCGCCTACGTCGATCCACTCTCGGGAAGCGTGATTCTGCAGGTGCTCGCTGCCGGTCTACTCGGCGGCATGTTCGTCGTCAAGCGTTTTTGGTCGCACATAACCGTTTCCCTGAAATCCTTTCGGGATCGGGTCCGCCGGCGATGACGGCGATGCGCGCAGGCTCGTCCTTCCTTCTAATTCCGCGCACGAGGCCTTCGGCGGTTCTCAGCGACCGCGCTTCGTAATTCTCCTCCGAACAGGCCGATCAGCGAGAACGCCGTTCACCGGATCGTGGACAGCCTGACGACAGCGATACGAAACCTGGATTACCTCCTGGAGCGCCCGTGAATCTGCTCGAGCGACGCACCTTTATTGTATACCCCTTCTGCGCGGCGTTATACCCAGTGCTCGCTCTTGCCGCCAAGAATGTTGACCAGCTCGTCCAGATCTCCGACGTGGTACCGCCGTTAGCCATCTCGCTTGTGTTTGCGTTCGTAAGCTGGCTCGCCAGTCGAGCTTTCAGCCCCGATGTTCACGTGAGGGGAGTGATCACTCTCCTCATCGTTCTCTGGTTCGGAACGCATGGATATCTCGGCACCATGTTGTTTGCTGGACGGCTACTGG
>CAZWSO010000053.1:0-15769 GCA_964636485.1 uncultured Gemmatimonadaceae bacterium
CGCCCGCCGCTGGGTCGGCGCGCCGCTCGAACGACGCGAGCACGGCCGCGCGACCCGCAACGACAGCGCCGACGCTGTCCACGCGGCTCCTTGCCGCAGGAAGTACAGCAGGCTCCTCCGGCCAGAACACGAGCACGTGCTCTGGATTCCGCACCCATTGGCTGTCCGCCCCCGTTAACACGTCCCGCGCGATACGGACGCCGTAAAGGTCAGCGGCCGGTATGTCGTCCTCGTCCCTCGGCCTCAATGCACCCGAGCCGAGCGCCAGAGCCGCGCGAAGTGGGTCACCCGGAGTGGCGCGCAGTTCTACTGGCCAGCGGAGGACCGCCGGCTCGGCGGCGCGCACCCGGACGATTCGAATGCGTCCCGGGTGAAGCGCCCGAAGCTCGAGAGTGGCCGCATCGATCTGCTCACGAACGAGTGGTGACACCAGCACTAGCTCCACGGAGTCGGCACGATCACGCAACTCCGCGGCGGCGTGAAGCCCCGCAACCAGCGCTGCCGACAGCGAGCCGCGCACGAGATGCGACGACGGCGCAACAAGCGAGTCGGGAAACTCGCCGTGTACCATACGCGCCGTCGAGTCAAACTGCACGAGCCGATCTTGCGCCCGGATATAAAGCACCGCGCTATCCCTTGCTTCGCCGGCATCCGCTACCGCGCGCGACACGTCGACGATCACGACGCGAGCAACTGGCTCGCGCGAACTGTCCAGGATCGGGCCGGCAAGGCCGAGCCCCGCCGCAACTATGGCGAGCGTTCGCAGAGCCAGAAGCGGGCGATCCGAGAGTCGCAGCGTGAGTGCGGTGATGTTGGCTGCCGACTCCGGTACGAACCGAGTGGTGGGCAGCGGGGTACGTGGTGGCCTGTGTCGTGTAATGAAGTGAAGGCCAAACAGGGCGGCTGCCGCTGCTCCGGCGATCAGAAGAAACACCGGCGCGAGAAGCGTCATGTTATCTTTGCGGCGGAGGCGACGCGGCGAGCGGCGCGCCAAGGCGCCTCATCCGTCTCTACCATGGTGTGGAACGCACCTGTGCCGCGCCACGCGCTTGCCAGTTGCTCCCGCCACTCGGCGAAAGCGCGCAGATATCCGGCACGCGTCTGCCTGGCAAGTGGGCGCACCGTTTGCTCGCTCTCCGGGTCGAACACCAGCATGGCATTGGTGGAAGGATCTATCTCCTCCCTCGCGACGACGTGTACGGCGTGTAGCTCGACGCCGGCCGCGGTGAGCTCGCGCCCGACGCGCAGCATCGCCTGCTCATCTGAAAGAAAGTCGGACACGACGGCCACACGCTGCGCACGGCTGGCGCGAGCCAGCGCTGCCGCCAGCCCCGGACTCCCACCTACTTCCGCACGATCCAGAACGCCGGCGATCTCCGCCACGACGCCGCGGCGGGCACGCGGCGGCAGTACCTCCATACGAGGGGATGCTACCACCAGCCCCACTGGATCGAACTGCCCCTGGGCTATCGCGGCGAGGGCGACGACGACCGACCGCGCGTACGCCCATTTCCCGGCCGTGGGCTCCGGGAACGCCATGGAGGCCGACGCATCGACCACCAGCTGGGTCGTCAGAACCGCCCGATCATCGGACAGGCGTATGGAGGCACGGTCGGTGCGACCAAGCAGTTTCCAGTCGATGCGACGCGGATCGTCGCCCTGCCGGTAAGGGCGATACTCGGTGAACTCGGGCGAGATGCCGCGCAGCCGGGAATGGTGTGCTCCGTGAACCACCCCGGGTACCGTTCGGCGGGCCGGCCAGCGGACGCCGCGTACCGCGTCGAGCAGCGTACCGTAATCCCCCGCCACTGGATCAGATCCTGATGTCGCTACGCGGCGTCTCCACGTGCTCGAGCAGCTCGCTGATGATGCGCTCGGCCGTGACACCCTCCGCCTCGGCAGCAAAGTTGGGCAGCACGCGGTGGCGCAACACTGGGGGAGCGACGCGCCGAATGTCGTCCGGGGCGACGGCGAACCTGCCATCCAGAAGCGCGTGCGCCTTGGCGCCGAGTATCAGCGCCTGGCCGGCTCGGGGCCCGGCGCCCCAGCGCACGTAGCGCCGTACGATTTCGGGGGCATCCTCGCCGGCTCGCGTGGCGCGCGCCAGAGCCACCGCATACCGCAGCGCCGGCTCCGCGGCGGGGATGTCACGCGCCAGGCGCTGGAGAGCGATCGCTTCCTCTCCCGACATCATTGCGTCGAGTGGACGGACCGGCGCACCGGTGGTGGCGCGCAGGATCTCCACCTCCTCGTCCTCGGCTGGATAGCCGACCCGAATGTCGAAGAGGAACCGGTCGAGCTGCGCCTCGGGCAGCGGATATGTGCCTTCCTGCTCGATGGGGTTCTGCGTCGCCAGTACAAAGAACGGCTCGGGCAGCCGGTGTGTGCGGCCGCCGGCGGTCACTGCGTGCTCCTGCATCGCTTCCAGCAGCGCCGCCTGTGTTCGGGGCGGCGCGCGATTGATCTCATCGGCCAGGACGATGTTGGCGAAAACCGGACCCTGCACAAACCGAAAAGCTCGGGAGCCTGTCGCCGAGTCCTCCTCGAGGAGCTCAGTGCCGGTGATGTCGCTCGGCACGAGGTCGGGCGTGAACTGCACCCGCCTGAACTCGAGGTGCATTGCCTCAGCCACGGACCGGATCATGAGTGTCTTCGCGAGGCCCGGCACACCTACCAGCAGCGCATGCCCGCCGGCGACGAGCGCCATCAGAATCTCGTCGAGCACCTGCTCCTGTCCCACGATGCGCTGCCGGATCTCGGCGCGGAGGCGGGCAGCCGACGCGAGCAGCGCATCACGCCGCTCCGGCCCGGCGTCGCGGACCACAGCCGCGGAGGAGGTTGGCGTCACGCGACAATCCCCATGACGCCCGCAGCCCGGACGGTCAGACCGCCTCCGAAAGACTGGTGAAGTGGAAGTCGCGTACCTTGAGTGACGGCATCACGATCGCGCCGCCGGATTCGGTGCCGCCGATGCGCTGCGCCGGCCCGATCGCTTCCACGTTGTTCAGCATGAACAATGGAGACTCGTTGAACCGGAAGTTCTGAATCGCGCGTGTAACGCGGCCGTTCTCGATCAGGAACGTTCCATCGCGCGTCAGACCGGTATAGAGGATCGTGCGCGGATCTACCTGTCGTAGATACCACAGCCGCGTTATCAGGACGCCGCGCGGCGTCGAGCGGATCATCTCCTCTGTCGAGGTCGGACCGCCTTCCATCTTCAGCGAGGTGGGGAAACCCGTCGGCTCCCTTCCCTGACGCTCCGCCCAGTAGCGATCGTAGATCAGCTGGTTCAGGACGCCGTTCTTAACCCACTCCTGCCGGCTCAGCGGCAGCCCGTCGCCGGAGTACGGCTGGCCGAGCAGATCGGGATCCGCCGGGTCGGAGAAGATGGACACCCGCTCGTCCACGATCTTCTCTCCAATCTTGTTCCCTCCACCCTGCTTGCTGAACGCGCTCCGCCCCTCATCCGCCACTCGTGCGCCCGCAGAGAACGCCATGAGCTGCACCAGGTCGCCTACGGCCTGCTGCTCCAGAATTACCGTGTACCGGCCTGGCTCGATAGCCGTCGGATTGCGCGACCGGCGCGCCTTGTCGATCGCGCGCTCGCTCACCGCGCGGAAATCGAGCTTCGACCAGTCGGGGTTGTCAGCGGCAGCCCAACCCGATCCGGTGCCATCCGCCGTTCGCACCGTTAGCGTGTAGTTGGCTGACGTGGAGCGGTGATAGGCGAAAAGACCAGCGCTGTTCCCCATGGCGCTGGAGCGCGCCCCGGTCACCATATATCCCGCCGCCATGAGATCGCCGGCGGAGCGCGCGGGTTCGAGTGCGGTGAGCGCGGCGCGAGCCCGCTCCTCCGGGCGAAGATTTCCCGTGGAGTCGAAGAATGCGCGCACTTCCCTGAATTGCTGCGGCCCGAGCACCGGCATGGCTTCCGGGTTTTCCGGCGCGATGCGCGCCAGCGCCTCCGACTGCGCCACCACGCGCCGCAGCGATTCGTCCGAGAAGTCGTTGGTCGTCACCACCGCGCTGCGCTTGCCGAAGTAGCTCGTCACCCCCATCGACGCATTCGAGACACCCCCGGACGTCGACATCTGGTTGGCGGCAAAGCGCAGGTTGCCCTGGTAGCCACCGCCCACGCCCACCTGGACCGCTTCGGCACTCGACATCCCAATGACGCGGCGGACGAGGGCCTCTGCCTCATCACGCGTCAGGTATGCACCCTGTACCATGAGATGTGTGGGCGCGGGACTGAACAGACTCCTGGGCGTGCTCACTGACGCCTCCCCGTGTTGATGACGTTCTGCTGGCGGAAGCGCGCCGGCACTGACCCATGGCTGACGGCATTGCTCTGACTCGGCTGACCCTTCCCATCGAAGAAGCTCCCGCCGAGCTCGTAGGTGTCCGGACCGCCGATCATGTCCATGGCATTCCAGAAGTCGGGTGTCCGCAATTGATACGCAACGTCCTTCAGCATTCCAGTGATTCGGCCGTTGCGCACCTCATGAAACACCTGGCCGCCGAATTGCGCATTGTAGCGCTGCTGGTCGATCGAAAAGGAGCCGTCACCGATGATCGCTATGCCGCGGTCGGTGGCGGCGATGATGTCCTCCCAGGAAACGTCTTTCTCTCCCGGCAGCAGCGATACGTTGGGCATCCGCTGAAACTGTACGCTCGACCACGAGTCTGCATAGCTGCATCCATGCGAGCGCGTCGGACGGTTCTGACTCGTATACCACCAGTCCAGCCAGGGCGCCTGCTCGCGCGTGGTCTGATAGTCGTTGAATATTCCATTCCTGACGATGAGAAAATCCTCCGGCCGCACACCATCGTCATCGTAACCGATCGTCGAGAGCGCTCCTACTTCCGACCGATCCCCGCGCACATTCATGAACTCCGGGCCGTATTTGAACTTGCCGAGGAACTCTTCCGGCGGCGCGATGAAGCTGGTGCCGGCATAGTTCGCCTCATAGCCCATGGCGCGATCGAGTTCGGTGGGGTGGCCGATGGACTCGTGGATCGTGAGCCAGAGATGAGAAGGATGGAGAATGAGATCGTAGCGACCCACCTCTACGGGTTTCGCGCTCAACTTCTCCACCGCCTCCTCGCCCCACCGGCGGGCGTTTCCGACGATGTCCTGTGCCTTGACGTACTCGTAACCCCTTCCCATGGGGGGCACGACATTGCTGCGCGTCTGAAAGTCGGATTGGTCGGGGGCAACCGCGGTGGCCGAAAAGGGAAGCCAGCTCCGAATGACCGTCTGCGTGATAAGGGAGCCATCGGTATTGGCGTAGTTGCGTTCCTCCTTCACGAAGAACATGGAGCTGTTCACGAAGCGGACACCACTGACCTTCATCGCCTCGGCGTTAGCCTGGAACATCAGATCCGCCTTCTCCTCCACAGCTACATCGAATGGATCGATCTCGAACGCACTGCGCCATGTGGCGTCCGGATTCGGAGACGCGGGAGCCAGCTCCACCGGACGAGCGCGGGCAATCCGGTTGGCGCGAGCGATCGCCGCTGCTTCTCGTGCAGCCGCCGCGACACCGTCAGTGGTGAGGTTGCGCGACGCGCCAAATCCCCATACTCCGTCCACCAGTACTCGCACTCCACAGCCAATCGTATCGGTGTCGACCACGTTTACGATCTGCTGTTCGCGGGTAATCGTAAAGTTCTGACGGTTCCGGCCGATCCGAACATCCGCAAAGGTCGCTCCGGCGCCACGGGCAGCGTTCAGCGCAGCCATCATCAACTCACGGATGCGATCCTGGGTGGGCATCGCAACCGGCATTGAGGGCTGAATCAGCGACGAGACGTACTCGGCGCCTGGGTGCAGCCCCACCGCGGCGAGGGCGGCCGCGGCGCCACCCTGCCTAAGAAAGTCTCTTCTGGTCGTCACGGCTGTCGCTCACAGAGTGGAAATTGGGCCAGACTGGGACGGATGCCCGCGCACCAGGCAGCGCCCGCGCGTTGAGGGCTGTTGGAGGGCAAGCTATTCGCGGGAACTGGAAGCGGCAACCGAAGGGGAACCAAGCACTCAGACGCGGGCGCGAGCAACGCGCGAGGAGCGCGAACGGCTCGGCACGAGGCAGCAGCGCAGCCAAGCGCCGTCGGGTGACGATTCCCCGCCAGAGCGTGATGTTGCTCGTGACGACATGCATGTAGGCTGAGTCCTCAGATTAGAGCCGAAAGCCCGGAGGGGCCCATGCGTCCACCGTTCGACATCGTCGGCAGCTTCGGATCGCTCGAGGAGCTCTACGAGCTAATGGAAGGACCCGCTCGTCCCGCCTTCCCGCATGGGGGCGCGGTGCGCCTTAATCCGCGGATCCTGCCGGAGCAGGATATCAGTACGCTCCTCGGGGCGCGGCTTCGACTGGAGCAACTGGGACTGCACCTGGTCGTGACACCGGCCGTTGGAATGCCCTGCATCGAGCTGTGGCGGCACACCCCGTCGGCGCTCCGGGAGCCCGCATGAGATCGGGCTCGCGCGGCGACCAGGCGGCGGCCCATCGGGAAGCTGGATCATGACACAATCGACGACTGTACACCGCTCCATTACGCCCGCCGACATGCGGGCGCTGTCGGAGCCCGCTACCCGCGAGTTCCGACAACAGCGGTGGCAGCGCGAACGCCCGCGGCCTGGTTCGCTGGCTCATTGTCGTGATCGCCGCTGTCGCGGTGGTTCTGGCCATCCGCACAGTGCTCGAGCGGCGCGCGGCTGCCGCGCCTGACGATCCGCCGGCGTCAGCGATCGCCCACGGTTGAAGGTGGCCCCGAGGGGCAGTCGAGGCTCTGCCAATCCCCGTTCGGGCCCGGTGATCCGCGTCACAGACGGCCTTCCTCTCCAGACTCAGCTTTCCTAGCCGCGCCCGCACCACATGCTGGTGCGCGCCAACTCCCCTGAGAGGGCCCATGCGATTCATCCCTATTCTGTTCCTCCTGGTTGCTGCGGTCGGCTGCGAAAAACTCGGCGAGGCCGGCGGCATGACCTCCAAAGCCGACTCGATCGCTGTCCTGAATACCACTCTGGCGGACATGCAGGCGACGGCTGATCAGCAGGATTCGCTGATGCAGGACTTCGTGGCGACCACCAAGTTGATCGAGGACATCGACAAGCGAATCTCGGACGTCAAGGGCCTCAAGCCTCGCGTGAGACTGGCCGCGGGTGCCGGCGAAACCGCCGCCGACCCGCGCGCTGAGGCACGCGAGGTGCTCCTTGGTAAAGTCGAGGACGTAACGGCGATGCTCGAGCAGAGCCGCCAGCGCGTACAGACGCTCTCAGCCAACAGCACGCGGCTCCAGAAACAGATCGAGCAGTACACACAGACAATCGCTTCCCTGGAGGGTATGGTCGAACGGCAGCGTGTCGAGATCGAGCAGATGGCAGCTACCGTGGATTCGCTGCGCGTAGCGAACCGCCTCGTCAGCGAGGAGCGTGCGGCGGCCCTAGACAGTGTCGACCGCCTCCGGCGCGAGACCGACACGGTCTACTACGTGATCGGGACAAGGAAGGAGTTGATGGAACGCGGGATCATCGTGGAGGAAGGCTCCAAGTTCCTCTTCATGGGAAAGAAGGCCCTTGTTCCCGCCCGCCGGCTGGATCCGTCCCTGTTTACCGCCATCGACAAGTTCCAGACCACCGAATTGCAGCTCCAGCGTGCGGATTCTCGATTCCGTGTAGTGTCGCGGCACGATGCTTCCATGATCGTTCCCGAGAACGGCACGGGACGACTTCGCATTGCGGCGCCCCGCGAGTTCTGGGGTACTTCCAGGTACCTCATCATCGTCGAAGGATAGAGCGCGGCCACGCTGGATACCTCGCGATGTCGAGAAGGGCCCCGAATCGGGGCCCTTCGTTCATCATCGGTCACCGAGGTCAGCTTCGCCTACTGGACCAGATTCGTGATCCCAAGGACTTGCTCGGACGCCTGCCGGCTCAACTGCGCCGGCTCGAGCGCATCCATGAGTGCGTCGTCCCGCCCGTAAACGTCTGGTCGGAAGTGCATCTGCCCGTTACGGACGTAGCTGGTCAGATATATGATGTAAATAGGGACTTTACGCTCGAGATTGACGCGGCGCGTTGGTCCCTGCATCGCCGTGCGAATCCGCCGGTCGTCCCAGCCGCCATTCGGCTCCAGCACCCAGTGGGCGAGGCCAACCGGGTTTTCGACTCGAATGCAGCCGTTGCTAAAGGCTCTTACGCGGCGGTCGAATAGCTCGCCCGACGGCGTGTCGTGAAGGTAGATGGCGAACTCGTTTGGAAACATGAACTTCACGAGACCTAGAGAATTGGTGGGACCGGGTGCCTGGCGCAGACGATAGGGGAATCTCTGCGGCTGAAGCTGGGAGCGGCTGAGCCTCGAGACGGGAATCGGGCGCTCGTCCGCCGCCCAGCTGCGCACGATCTCGTAATTGTTTCGCGCCAGATATCCAGGATCCCGCGCCGCCTCGGGTAGGATCGTACGCCGCGCGATGCTCATCGGAATATTCCAGTACGGATGGAACTCGAGATAGCTCATCGAGTCGGCGAAGACGGGAGTAGCAGTGTACTCCTCGCCCACGATCACCGCCATGTCCATCAGCTGCTCGCCCTCCTCGAAGGCCCGCAACCGGAAGGCAGGAACATTGACCAGGATGTAGCGCGGTCCAAATGCATGCGGGAGCCACCGCCAGCGCTCCAGATTTGCCTCGATCAGCAGAACACGGCGTTCCGCCGGCACGTTCATCGTGCGACGCGTTTCCGGACCCAGCACGCTGTCCATGGCGATGCCATAGCGCTGCTGGAAGCGGTAGACGGCGCCCGCAAGAGCCTCGTCATAGAGCTGAGATTCCGCCGCTTCCGACGCGCGGATGAAACCCTCCACCTCAAGGCGAGCCCGGATGGCGGGCACGCGGTCGCTGCTGTCACCGGGCGCCAGCACGCTCCCACTGGGCACCTCGCGCCAGCCGCCCGCTAGCGCGATCGCCCGATAGCGCGCCAGCTCCCGCCGAAGGGCGCCGTACTCCTCGTCAGCCGGCCGTAGCGCCCCAAGGGCGGCGGCAAAATCTGCGGCGTTCACGAGGCGCACCAGCGCACTGTCCACATCCACCTCGCTCGGGTCGATGTGCCACGATTGCTCCACCTGGCGCGGGTCGATGCGCCCCGTCAACATGTCCTCGCCATAGGCAGATAGTACCGACGTGAGGATCAGCTCCAGCTCCACCACTCTCTCCACAGGCGTCTCGCGGGCGTCACGGAGCTCGAGCAGGAGTGTCTCGATTCTCTGTAGCGGGTACTCTTCGGGCCGAAGACCATCCTCGTGCGCACTCGCGAGCTCGTGCAGCAGCGTCCGCGCGCGATCGTTCAGCCCGCGCTCGCCCATCCAGATCGGAACATTCTCCGTGCTCGCATAGATAGCTCGGACATGAGCCCAGGCGTGCCCGTCCGCGTCGCCTGGCCGCCGGTCCTCATGCATTTGCTCGGCGATCAGCAGGCGGAGAGTATCCACCGAGTGTGAGCCTGCCTCGAACACGGCGGCGTCACCTTCATCCGACCAGCACGCGACAGTCAGTATCGGCAGAAACAGCACGGCAAGCGCTGTACACGCTCGGCGCCACATGCTCGGACTACTCCCTCCGGCAACAGCAACTTCCCGCCGACTGTACTCCCGGTAGTTCACCATGCACGCTCCGTCGCCATGGGGATTCGCTGCGCGGAAGCACTGCTGCCACGCAACGGGCCCTGTTGAATGGCGAAACCCGGACCATCAGCGCTGGCAATGGCCCAGGTACCGGCTTCGGCCACGTGAAGCACGGAGGGTACCGAGGCGGGAGTACTCGCGCTCAGCGGACGCCGAACACGTAGCTATTCAGGTGCTGGATGGTGTCTGCCTGCTCCTCGACCTCGAAGGCGAGCAGGTCGCCTATCGTCACCATGCCGCATGGCTCCTCATCCTGCATGACCGGGAGATGACGGATTCGCCGGTTCGTCATTACGGATCGGCATTCGTCGATCGTAGCGTCGGCGCGGCAGAACAGCACGGGCATCGTCATCACGTCGCGCACCAAGGTGCCTGCCGGATCTTTCCGCTCGGCGACCACGCGCCGCAGGACATCTCGCTCTGTGAAGATGCCCACCATCCGACCCTTTTCGGTGACGAGGAGACCGCCGATGCTGCGCTCGTTCATGAGGCGGGCGGCGTTCGCGACCGATTCGTCGGCGGCGACTGAGAAGACTTCGGAGCCCTTCCGGGCCAGAATGGCGCGCACGGTACCCATGGGTCCTCCTTACTCCACCTGCTGCGATACTACTCCGCCTGGCCGGAGCCCGCCAGTACGCGTCGACCAAGCCGCAGCGTGAAGCCGGGTCGGTCGCGGTCACGGGCGCCATGGCGTCGCCAGGCGCCCTTCGATGACGCTGCTACGTAACCCCACATCCCCCCTACGACATCTTCGCCAGGGCCGTACGACAGCGCGCGTATACTGGCGTCCCACGGCGCATCCCACCTTGAGGCAGCGCGAACAAGCCGTTCCGCGCGCCGCCGGCAACCGCCCAAAGCACCGCGCGGCGGGACGGAGCCCCAAAGTGGACGGAGGATGAAATGGCCAGCAAAAATGCTCCCTCAAAGGCGGCCCAGAATGCGCCGTCTCAGGTCGATCAGCGCGGTCGCCCCGTGCCGAGAAGCAGGAGCCGGCGCATGGCACTCCCTGCCCTGGTGCTGCTGCTGGCGGTTACATCTGCCTGCCAGGCGTCCGTCCATGGTCGGCGTCCGCTGACGCAGGTGTCGCGGTCCGAAACGGGGGCGCGTGCTGTCACCGGAGTGCCCACCCACATGAGCGTCGGCAACTACGCCCTGATCGGGTTCCAGGGATCCGCAGCCACCCGGCGGTGGCCGCTAATGGACGGCCGCTCAGTCTCGCATCGCTACGAGTACGCGCTGCGCACAAGCGGGGCCGAGAGCTGGGGTGCGCGATGCATCCTCATCACGATCATTGGCGACGACGCACGCGACCGGGCCAAGCTCGAATGCAACCTGCTGGACCCGGCAAAAGGTGAATCAGGATGGCGGCTGGAGCTCGCCGGTCGCTACGAGCTGGGTGGCACACTGCTCGGCCCCCAGCAGCACTATCGTGTGCAGTATGCCAATAGCAGCGAGCTCATGGCTGCCGGGGGGAGGGAACATGCGCCCGGCTACCTCGTGTTCGATGGCGAAGCCATGGTGGCAACCCTTGAACTGCGGGGACGCGGCAAGGTGTGGATGGAGCCCGCACTTGCCGAAACCGAGCGCGGCGCCGTCGCAACGACTATATTCGCGCTTCTCATCTGGCGTGAGCTGCGGAGGTCTGCCGCCTGATGCGACCAGAGTCAACCCGCTTGCACTGCGGCCAGCGACGCTCGGCGCACCACAGCGCCGGGCTCGCTGCGACCGCGATCCTGGTCCTGTGCACGAAGGCGGTCGCGGCCCTCGCCCAGGGACCGCCGGTGGAGCTGCCCGACCCACCGATCGCTGGGACGTGGGATCTCGTGAGGTCGATAGGTCAGCCACCACGGTGGAAACCGTTTGTCTCCGTTGGCTACGGTGTCGACCGCCTCAGCCAGCCACACGCCATGGGGCTTTCTTCGTCTGTCGGCGTGCACCGCGCGGTGGGCAATCCGGTCACGGGACTGCTCGGGGTCAACGTGGAAGGGTACATCGGCCAGCGGGGCACGCAGCTCGATGGCGGTCTCAAGGCACAACTCACATCGTCGCCTTTTCTCGTGCACGCGGGATTGGACTGGAATACACGACTCGGGCGTGCCGATCTGGTATTCGGCACAACCCTCCCCTTGCAGCGCGGGGGCTGGCCCGCTCCCGGATCGGAGCTCCGCGTCGAGTGGATTCCCGCGCGGCGTCACTCCGCTGCCCTGAGCTTCATGCTGCCGCTGGGGCAGCCGCTGGCGGGACGCACGCGGCCGCGAACGACGGACGTTGCGCTACCACCCGCTCCGAGAATGATGCATTCCGTCGCGGTTCCGGAGCGCGAGGAGGTGCGTTTCGCGCTGCGCGACGCGCGCGTGCACATGACACAACTCGTATCGATCCTCACTTTTTTCTGGCTGATTGAGGAGCAGCACCTTCGTTATTCTTCCAGCGTTCGCGAGTGGCGCGAGATTCTCGCCGATTTCGCGGCCGAGTTCTTTTCCGCCACGCCCGAGCGACCCGGACAGAGCCAGTACCATCGCGAAGCCGACGCCTACCACACGGCGCTCGATCGGGCTTTCGGTCTCGCTGCCGGTGCAGGAGCGGATGCGGCTGTGCGCGGCCGCACGCTTGCCGATGCGGCACGGCGGGCTGCCTTCATCGAGATCGTCCTGCCATACAATCGTACGATCGGTCAGTACCGGACGCCGAACTCACTACACGGTCTTGCGGCGCGCGCCCGCGCCAGTTACGCGGCGTGGCTGCTGCTCCATGGCGAGCTGGAGGTGCAGTATTCGGCGGAGGTGCTCGCCGTGCTCGACGTCTGGCTGTCGGATCTCGAGCGGCTTCGCGCACGCATCGGAGAGATCGAAGCCGACGCCCGGCTCAGCTGGCTGCCCCTGGGCTTGGTTCTTCGCCCCGAGGAACACAGTACCCAGGCACAGATTGACGAGATCATCGCCCTGGCGATGGAACGGCCGTTCGAGGGGGGGAACACCGCTGTCACCATCGATGCACCGCAGTTTCAGCACGAGCTCAGGCGCACGATTCGGGAGACGCGGTCGTACCATGTGCTGTGGATACACGACTACCGTGGTCGTGACGATCTCGGGAATCCTGACCGCACGGGCTTCGAGACCACCATTGCGTACCTGCGCGCGCTCCGCGATGCAGTGCACGACTATGACCGCGCTGGCAGCTTTCCGACGTATCTCATTGTGCTGGACCAGTTCTTCTACGAGGCGACCGATGGTCGTCTCTGGCTGACTCTGCTGGAGCGCCCGCTCAACCACAAGATCACTCTGGGCTCTCGGTTCGCCGCGATGGAGGAAGCACTCCAATCCATGCAGGATTCGCTGCGGACAGCCGTGCGCAGCTCCGTGCGCATGCAATCACAGGCCGCCGCGCTCGGCCGCGACTGGATCACCGGCGTCGTCAAGGTGCATGTCAACATCGTCAATCCATCGGACTTCACCTTTCGATCACGGCGCATCCTCACAATGCCGGTCGGTGCTGACAACTGGCTTCGCGATCACCGGAAGCTGATCCTGCGCGATGCTGACGAAACCGATCCCACAAGTGGAGAGCTCATCATTTCCGGAGTGGGTGTGGGTGATCACTACGCCAGCGCCACGTGGGACGACCGCGCCATCATCATCCGCGGCCCGGCGGCGGCGGCAACGCTGCCGTATCTCCGCGCTACGTTCCAGCGTCATCGGCTGGCGGGCGGGACGATGCCGGCAGCCGTCAGGGCAGCCCCACGGCGGACGGACCGCGAGTCACGTGTTGCCGCGCTCGAGGCCTCTGGAGCGACGGCGAGGATGCTCCAGGCGCACAACGAAGTGGGGTGGGGAGCGAAGGAAGCCACCTTTATCCAAATGCTGCTGTACGATCTCGCTCCGGCCGGCACGCTGCTCTTCGTGCCGGATGGGCTCTGGTCGAGCTATCAATGGACCGCCCAGCTCGTTGGTGCTGCACTTCGTGGCTGCCATGTGTATGTCGTAGCGCCCGCGGAGCGAAACGCGCCAGCCAACGACTTTCCGTGGATGTCGCTGATGCAGGAGCTAATCACCCGGATCACGCTGGTGGAGGAGGTGCTCGGCGAGGCGATTCGTGCCGGAGGAGGCGACCTGCGCATCGGCCTGTTCGCGCGCGACTCGCCGCTGGATGACCACGCCAGCTCCCTCTCGTACGTGACCCGGGCCTGGGGTTCCCACGACTTTCTGAGGGAGCACGTTCCTCTGTCTGCCGAGGCACTCGCTGTCATCGGGCGCGAAGGAGAGCGGAGAGGCGCTGTGTCCCGTACACTCCGGACGATCGAAGACGTTCGGGACCGCAATCCCCTGCTTCATCGCAAGACACAGTGGGTGTTCGGTGCGGAGACCATCCGCGCATTCTCGGACAGTCCCGAACTGCCTTCAGTGCTCGAGCGTATCCTGGCCGTTTCGGCAGACAGCGCCGACGACATCTCGTCGCGTAGTACTTCCAGTGACGAGGAGCGTCTGCGCACCGCCCGCCAACTGATCGCACTCCACGGCGCCCTGTCCGACTCGGCGCGCGAGTCGGCAATCTATTTTATGACTGGATCCATCAACAAGAACGTCCGCAGCATGACCCTGGATGGTGAGTTGCTGGCGGTCGTTGCGGGACCGTGGGCGCTGGAATCGTTCGTCGACTTCGTGCTTCTCGCGGCCAGCACCACCTGGGTCAGCTCTCTCGCCGACGTCGAGAAGCACCTGCCCCCGTACAGCACGCTGCGTAAGCTTCTGGGACGCCGACTGCATCGCATTCTCTAGTCGAGTACGGTCGCGCAGCCCGCCGACAAGACCTGACCACCTCCCATGGAACCAACGGGAATCAGGTTCAGAGGGGCTCGCGTTGCGACATCGTGGCCAGTGGAGTAGGATGGACGTGGCAACCCGAACTGCCGCGATCGACCGACCATCATCCGAAATGGCAATGCCACGACACTTCATTGTCGCTGCCGCCCTGCCGGCACTGGCCCTCGTCACGTGGCCCACGAGACCGGCGGCCGCACAGGACGGTGCGGCGCGTCCAACCGCAATTACCATTCAGCACCCTGTCCAGCTTACGATAGAGAACTACAGGCTCGCGAACGGGCTGAATGTGGTGCTGTCGCGCGACACATCCGTTCCGGTGGTCGCTGTCAATCTGTGGTATCACGTCGGATCAGGCGACGAGCGCCCCGGCCGCAGCGGATTCGCTCACCTGTTCGAGCACATGATGTTTCAGGGTTCGGCCAACGTCGGCGACGATGCACACTTTCGGCTGATCCAGGAGGCGGGGGGCACGCTCAACGGCTCCACCAACGCGGACCGAACGAATTACTTCCAGGCCGTGCCGTCGAACTTCCTCGAGCGTGTGCTCTGGCAGGAAGCCGACCGCATGGGGTTCCTGCTGCCGGCCATGACGCAGGAAAAGCTCGACAACCAACGGAGTGTCGTGCAGAACGAGCGCCGCCAGAACTACGACAATGCACCGTACGGCCTCGCCTTCGAGACGATCTCAGCGGCGCTCTATCCGGAGGGCCATCCCTACTCGTGGACGACCATCGGGTCCCTCGAGGATCTCAACGCTGCCTCGCTGGAGGATGTGCAGGAGTTCTTCCGAATGTACTACGCGCCAAACAATGCCTCTCTCGCCATCGTCGGTGACTTCGATCCGGCACAGGTGAAGGCATGGGTGGAGCGCTGGTTCGGCGACATTCCTGCGGGCCCCCCCATCGAGCGGCCCACGCCACCGCCTGTACAGCTGACCTCCGAACGCCGGCTCGTGCTGGAGGATCGCGTACAGCTCCCCCGGTTGTATCTCACTTGGCCGACGCCCGCCCAGTTCCAGGCCGGCGATGCCGACCTGAACGTGCTCGCAATAGTGCTCGCCAGTGGGCGCAGCTCGCGACTCCACCAGCGACTCGTCCGGGAGGAGCAGCTCGCACAGTTCGTCTCTGCTAATCAGTCCAGCCGGCAGCTTGCCGGCCAGTTCGGTATCACCGTGCAGGCGCGCCCCGGCGTGGAGCTCACTCGCGTCATGCACATTGTGGACGAGGAGATCGCGCGCCTCGTTGCAGAAGGTCCTACTGAGCGCGAGATCCA
>CAZWSO010000054.1:0-15577 GCA_964636485.1 uncultured Gemmatimonadaceae bacterium
GCTCCCCTTGCCTCTCGCTCCCCTTGCCTCTGGCTCCCCGGGCTCTTGCTCCCCCCTCGCTTCTGGCCCTGGCCTTAGGCCCCCGGCCCTTGTCAGATTCCCTTATGCTCCCCACCTACGCGCGGCTGCTCGCGAAGCTCGACGTTAAGCGCCAGACGTTTCTGACGGTGCTGACGGAGCTCGAGCCGGCCCTTCTGAACTACAGGGAATCGGAAGGGACCTGGTCCATTCTTCAGGTGGCCCATCACCTGGAGCTTGCGGATCGCGGCGTGCTGATGATGATGCGCGATCCGCGGCGGCTGGCGGGCAATCTTCGGCGACGGCCCGGCAACCTGCTCGGGTATGCGGTGCTTCGTCTAGTGCTCGCCACCGGGGTTCGAGTGCCGATGCCGGTCAAGGTGCGCGAGCTGGTGACGCCGCCCGAGAGCGGTGACCTCGATGACCTCCGGGCCCGCTGGACCGAAAGCGCCGAGGAACTGGGGCGCCACTTCGCCGCTTATACCGCCGCCGACGTCAATCGCCTTGTTGCTCTCCATCCGGTGGGCGGTCCGCTGACGCCGGAGCAGGTACTCCACTTCCTGCTCCGTCACTTCAGGCACCACATGAGGCAGGTTGCAAGGATCAGGAAGGCGGCGGCTCGCGAGCGCATCGGCGCCCGGTAGGGTAGCTGTTACATGCTGCTGGTCGCGCTGACGCCGTGAAGGCTCTGAATCCGAGCCTCGCTCGCCGGCTTCACTGTTCCAGGGCGTCCACCACCACCAACACTCCGTACGGCTCTCCACCGCCAACGTTCTCGATGATGTAGATGGTGTACACGCCCGTGGAGCCGAATGTGAGGGCACCAGTGTCATGAATGATGTCCTTGGTCCCATCGTCGGTAATGTGCACCCTGCGCGCGCCGGCGCTGAATGGCATGTAGCTGGTGATGTGCTCGAATTCCAGATCCTGGATGGTAGGCGTCACGGCGCTGATGTCGTCCACTTCACCGGCGGTCACGTACAGGTCAACCGCGCCGAGCGTGTTTGCGATATGTAGCAAGCGGACATGGCTTTCGCCGTCGGGGGCGGGCGTGTTCAGATCCTGCAGAGGTGTCATGCGGAGGTCGCTGAAGGAGCGGTAGGCCACGATGGAGTAGTCGGTGCCGCCGCGCAGGAGGAGCGGCACCTGGCCCACCACTGTGCCACCACTCGCCCGCACTACCAGGCTGAGCTGCTGGTTTGCGGGGACGGTCGCGTACTCCGACGCCTGTGCGTACGAAGTGGCGCTGGAAAGGGCTTCACCAGCCAGCTCCAGTATCAGATCGGGAGCGTCGGGAGAGACGTTGACCAGACGGACGTTCGCATCCGCAGTGGGCTCGGTGCCGTACTGATCGCACCCCGTGAGGCTCAAGACCAGGCAGAGCGCGACGGCCCCCAGTACCAGACGATACATGTGCTACTCGGTGTTGAGGAGCGGCGAAAGCGCGCGCTGGGAGTTCCTGCGCGGAGTGCGTCGCCGTACAGATTGATGGCCGGAGAGATGCACTTGCATGAATTCTGGCGACGTGCGCGGATTGGGGAAAGGGCCAGAAGTGCCGAGGGTCAGGCGCCGGCCGCCCTGCTCTCGAAGTTTACAGGGCAAACATCGATCTGACTCTCGACGGGAAGCGATCCGATGGATGATTCTTCGGTCCCGGATGGCGAACCTGGTCCGATCCCTGAGTTGCCCCACACCTGAGGGCTGACACCTGAAACAGACAGCCGCCCTCAAACACTTACCTCCAGTGTCCCTACTACGCCGTTTCGTTCTCCCGATTCTCGTCGCGCTGCTGCTCGTGCTGTTCTGGCTTGGCGTAGGGTCGCTCTTCATGGCGATGCCCCCTGCACTCGGCGTCGTCTGGATCGCGATCGTTACGGCGGCGTTTCTGTGGGTCCACGGCTACCGGCAGGGGATCCGCGATCAGGCGCGCCGGATCGTGCGGCTTCGTCCGCTTGGCAGCATGGGGCGCTGGGTAATCGTCGCCATCGTGCCAATGCTTCTCTTCCATGCGTTCTTTCTGGTGATCTACCTGGGGATCACCGGCATACCCGATCCGACACCCAACCCGCTCGAGGGCTACATGCGCCGGCCCGGCGGATGGATCGTGCTCGCGGTTTTCCTCGGCATCGCCGTTCCGATCATCGAGGAGTTCGGCATTCGCGGCTGGATCCAGCGACCGCTCGAGCGCCGCATCGGGACGACGCGCGCAATCATCATCACGGCGATCATCTTCGCCGTGGCACACCTGCAGCTCCTCGGCCTTCCCACGCGGTTCTTCGCCGGCATCTTCTTCGGCTATGCGGTCTGGGCTACGGGCTCCATCTGGGCAGCAGTGATCCTTCACGGCGCGCACAACCTCTCACTCATCATCCCGGCGGCCTTCGCACCAGAACCGACGCGTCAGCCGCAGCCACCAGGCATCGCGCTGCTCGTGTTCGCCGCCATCGGCCTGGTAGCGACGACGATCATTCTCATCCGCATTGCGCACCGCATGCGCGAGGAGGGCCTTCAGGAGCGCGCGCGGATCACCGACATCGCTGGCCGACGCCACGTCGCCCAGAGTTCACTGGGAGAAGGCTCGTAGCCCCTGGCCTCTGGCCGCCCGACTCTGGCACTTTCCTCCGCCATGGATCCCATTGCACATACGCTCACGGGCGCCGCGCTCGGGGAATCGGGGCTGAAGCGTCGGTCCGCGCTGGGAATGGCGACACTGATGATCGGCGCCAACCTGCCGGACATCGACGCCTTCGCCATGCCCTTTGCCAGGCACCTCGAGTTTCGCCGCGGCTTGACGCACGGCGTGCTGGCGATGGTCGTGCTTCCCTTCGCCCTCACCGGCGTCATGCTGGCGTGGGACCGTTTGGTGCGGCGACGAGGGGGACGCGTGCCGCAGCGGCCGGTGATCCCATCACAGATCCTGCTGCTCGCGGCGATCTCCATCGTCTCGCACCCGCTGCTCGATTTCCTGAATACCTATGGCGTGCGACTGCTCATGCCTTTCTCGTCCAGATGGTTCTTTGGCGATGCGCTGTTCATCGTGGATCCGTGGGTACTGCTCGTACTCGTGGGCGGGATCGTGATCGCCAGACGCGAGGCGCGGTGGGCGCGGCAGCGTGCAGGCGCTGGCGTGTCGGAGCGCGACGATCACGCGCCCCTCTTCCCCACGCCCGCACGGGCTGCGCTCGTGCTGGTGGTGCTCTACGCCGTCGCCATGCTCGGCTCCAACGTCGCGGCGCGTGCGCACGTGCACCAGGTCCTGCGCGCCCAGGGGATCACATACGGCCCGTTCATGATCTCACCAGTACCCGTCAACCCGTTCCGCCGCGACGTTGTCGTCGAGAACGGAGATCACTACCTGTTCGGCCGGTTCACCTGGCTGCCGCGCCGATTCGAGCTTACCGGTCACTCCCTGCCTCGCAACGCTGCGCATCCCGCCGCGCGCGCCGCTGCAGCCACACCGGAGGGGCGCGGGTTCCTCGACTGGTCACGCTTCCCCTTCTTCGTCATCGACATGGGCGAACAGGAGACTCGCGTCCACATCGCCGACCTGCGCTACGCCATCAACCCACGCGATAGCTGGGCCGCACGCACGATAGTGATCCCCCGGGAGGAGGCGCGTAATACCGCGCCCTGAGAGGCCGCGGTCCCTGTGGTCATTCCCTCTGTCGGCGGAATGGCGGCAGGAGAGGGCGCCGACGCTATGCGCGCCGCGCCTCACCGCCCCCGGCACGCGAGTGGATCCTGCGCACGGTGGCCGAGACGCGCTCGAGATCGAGCTCGGTGAGATTGGATCCCGAGGGCAGGCACAGCCCTCGGGCGAACAGCGCCGCGGCCACGGTGCCGCCAATCGTCTCGCAGTGGGCGAAGGCGGGTTGGAGGTGCATCGGCTTCCATACAGGCCGCGCCTCTATGTTGACGCTCTCGAGCGCCAGGCGCACCGACTCGCGATCAACGCCGAACTCCGCCGGATCGATGGTAAGCGTGGTCAGCCAGCGCGTGTGCCGTCCCCAGCGGGCGTCGGGCATAAATTCGACGCCGGGCAGATCGCCGAGGGCGTTTCGGTAGTACTCGAAGTTTCGGCGTCGCGCGCACACGCGCTCCTCTAGCACGCAGAGCTGTCCACGGCCTATCGCCGCAAGCACGTTGCTCATGCGGTAGTTGTAGCCGATCTCCGAGTGCTGGTAGTGCGGCGCGTCGTCGCGGGCCTGCGTGCTCAGCTTGAGCCCGCGCGCGATCAGGACGTCGTCGTCCGACACCATCATCCCGCCGCCTGACGTGGTGATGATCTTGTTTCCGTTGAACGAGTAGAAGCCCACACGTCCGAACGTTCCTGGTGCGCGCCCCTTGTACGAGGCGCCGAGCGCTTCGGCGGCATCCTCGATAAGCGGGACCCTGTAACGCTCGCAAACAGCGACTATCGGATCGAGATCCGCGCTTTGGCCGTAGAGGTGGACGACCACCACCGCCTTCGGAAGCCGCCCGACACGCGCGCGCTGCTCCAGCGCCTCCGCCAGAAGTTCCGGATCCATGTTCCACGAACGGCGCTCGCTGTCCACCAGCACGGGCACCGCACCGAGATAGGCGATCGGGTTCACCGACGCCACAAACGTTAGCGTGCTCACCATGACCTCGTCGCCGCGCTCGACGCCGCAGAGGATGAGCGCGAGGTGCAGCGCCGCCGTACCGGAGCTCGTTGCCAAAGCGTTTTTCGCGCCCACGTTGGCGGCCAGCTCGCGCTGGAAGGCATCCACGTGCGGACCGAGCGGGGCGATCCAGTTTGACGCGAACGCGTCGGACATGAGCGCCATCTCCTCCCCGGTCATGTGAGGCGTCGACAGCGGAATTCGGGAGGGTGACGACGATATCGCCGCCCCGCCCGTAGGGGGCGTCGGGCGACTGAGCGCGGACGGGAGTGGAGTCGGACGACGGGTGCTCACGGTTGACAGACGAACCGGGAGCACCCCCGTCACTGCACGAACGACGGAAAGGCGTTGCCCTGCAGGCGGTTACCCTACCCGCGCCGCGTATTCCTTCACGCTCGTAAGGTGTACCGGCCATCGCTCCAGCGTGTCGTCCATCGGGATCTCGTTGCCGCTGGCGTAATTGAGCATCAGCGCGGCAAAGGAGCGCTGGAGCGAATCGGCAGCGCCATCGCGCTGGGCACGGAGCGCCTCCTCGGGAACATGCTCGACGGCGAACCGTTTTCCGGTTGTCTCCTCGAAGATGCGGATCACCTCGTTGGGGCTCAGTGCCTCCGGACCTCCGAGCTCGATCACCGCGTTCTCCGCGCCCGGCGCGTCGAGCGCTCGGATCGCGAACTCCGCCACATCGGCGAGCGAGATCCAGCTGATCTTGCGGTCGCCGGTTCCATACACGGTGGCGTGCCCGTTGGTGTAGTCGAAGCCGAGCGCCGGGCTGAGCCACGCCTCCATGAAGTACGTGGGCCGCAGGATGGTATACGTCATACCGCTTTCGCGTAGCTGCCGCTCCACGGCGCGCTTGGCGTGCGTGAGCGGATCGTCCCCCTCGATCTGGCCAGAGTAGGAGATGTAGATGAACTTGCGCGCGCCAGCGGCCCGCGCGGCATCCACGAGATTAACCTGACCGTCCTGATCGGTGGACTCGATGCTCTCGTCGGGCTGGCGCGAGCGCGTGGCGGTTGCCGTCGAGATCACGGCAGTGACGCCGGCACAGGCTGCGTCCAGCGAGATGCGATCCCGGAGATCGCCACGCACCACCTGCACGCCCAGCGATTCGAGGCGAGCCACAGCGGCGGGATCGGAGGTCGATCGCACGAGCCCGCGCACGGGACGGCCGCTTTCGGCCAGCCGGCGGCAGATCTCTCCGCCCAGGTAACCGGTCGCTCCGGCAACGAAAATCATCTGACACCTCCACCGCTGTGGATAGACGGAGGCGCGCCCAACCCGCGCTTCGGGTGGACGCCTGCTCCGTCGCGCAAATCCAAACTGCCACAGAATCCGGCCTCTCGCCAGCGGGAGGCCACGGCACCGGCTGTGCGGGCAAACACAGCGGGTTGAGGGGAGCGAAGATACGCTGAGGGAGGAGGGGCTAACACATGAATGCGCGCCGGATTACCCACGACGTCTTCCGCACCGACGCACACCCGGCGGTTCTGCTCATCCGTCTGGCCGTCGCCGTTTCGTTTCTGGTGGCGGGAACACGCAAAATCATTGATCTCGAGAGTGCCGGCCAGAACTTCGCCAACATAGGATTTCCCGCCGCGCAGGCGGCGGCGACCATGGTGGCGACCTTCGAGGTGCTCTGTGGCATACTCGTGCTGGTAGGGCTCGCCACTCGCGCCGCCGCGGTTCCGCTGATGGTGATCATGGTGGTGGCACTCATCTCCACCAAGCTCCCCATACTGATGGGCGGACCCCTCGGTCCCTTCTCCGGGCCGTCCGGCAGCACTGGCCTTATGCCTTTTCTGAATCAGTCCCGCCTGGACCTGACGATGTTGTTCGCCTCCACCTTCCTGCTGCTTGTGGGCGCTGGGCGGATCTCCCTCGACGCGCACTTGTGGCCGCGGCTCGCCCTGCGGGACCACCAGCTACGCGACACCAGGACGCAGGCAATCTGACGAGCGAAGGGGCCGCTCTTCTGGCCCCCTCTCTCTCCTGCCAAGACCCTGCCGCAGCCGCAGCAGTTTCTCAGTGCCCGCCCGTCTCCATCTCGCGATAGAATGCGGCCAGCCGATCGCGCGCCTGCTCGAGCGGAACAGCGTCGAGATACATGTCGCGGATCATCTCCCACTCCGCGATCGCCGCATCTGCTTCCAGGTTCCACCGCGCCTGATCACCCGCGCGCCGGGCCTCGTTCAGGCGGGGAATCACGGCGCGGATCAGTCCACGTCGCCGCTCGATATCGGCGCTCAGCCCGGAACCGGCAGGAAGGAGCCGAGCGAATGCCATTGGTTCCACCGCCTCGGCCAGCGCGAGCGCCAAACGGCGAGCGCGCGCCGCGGACGCCGCACCGTGAAAGGCAGATGCCGGCGGCGGCTGTACCCCTGCCGCCCAGTAGGCGAGCAGCGGGTTGTGACCCGCGAACGGGCCACCCGGCGAGGGCACGAACCATACGTGGAGCATGACCAGCGCTTCACCGGCGAGCGCCAGCTCGGGGTGCTCATGCCAGACATCGTCCCGTCCGTCGAACAAATCGGGAGCGTCGCCAATGCCGCCCATGAACGCATAGGCTACGCCCACCAGCAGCTGCCCGCCATTCACGGGGCTGAACAGCAGGTGATCGGGAGCGAGCAGGTCCACTCCTTCGCGCATGCGCTTCATGTTGACCCAGTGGACGCCCATGGTGGGAATCATTCCGAGCGCGGGGCGAAAACCGGCTGCTCTGGCCTTTGCCGGCGTGTCCAGATGGGCCACCGTGTTCCGGACGGTGGCGATCTGCTCGCGCGCCTTCACCGAAACCGAGGGCCATTCCGGCCGCGCGATCGTCACTCGGCCGTCAGCCTCTACCGTTGTCTCCGTGACGGGCGAGGCGGGCTTGCCCTGCGACGCATGACTACCGTGTGATGTTACCTGGTTCCCTTTCCCACCGTGCGAATCAGACGGATGGCCGGTCTGGGAACCATTGATCTTGCCGGAATGCGGGTCATGGCCAGTGTGCGAGCCATGGCCGGAAGTCGCCTGCTCTCTGGCGCCAGGTTCCTCGAGGTGCCCGGAATCATCACCCACAGTCGCCGGCACGTCGGCCTCGAGGGGCGCGGCCGGCGGTTCCGCCTCAGCCGGCGTCCTGTCCGCCCCAGGGGTCAGATTGCCGTCGCCCTGGCGAGCGCTCCCCGCGCAGCCCCAGAGCCCTGCGGCGAGAGCAATTACCGTCCACGCGCCCACCCGTGGGGTGCGCACAACCGTCGCGATCTGCATGGGCGGTTCTACCCCTGCCCCGCTCATGCGTTTCGGGGCGGGGGATTTCGGCCAGGTGGTGAGGGCGGCCCCGGCACTTACGGATGCCCGCACTGCCGGGAAGATCTGGGCCGGCCGCGATCCAGCGGCGCCACGCCGAATCGTGCGACCCGCAGGAATGTGTGGCGGTGGTTACGCCGTCCCCGCGCGCCGGCCCGGTTTCCACTCGCTGGGGCGGGCCGGCGTGCGCATCCGCTCGCGCGAGCTCCCGTTGGCGCGGGCACCGCGGCCTGCCACGAAGAACTCGACAGTGCGCTCGAGCCCTTCGTCGAGCGAGACGAGCGGCTCGTAGCCGAGGCTCGAGCGGATCCGGTCCAGAGAGGCCAGCGAGTCGCGAACGTCGCCGGTGCGCGAGGGCTCGTAGCGCGCTTCGGCGCGCGAGCCGACCAGATCCCGGATCCTGCTCCATAGCGTGTTCACGCTGATGCGTGCCCCGCAGCCGACGTTGTATACCTGACCGCACGCCACAGCCGGTGCCTCACAGGCCAGCATGTTCGCGCGCACTGCGTTCCCCACGAAGGTGAAGTCGCGCGTCTGCTCGCCGTCGCCGAAGATCACGGGGCCTTCACCACGCAGCGCGAGCGAGATGAACCGTGGGATCACCGCCGAGTACTGCGAGGTCGGGTCCTGACGCGGTCCAAAGATGTTGAAGTAGCGGAGCGCTACCGTCTCCAGGCCATACGTGGCGTGAAAGGCGCGCAGATACTCCTCCCCGGACAGCTTCGCCGCCGCGTATGGCGACAGTGGGCGAGGCGTCATCCCCTCGTGCTTCGGGAGCTCGTCGGTGTTGCCGTAGGCCGACGACGATGCGGCGTACACCACACGCTTCACCCCGGCGTCGCATGCGGCGGTAAGCACGTTCAGAGTGCCGGTGACGTTCACCTCGTGCGTGGCAATTGGGTCGCGCACCGACCGCGGCACCGATGGCAGCGCCGCCTGGTGCAGAACGTAGTTCGCACCGCGCATCACCTGTGCGCAGGTGCGAGGATTCGTGATCGAGCCTTCCACGAACTCGATCCGATCCATCCACGGCGCAATGTTGTCGAGCGTGCCGGTGAGCAGGTTGTCCAGCACCACCACCTCATGCCGCTCGGACACGAGATGCTGCACGAGGTGGGAGCCGATGAAACCGGCGCCCCCGGTCACGACAAATCGCATGAGCGACGGGTTGATGTTCGCTCGGCGCGCTGCGTGCGCACCGTCTGACCTGGGACGCGCGGTGAAGGCTCGGAGTCACTGGAAGAGAGGCCTGGCAGCGGGAGAGAAACGGGGCGTCAGATAGAGCGGCCGCTTACTCCGCCACTACGACAGAGGGCGCCCGTTCCGGACGCCCTGCGCGTATACACGATCGTCGAGCCTGTCGGCCCCTCACCCCTGCTCCGCTGCCGTTCAGTCCCCCACTGCCTCCATATCCCTCATTGGTGCGTGACGGCGCCGCAGCTCCACACGGTGCACGGATACGTAGGGTGTCACGACCAGCCTGAGCCCGAACAACGCCGCCCTCGCGCGCGCCGCCACATAGTCGTCGAGCCCCGGCTCCTGAAGTCGGTCCGGATGAACGCGCACCCATCCGCCATCCGGCAGGAGGGGTGGATGAGTGCCCTCGAGCACCTGGAACAGTTCCTCCAGCGAACTCGCCTCGTACACCAGCTCGGCATTCTGCGGCATCAAAACAGTCCTCGGTCCCTGTTCCGTTTCGCCCTCGGCATGAGAGCCTTTCCCTGATTCCCGACCTCACGGGGCCGACAGCACGGCGTCGTGCGCGCCTTCAGTTAGCGGACTCCAGCTACCTGCCACCGGTTACCATCTGCGTCACGTTACCGCCGTCACCCGCAGTTGGTTCCGGAACCTCCCCCCTGGCCCCGTGTCCCCTAAGCCTTCTCGTAGTACTCATAGTGGTAGTACCCCCCGTACGCCGGCACCTTGTGATCCGGGTCGTTGAGCACCGCACCCACCACGCGCGCACCTACACGGCCCAACCGCTCCAGCGCGTCCTGCGCGGAATGGCGCTCCGTCTGTCCCGCTCGTAGAACAAGAAGCACGCCATCGGCCATTGCACCCAGAATCGCGGAGTCCGCCGCCACGTGCACGGGCGGTGTGTCCATGATCACGACGTCGTACTCGACGGCGAGACGCGCCACCGATTCGCGCATGCGCTCGCCACCAAGCAGCTCCGACGGATTGGGGGGCAGCGTGCCCGAGGGGATCACGTGCAGGTACTCGATTTTTGTGCGGTGCGTCACCTCATGCTGTGACGCAAGACCCAGAACGAGCTCCGTCAGCCCGGGCTCGCGCGAGATGGCAAAGACGTTGTGCATCCGCGCCTTCCGCAGGTCGCAGTCGACAAGTGCGACGCGCAGACCCTGCTGAGCGAAGGTGACGGCCAGGTTGGCGGCCGTCGTCGTCTTCCCATCCTGCGGTGATGGCGAGGTGACGACGATCGTGCGCAGCGTCTGGATCGCCTGGGAAAAAATCAGATTGGTGCGAAGCGTACGGTACGCCTCGGCCTCCACGCCCTGCGTGTTGGAGACAGTCACCAGAGCCCGCCCGTTCGTCTGCGCCGGATTCCGCCGCCCGTTGTGCAGCGATAGCAGGCGAGGAAGCGTCATCGGGCCGACGCGGAAGCGTGACATCGCGCTGACCGTCCCGATCTGCGGGATCACCGCCAGCCCTGGGACGTTCAGCTCCTGCTCGATGTCCTCGCGACGACGGATCGCAGTGTTGAGATGCTCCACCAGGAAGGCAATGCCGATGCCGAACAGCAGGCCGGCCATCAGCCCGCTGGCGAGCAGCGTGGCTCGACGACGTCCGATTGGGCGCCGCGGAAGTGCCGCGCCGTCGATCACCTCCACCTGCCCCGCCTCCACCGCCTCCGCTATGCGGGCGCGCTGGTATTCCTCGCGCAGCTGGTCAGCCATCCGGCGGGTCGTTTCCACCCGCTGGAGCAACCGCGCCTCCGTGGCCTCAGCCGCCGGCAGATGCTGGAGGCCTGCCAGGTTGCGCGCGCGAAGGTCGGTGAGCGCGGCGATGCGGGCGTCGAGCGCCGTGATCTGGCTCCGCACTGCCTCATCCAGCTTGCGCTCTGTGGAGGTGATGAGCGTGTCGAGGAGCCTGACCCCGGGATCGGTTCTGCTCCGCGCCCATTGGCCGGTGGTTAGCGAATCGCGCCGGCTCTCGTACTGCGCGAGCTGCCCGTACAGTCCCGCTACCACTGGATTGGATGCGAGACCCGGCGACGCGACCAGGGCACGCAGCGCGTCGCTCCCATCGCGGGGGGTCGCGAGACGCTGGAGCAGCGACTGGTACACACGGCGGTCGGCGTCCAGCTCCTCGCGTCGCACGTCCAGGCCGATCAGCCCCGACTGCTCCGCAGCCAATCGCTCGCGCGATCCGTACACGCGCTCCCCGCTTCGATACGCGGTGACCGCGTCCTGCGCTTCCAGCAGCTGCGCCTCCGTCTGGTCGAGCTGCTCCTCCACGAAAAGTCGGCGTCGGCGCGACTGCTGCTGAGCGTTTTCCTTGTTGACGTGCTGGAACGCAACCACCATCGCGTTTGCCGCGAGCTGTGCCATTGCCGGATCGGGACCCACGAACTCCACGTCGAGCACGTCGGTGCCGCGCCGCTGTCGCGCGCTCGTCGATGAAGCCAGCGTGGCAGCGGCGGCGCTGGCTGTGCGCACCGTCAGGTGCCCGGTTCCCTTGTCCGGTGCCTCGGTGATCGCGAAGGCAAATCCGTCGAGGTCCACCACCTCTCCGTACGGCACGTGCAGCAGCGTGTCACGATCGCGAATCACGAACTGATCGGAGAGGAAGGAGAGCCGGAGGCTGTCGTGAGACACGCTGTCCGCAATTCGCACGTGGGCGAGATAGCGAGCGGGAAAGCTGGTCGCGAGGCGCAGCTGCGGTTCACGCCGCACCGCCTCCATGGCTACGCCTCGACTCTGCAGCACCTGGATGTTCGACAGGATCGGGTCGATGTACGCGCCGGCCAGCCGCTCATTTACCTGACCGTCGAGTCCGCCGGTGAGCACGCGTCGCGCATCCGCCAGTCGGACCGTGGCCGATGCCTTGTAGAGGCGCTGGCTGTTGATCACGGCGACGGCGGTGAGACCAGTCAACGCCAGCGCGACCGTGAGTATGAGGAGCATGCGCCGCCGCAGCACGCCGAGCACGTCGCGCAGGTCCAGCGCGCTCTCTTGCGATGCGCCCGCGGCGTGCGAGAAGGCCTGGCGCGGCGCGACGGAGACGTGCGGACGACCCTTCGATGGAATGATGTCGGACATGCTCTCGAACGGAGACGCGAACGCCTAGAAGCGGCGCGAGACGGTGATGAGCGACGCGACCGAGCCCGCCAGGGTCAGCGCCGGAATCACGTACTCCCGGAGGATGTTCCGCCGCCGCTCGACCATAAGACGATCACCGGACCTGATTGGAACGAGCGCTTCGGGCGAGTCGGCCCTGGAAAGATCCATCACGCGCGCATCGCCATCCCGCACCAGTCGCACGCGGTCGAGCCGTCCTCGCTCGCTCGGTCCGCCAGCCATGGCGATCACCTGGTAGAGCGCCGTCTCCGTGGGCAGCACGTAAAGGTTGGGCTGGCGCACTTCCCCACCAACCGCCACACGCACCAGCGGCTCGAGCACGAACTGCGGGTTCGACTCGAAGCGCTCGAGCAGCTCGCGCATTCGTCGCCGCGCCTCCTCCAGGGTGAGTCCCACGAGACGCACTTCCTGGAGGATCGGGTGGTTGAGAGTGCCGTCAGCGTTGAGGCTGAACTCGCCGCTCAGCTCGGCCCGTCCCCAGACAGTCATCCGAACCACGTCTCCTGTGAGCAGGGTGACCGGCGTTGCCGAGGCGAGGACACTGTCGAGAGCGGCGGGGCGATTGGTAACGCCCACGGGGGCGGGCGCGGATGACGCGCCATGCGCGGCGGACTGGGCGTGCGCGGGCACGACCACCGCGGCGAGGATCGCGCCGACAGCCAGGGATCTGATCATTCTCGTGGTTAAGAGAGTTGTCACCCCCTATACACGAGCGAGCCCCGGAGATGGAAACATTTTGTGCCAGGGCAGCGGGCTCGCCGCCACAGTGCGGAGGCCTAATGCCGGAAGGCCACCTACCTCTTGTTCAGCACCAACGAGGCGTGCTCGAATCCCGAGCCATTGAGCTTTCCAGTCATGCGGCTCGGGGTGGCCGTGCCCTCGAAGACGAAGGGCAGAAACCCCTCGGAGGTGAAGGTGAGCGAGAAGTTGGGCGCCTCGAAGGTGCCTTCCACCGTCAGCGGCACCGGGCTCAGGTATCCAGTGGTATGGCCGTCACCCGTGACCGCACCGTCGCTGTCGGTGAGTGTTACCTCCATGATGGCGCCGATTCGCATGACGAAGCCCTCCCAGCTCCCGCTCAGGTTTGCGCGCGGTGCCGTGGGAGCATCGTTGCAGGAGAGTACGCCGAGAGCGACCACGAAGAGGACGAGGATGGCGGCGCGGCGAGTGCGGTGCTGCATGGCGGCCTCCGAGACGGCCCGATTCAACAAGATGGGGTCAGGTACACGCCAAAGCCAGAACCCATCTCGGTCTGACTACGTTTAATGCATTGAACATGCCCCGGGGGGGCGGCCGGGAGTGAGCCCCTCTTCCCCGGGGGTTCCGATCCAATAGGCGGGTCGCCCGGCGCGACCCGCCCGCTGGAATGTCCGGGAACGGTACCGTTACCGTCTAGCGGACCTGCACGTTCCCTCTGTCGACTGTCAGCGCCGGGAGAAGAAGAGGCCGATCCGCACAGAACGCGACGTCCGCTCCGGCAGCGCCATTGAAGGCGGCGACACTCACTACATCGGCCGCATCCACGCCCTCGCCATTGTCGACAGCGTAGAAAGTCGAAACACTGCCGACAATCACGACCGCGGCATTCGTCTCCCGGATGATGCCGCCGACCCAGCCGGTGTTACCGTCCACCGCCAGGCAGGTGACATCGGCTTCGAAGAACAGCCCTGACGGCAGAACGATTTTGAAGCTGCCGGCGACCGTGCCGTCCGGTCGCTCGATGGCGTGAAAGGTGAACTCTCTCAGGCCGGCGGCTTGCTCGACATGGCCGCTGCCCACCACGTGATGAGATGGGCCCGTTACACTGAACTGCGACGCTGCCTGCATTGAGGGCGCGTAGGGATCGGAACACGAGGCGACGGCGGCCGCCAGCGCGCTCAGCAGCGACATACGAGAAACAGTCATAAGCACATCCGTGTGGGGGTGTATCTTCAGCCCGCGCACAAGTAAGCAGGGACACAAGAGGTGCTGCACATCGCGACGAACGCCGGGCTCGCCGCGACCATGCCGCTACTGAGGCGACCAACGCGGGCGTGCGCCTCCTTTGGAGATCCTAAGGCGCCTCACGCGGGCCGTCTTGAACAACTGCCGAGCTTGAATGATTCGAGGGCGCGCCCTCGAATCATTCAAGACACCACGCCAGACGTTGGCCTATCATTCCCCCTTGCAATTCGAGATGTCACTCGCGAGCTGTTGCCAACCAGCCTGAGGGCATTACCGGCGTTTCCCAGGAGCGGAGCGTGGAGAAGAGTTCCGTCCCCGTGAGCAAGTGGAGCCCACGCTTCCAGGCGCGGGAGGTGCCGCGCTGCACGGTCACGCACGTGTGGTTCCCGCCCGGCGTAACCCTCGAGACGCACGAGCACGACCGGTCTACCTTCGCGGTGATCCTGGCCGGAGGGTTCGACCTCGCGCTCCAGAGCGCGAGCGTTGGCAGCCGCACTTTTGCCTGCCCGGCGGGGACGATATTGACGCAGCCTGCCGGGGCGAGGCACGCCAACCACATCGCGTCGACCGGGGCGCAGGGAGTGGTGCTCCAGCCAGACACCCTGGCGGGAGCTCTGCCCGAGCGCTGTCGCGCCATGCTCGATCGGATCAGTTTCTTCCGCGACGGACCCATCGCTGCCGCGGCGAGGAGTCTGGCGCGCGAGCTGGCCGCGCCCGATGATGATCTAACAGCGCTGGCAATCGAAGGTCTGGTGCTGGAGATACTTGCCGAAGCAGCGCGGCTGGATCTGGAAATCGGGATCCACCAGACACAGGCGCCCACGTGGCTGACCGCGGCAACAGATCTCGTTCACGCGCGCTTCCGCGAGAACCTGAGAATCGATGAGATCGCCGGAGCCGCGGGTGTACATGCCGCGCATCTGGCGGCGGTCTTTCGCCGTGTGCACCGGATCCCGATTGGCAACTACATGCGGCGCCTGCGTGTGGACTGGGCCGCCGACCGGCTCATCGGGAGTGACTTGCCGATCTCGGTAATAGCGGCTGAGGCTGGCTTCGCCGACCAGGCGCACCTGACGCGTTGGTTCCGGCGGATGATGGGCGCGACGCCGGCGGCCTACCGTCGAGAGCGTCGGACGCCTCGTAGGTGACACCACAGAAGACCAGCATCGGCAGCGAAGTTCTCGCGCGCTGGCTCCCGCGTCACGCCCGGCGCTAGCCACGCGCACGGACTCATGCCACGGCCCAAACTCCATTGGATGAGGCCATGCGCACAGGATGCATTGCCCAGTGCCGACTGGACAAGCAGCACGCTAGCTCGCCGCCGTTGAACGGCGGAGCTGCGATTCCCGCCAGAAGCTG
>CAZWSO010000055.1:0-15510 GCA_964636485.1 uncultured Gemmatimonadaceae bacterium
CGTACACGATCTCCTGCGTCCGGCCTACGGCGAAGGCCGGGATCATGACGCGACCGCCCCTCGCGGCCGTCTCCGAGACGACGGCCGCCAGATGCTCCCGCGCACCCACCATCGTCTCATGGTCGCGATTGCCGTACGTGGATTCCATGATCACGATGTCGGCGTCTTCCGGGGGCTTCGGATCGCGTATGATCGGTAGCCCCGGACGCCCTACGTCGCCGGAGAAGACGATCCGCTGATGCTCGCCATTCCCCTGTACGTCGGCCACCACGGACGCGGAACCGAGAATGTGACCGGCCTCGATGAAGGTGGCCCACACTCCCGGCATGACTTCCATCGACCGGTCGTAGGGAACGCCGATCATCAGCTCGGCGGCGCGGGCCGCGTCCGCCACCGAGTACAGCGGGGGAACGAACTCTCGATGCCGGCGCGCCAGAAACTCGGCGTCCTTCGCCTGAATGTGCGCCGAGTCGGCGAGCATGATCGCTGAAAGGTCGCGCGTGGCGGCGGTGCACCAGATGGATCCCGCATATCCATGCGTCGTCAGGAATGGGAGCCGACCCGCGTGATCGATGTGAGCATGGCTCAGCAGAATGGCATCGACCTCCTCGACCGCGAGCGGGAGCGTTCGATTGGACGCGTCGGACTCGCGTCGCCGCCCCTGGAAGAGCCCGCAGTCGAAAAGGATGGTGTGGCGACCGGTGCGCAGGATGTGGCAGGAACCGGTGACCTCACGGGCAGCACCCGAAAACTCCAGCTGCATGCGGGGTTGATTGGGGAATGAGTGAGTGTTCGTGCGGCGCCGCCCCGGAAGGTGCCGCCGCCTGGTGCACGGTCGCAAGCAGGCCACCGCCACGGTGTGCCTTCATCGGACAGCAAACAGGCATCACTTACCGACTACGCCCACGGCACCGGCGCCGAGATCGTGGAACACCGGTGACCGCCACAGTGGCTTTTTACGTGCGCCTTCCGTCTCGATGGACTACCTTTAGTAGTTCCCGGGTAGTGGCTGCCTCCATTCGGGGGCGCGTCCATACCTTATTATCCCCGACTGGAGCAGACATTGGCGAGAAAGCCGAACTATGACTTCGAGAAGCGCAGGAAGGAGCTCGAGCGCAAGAAAAAGAAGGAGGAGAAGTTGCTGAGGAAGCGCGAGTCGAGTGCCCGCGAGGCCGAAGAACGGGCGAATACGACTGCGGAAGAGGACGGCAATGGAAACCCGCCGGCGTCGAGCGCATCGCTGCCCGAATCCGAGCCGTAGCCGCCAGGCGCTGGCCGAGCTACGTTAGTGTGCCCGGACGCATCGCCCGGCCGGACCGGTTTCGCAAGGAGCAATCATGCGTGCCACCTGCCCGCCCAGCTACCTACTCGCGCTGCTCGTTCTCGCCTCCCCCGCCCTCACCCAGGCGGCACCTGACACCAGCGCGTACGTTCTCCGCATCGGACGCGACACCAGCCACGCACAGATCATCGTTCGTGATGGCAGCAGTGTAAGTGTTCACGCCGTGAGACGCATTCCCGCCGTGCGTGAGGTGCGCATGGAAGCGACGCTGCACGCCGATGGCACGATCCTTCGCATGGAGGAGACGGCGTGGGAGCCGTTTGCTGGCGAGAACGCGGCGCCGGTAGCGCGGTCGGCGACTCGCGTGCAGGGCGATTCCACGATTGTCGAAGTCGAGACCGCAGCCGGCGCGCGCCGCTTTGCCTTCGAGGGCCGTGCGCACATCGCCAGCGCTCTCGACTTAGTGGGCATCCTCCCTCTGGTGGCGGCCTCCGCTCCGGCCACGCCCGGCGACAGCATCGTTTCCTCACAGTTCGCGTTCACACTCGGCACCCGACCGCTGGTGATCAGGCGGGAGAGCGCGGAACGCGTCTCCTTCGGCAGCAGTCTGTTGGGAACGATCCGCGCCCGACTCGACGCCGCCGGCCGCGTTGTCACCGTGGATGGCACGGGCTCCTCGATTAATTACACCGGTGATCGAGTGCCCGTCTTGAGTATCGATTCGGTGGCACGCGTCTTCGCCGAACGCGAGCGGCGCGAAGGGGCTGTGGGAAGCACGTCGCCCCGGGATTCGGTGATCGTCTCGATCGCTGACGGGGTGGTGATGGTCAACTACGGACGACCATCGAAGCGGGGTCGTGAGATCTTCGGGGCCATCGTGCCATGGGACCGGGTATGGCGCACGGGCGCCAATCAGGCCACGCACCTGCACACGGATCGTTCGCTCCGGATCGGTGGCAGGGAGCTCCTCCCCGGAAGCTACACGCTATGGACGCTTCCCTCTCAAACGGGCTGGACTCTGATCGTGAACGCGCAAACGGGCCAATGGGGAACCGATTACGACTCCTCACATGACCTGGTGCGAATACCCATGTCGCTGCGCACCTTGAGCGAGCCTGTGGAGCAGTTCACCATTCTGATCGAACCGCAGAGCGGTGGCGGCCTGTTGCGACTGCGCTGGGACCGGACAGAGGCCAGCGCCACCTTCCGTGCGCCGTAGCCGAGTCCTGAGCGCTCCCCGTCTTCGCGACATCCCGCCCGGGCTCTGTCGAGTGCCGCAGTCCTCGGGACGTCTTGGACGACACCCTCGACCCGCCGCACCGCACCACATCGTTTGACCCTGGCGCCCCCGGTGAGTACATTAACTGGCGACAGTTGCGCCCGCGCATACCCCCGCCCACGGATGCAGGGCCCTCGCTTGCGCGGGGGCTTTTTGATGGGCGGAACGGACTCATTACTGGAGGACTCATGCAGCATACCGAAACCATCACCGACTCGCTCGAGCGCATCACTACCAAGCAGCGCTCGGCCGTACAACGAGAGGTGGTGCGGTTGCTGGATGAGCTGGTGCCGCAGCGGCCCGCGCACCCCCGCGACGAGCCGGCAACGGAGGTGAAGCTGCACCGCTGGCCGGGTCGCTGCATCCTCCAGGCGGAGTCCAATGCGGTGAGCGTATCCTGGTTCCCCGCTCGTCCCGACGAGGACTCGCTGGGCGAGATTCTCGTCATCGCGTGGGATGGGATCGTCTCCCTTCCGGGATCAGCTGAGCGCTCGCGGAGGGAGGCAGTAGCGCGACGCACCGTGGTAGTGCGACCCGTGGAGACGCGCGTCGGCGAGTACGAATGGCGCCGCGACGGTACGGGCTCTCCAATGCAGACCGCCATGCTGGCGAATTTCTGCCGGGGGCTGCTGACGTAAAGCCGGCGTGAGAATTCGCGTTATGAGCGCCAATTCTTCACCCCGGACTCCGGTGGGCAACTACCAGTAAGCACCTCGTTCGGCCTCCAAATCCCCGCTCGCGTGGCAGGGGTTGCTGCACGTTCCGCCGCTCGTCCCCCAACCAAGGGACGCGCCGCCGCCAGGCGGTGCGCAATGGGACGAACCGGAGGATTCCATGAGCTTCACCTTGTTGCTCCGCACCCTTGCTGGCTGTGCCATCGCAATTGCGCCAACGGCGCAGGAGGCGGTCGCACAGCGCCCCGCACCGGCCAAGGCAGCCGTGCCACTCCAGGATGCGCGCGGAGGAAATCATACCACACTTCGCGCCGCCGCCGACTACTTCCTCAAGCTGGAGGGCGTGCCCGGAGAGTCGAAGCGCGCCAGCGGAGCGCGCAAAGACCATATCGACATCGAATCCTGGTCGTGGGGCCATACGACTCGTCGTGGCATCGGCGGCAACAAAGGTGGCGGCTCGCTGGCAATCGAGGTGTTGGCGCGCAGTTCAGCGTCTCCGGGATCGGGGATCGCAAGCGGACGCCCCGCGCGGGGCGCCGAACCTCCAACCCTCGGACTTCGCAAGGGCGATGCGCTAGGCACGCTGATGCTCGAGGCGCTCACCAGCGGGAACGGCGAGAGCGGATGGGTTCGCTACGTGCTGCACGGCGTGCGCGTCAGGTCGGTGACCGCCGGCACGCGTGACGGGCGCGGGATCGAGAAGATCACGATGAGTTTCGAGCGCGTGACGCTGCAGCGCTCCGGCCGGACGCCAGCGGGCATCGCGCCCGCCTCTCCAAGCCGCGCCAGCCACTAGGCAACGAGAGGCGTGCGGGCGTTCGCAGCAGGCTTGCACCCGCCAGGCCCGGCGGCAGTCGGCAGCTCCGAACGGCAACGGTATTCTGCCGGTGGGGCGGGAATGGTAGCTTTTCGCATGCCCAACTCCGCCGGCTTCCCGAATTTGCAGGTCGCGTCGCATCCATTGGTGCAGCACAAGCTCTCGATCCTGCGCGACCGCGCTACGCCCACCAAGCTTTTCAAGGAGATGGTGGAGGAGATCGGGACGCTGCTTGCCTACGAGGCAACCACCGGCCTCCCGCTGGAGCCTGTGCTGGTGGACACCCCGCTCGAGCAGGTGCGCGCCATGCGCGTGCGTGGCAAGAAGCTCACTCTCGTCCCTATTCTGCGGGCGGGGCTGGGAATGGTGGAGGGAGTGTTGCGGCTCGTTCCCGCCGCGCGTGTCGGCCACATTGGCCTCTACCGCGACCACGACACGCTCGAGCCGGTGGACTACTACTTCAAGGTTCCCGGTGACGTGATCGAGCGGCACTTTTTCGTGCTCGACCCCATGCTGGCCACGGGTGGGAGCGCCGTCTCCGCGGCTTCGTCTCTCAAGCGTGCCGGAGCGGAGCACATCTCCTTTCTCTGCATTGTCGTCGCACCGGAAGGCGTGCAACGAATGCTCGACGCGCACCCCGACGTCCGCATCTTCTGCGCGTCACTCGATCGCGAGCTGAACGAGCACGGATACATTCTCCCCGGTCTGGGGGATGCAGGGGATCGGTTGTTCGGAACGAGGTGAGGCCTGCCTTCAGCCTCACCCAAACCACTCCCTCGGACACGTCGCCTGCTGTCGGGCGGCGTCGAGTACCCACTGCTGGGTCTGAAGGCTCACTACCTCGTCCGGGACACGGTCGAACCATTCGGCTGCCTGCTGGATGTCGCCGACGCGACGCCAGAGCTCGCCCACGAGGTAGGTGAGGACAGCGCGCTCCTCGTGCTCCACGCCATCGAACGCCGCGAGCGAGCGCTCGAACATCCACGACGCGTGACGCCGGTAGTAGCGCTCGGCCTCCACGTCTCCTTCATCGACGCAGCACCACGCGGCCCTCAGATACAGATCGGCCACACGCCGTGGTTCGCACCCTTGCCAGATGGCAACGCGCGCCGCGAAATCGTACTTGTCCGATCCCGAAACGGTGCCTGAGGGGAGTCGCGGCGCCAGCTCATCCCACACGTGTTCCTTCAGGAGCGGGCCCACCTCGGCCTCGTCGCCAAAATCCCGTTCACTGCCGGTATAGCCGCAGCGCGAGCACATGTGCACGAAGTAAGGCAGCGGCTGCGTGCCGGCCGCGCGCTCGTGAAAATCAGTACGCTTGCCGCCAAAGGAATTCGTGGAAAGAACCGCCTGGGAGGCGAAGCCGTTGCCGCATACCGGGCAGCTCAACTCTATCTGTCTCAGGGTGGTCATATCCTCTCCAGCAACCCGTCACTCGGTGAAATTGAAAGATGCGTGCCATCTGTTCAGTTCCCCTTGTTGCTCCCGCCAGCCTGGGGTATCTTGGCCCGTCCGGCAGTATCGGTCCGGCCCGCAGCCCGCTGCCAGGCGCCTGCTGATCAATCTGCTGCCAGACTTCTTCGCCGTTCTCGCAAGCGCGGAGCGCCGCAGCACCTACCACCGCTACTACGCTGCCCAACAGCGCATCCTCAGTGCCTGCTGGCGGAACTACGCTCTGGATCCTTGCGGACCTCACCGATGAGGTGATCCGGAGCACGATCGAGGCGAACTGGCCATACCTGCGCGGCACGCTCGAACGCACCGACATCGTCTCCTCGGCCCGACGAGCGGAAGCGCGCACGCGCTAGCTGCTCGAAGCGGATGTCAATGTGGATACTGCGCAACGGCAGGGAGCACGACCTTGCGCGAGTTGCTCGTCAATGAAGGCATCGCTGTAGCAGTTTCGCGTGCGGCGAGTCCCGGACACGCCGAATGGGAGCACTTCGGCTGCGGACGCTGGGAGTATGGTCGGTCTGCGCCAGCCGAGGAGATCTGCGGGCTGGCGCGTGCTTCGGTGGCCTAAACGGGTTTCTTGACGGCTAGGTGCGCGACGCCCCCTGGCCGCGAAGCACCTGTGGCCGCGGGCCCGATTCGGGCACTGCCTTCGCTCGACCGGCCACCGGGCGCAGTGGGTGCGAGATGCCGCTTGGGTGCCGGATGAGATATGAACCGAGCGCGAGGAAGTCGAGGTTACCGTCCAGGAACGCCCGCACCGCGTCGCGGGCGCTGCAGACGATGGGCTCCTCGTGCATGTTGAAGCTCGTGTTGATCACCGCCGGCAGACCGGTGCGCTTGCGGAACTCTGCAATGATCCGGTAGAAGCCGGGGTTCCGATCCTGGCGAACGAGCTGCGGCCGCGCAGTGCCATCGAGGTGAACCACGCCAGGCATGTGTTTCTTCATCCATGGCGTCGCCTGGGCGGTGACAGTCATGAACTCCGCCGCATGCTCGGCCCCGCGCAGGTTCAGGAAGCAGCGTTCACGCTCCTCCCATAGCACCGCCGGCGCGAACGGCATGAACTCAGTTCGGCGCAGACTCGCGTTGAGCCAGTCGTTTACCGAGGGATCGGTGGGCTGGTACAGCACCGAACGGTTGCCCAGCGCGCGCGGGCCGTACTCCATGCGCCCGGTGGCACGCGCCACCACATATCCGCTCGCCAGAAGGTCGGCAACGAACTCCTCCAGCTCCGTCTCGACCGGTTCCGGCTCGAGTTCGGCCTCCCGCATCGCCGCCTCGATCTCCGCGTCGCCGAGATCGCCCCCCAGGTAAACATCGCGTAGCGGCGTGCGGTCGGGACGCATTCTGCGTGGTAGCACTTCCGGCAGACACGAAGCGAGCGCAGCGCCACCGCACAGCCCACCATCCCCCATGTGCGGATGGACGAAGATGCGATCCACCTCGGGCAGGGCCAGCACCTCTTCGTTCACGCGAACGTTTGCGAACACACCCCCGGATAACGCCACGTCGCGCAGACCCGTCGCGCGAGCCCAATGTCCCAAGTAGCGGCGCATCAGCTCCTCGGTGTGCGCCTGGATGCTCGCGGCCAGATCCTCGCGTTTCCAACCCTGCGGAAGCGCCCTGCGCAGATCCTCGATCGCCGTCTGAAACACGGTGCGCCCGCGATTGATCAGCCGGCCGTTCTCCTCGTCTATGAACCCGCGCAGCAGATCGACATACCTGGGCGAGCCATGAGCGGCGAGCCCGGTAACCTTCCCCTCGTGTTTGTGAGCGGTGAAGCCGCAGATATGCGTGATGTAAGCGTAGTAGTTGCCGAGCGAGTCGTAAGCGCTGGTTTCGTGAACGTGCTCCCACTCACCGTCACGCACGGTGTAGATGCGCGACGACTTGGCATCGCCGCCGCCGTCCACAGAGACGACCAGCGCGTCGCCGAACCCGCTGGTGAAGTAAGCGGAGGTACAGTGGGAGAGGTGATGGTCGACGAAGACGACAGGAGCGGTGATGCCGAACTCCTCCCGGACCACGCGCCGGATGAAGCGCTCGCGCTTTCTGAAACCTGGCACCATCGCCAGGTAGTAGCACTGCTCCAGGAACGGCAGCTGATTGCGGTAGCGGCTGAACCTGCCGGCCAGCCGCTTCATCCGGCCGACGAGACCGCCATGCTGCCAGCCGACGAACCATCCCTCGAAAGGCCGCAGCTCGTCGACGAGAAAATCCATGTGGCCGGCGACGACGACGCCATCGAGGTCCTTGGGGGCCACATGCGCCAGGTGCATCACCTCGCGCAGTGAGCCGCGGGGGAAGCCCTCCACCAGCTTGAGGCGCGATAGTCGCTCCTCGCTAACTGCCGCGATCAGCCGGCCATCCTGCGCCAGCGCCGCGCCGCTATCCCCTTCCGTAGTCAGTCCGAGCACCTTCACGGGCGATCACCCCATGGAGTCGTAGCGTGAAGGGTGCGCCGCAGATGCGTGCTACTTGCCCACGCAAAATGATGCGAACACCCGATCCAGCACATCCTCAACATCAACTGCACCGATCAGGTCCATGAGCTCCGCAGCGGCAGACCGCAGATGCACCGCACCAATCACGGCGGGGACCGAACCGTCCTGCTGCAACTGCCGGAACTGTGCCACTTCTGCCCTGGCGCGCTCAACCGCGAGACGATGTCGCTCGCGCAACAGCAACGGGGTGTCTCCCGCTGGATCAACGTTGGCACTGGCCAAAAACGATGCAATCGCGCGCCCCACGTCGCCGAGTCCGGCGCCGGTGACTGCGCTCACATGAATAATGTGATCGGCGTCACGCAGCGTGGCCGTCGCACGTCCGCCGTGGGCATCTCCGCTTTCGTACGGATGCCGCTGTGAAGGCTCGTGCCCGGTGGCGGCACGCTGCACAGGCACCGCGCCGACGTCGGATTTGGTGCGCACCGGCAGAACGAACGCGGTGGTGAGCGCGCTTGCGCGCTCCACTGTCTCCGCCAGGGCAGCAGGGTCCTCGGCACAGGCGAGCACGAGGTCGGCGCCGGCCAGCCAGCGCTCGCTTACTTCGATGCCAAGTCGTTCGACCACATCCGCTGATTCTCTGAGTCCTGCGGTGTCCACCAGCCGGACCGGCCAGCCCTCGACCTCCACCACCGCCTCGAGCGCGTCGCGCGTGGTGCCGGGTATGTCGGTTACGATGGCCTGAGAAGAGCCCACCAACGCGTTGAACAGTGATGACTTGCCAGCGTTCGGAGGCCCGGCGATCACCACCGCCGCACCCTCCCGGATCACCTCGCCGGTGTGCGCCGTATCCAACAGGGCGTCGAGCGCCGACAACAGCCGGGCCGCACCTGCATCCACCCGCTCGCTCGGGACCTGTCCCTCATCTTCCTCTGGAAAATCGATGTCGTAGGCGATCAGCGCCTCGAGCTGCAGAATGGCATCGCGCAGGTCGCCCAGGCGTCGGGAGAGAGAACCCTCGAGCTGCCGCACCGCGGCTCGGTGCATGGCGCGCGTGCCGGCGTTGATCAGCTCGCCCACGGCCTCGGCCTGAAGAAGATCCATTCTGCCGTTGAGGACGGCGCGGCGCGTGAACTCGCCGGGGAGGGCCTCTCGCGCGCCGGCGCGGAGCAGCGCGGCGAGCGTCAGCGCTGGCGCCATCTGGCCGCCGTGAACGGTAATCTCGACCAGATCTTCGCCAGTGTAGCTGGCAGGAGCCCGGTAAGCCACGGCAATGCCACGGTCCACGAGGTCGCCGCGCTCCGGTTCGTGCACCGCCGCCAGCCACGCCTCGCGCGGTACGCCGTGCCAGGGTCGGAGCACGCGCCCGCCGATCTCCCACGCAGCCGGCCCGCTCAGGCGCACCATGGCGAGGGCGCCTCGGCCTCGCGGGGTGGCTACGGCGGCGATCGTGTCGCCGGTGCCCGCCAGGGTGAGCGCGCCTTCGCGCTCGCTCATGTCGCAGCCGGATCCAGCTCGAACGTCGTACCGGGCTCCAGGATTCTCACTCCCTCGCGTCGATGATGGGCCTCCAGCCGCGCGCGCAACCGGCGGATCGCGTCATGAGGGCCCGCGGTCAGGTGATGAAACGTTCCCCAGTGGTAGGGGATGAAGTACCGCGCACCGAGCCGCTCGAAAAGAGTGAGAGCGTCGTCGCTGGTGAGATGGCCACGTCGGAAGCCCGGCTTCCACCATGGCGCGTGGCCAATGGGCAGGAGCGCCACGTCCAGCGCACGGTGCTGCGCCGTGAGCCTCTCGCCCACGATGCGCTCGCTGTCGGGAGTGAGGGCCGTATCGCCGGCAAAGAAGGCGGACTCCGTCCCGCTGTCGAGCAGATACATGTTGGATGCGGCGCGCCAGCGATCGATGGCGTAACGCGCGCCGAGGTGGCGGGCCGCAGCGGCCGCGACCTCGATACCGCCTACCTGCACGCTTCCGCCGGGAGGGAGCGGAAGCGCGTGACCGTAGCCAAGCCGACGGAGCCATCGTTCGACAGCAGGTGGAGCGAACAAGGGGATGTCGCGGGGCAGCCTCCGCAGGCAGCGGAAGGAGAGGTGGTCGGCATGAGCATGCGTGACCAGGATGGCGTCGAGCGGAGGCAGCTCGTCGAGCGAGATACCCGGAGCGGCAGCCCGCCGCAGCACGAAGCCGAGCCGCGTCTCGAAGTTGGGGTCGGTAAGAATACGCACGCCCCCGATCTCCAGCAGGAGAGTGGCGTGACCGATGTAGGTAACGCGCATCCCTCCATCTGGAGCATACCTCCCACTGAGCGGCACTGCCGGCGCTACCGCCGAGCCGGCGCCGCCTTCGCTGGAGTTTTCTTCGTTGGTGCCGGCGCCACCTTGGCGCGTTCCTTCGCTATCAGCCACTGCTGGGGGAGCGCGGCAATGTTCTGAACAGCATAGTAGAGGTTCAGTCCTGCCGCGAACCGGAGGAAGATGAAAGTGAATACCGCCGGGAACACGTAGGCCATCAGTTTGGCCTGCGGATTCGGCGGAGCATTCCTCATGCCGATCCACGACATCAGGAACATGGATGCTCCCATCACGACCGGAAGTATGTAGATCGGGTCGTGCTGGGAGATGTCGCTCATCCAGAGAAACGATACCCCGCGGAACTCGATCGTGTTCTGGAAGACGAAGAAGAGCGCGATGAGCACCGGCATCGGGATCAGCATCGGGAGACAGCCCCCCAGCATGCTGAAGGGGCTCATATCGTGCTCCTTGTAGAGCCGCATCATCTCCTGCTGGAGCCGCTGGGGGTTGTCCTTGTGCTTTTCCTGGATCTCCTTGAAGTACGGCTGGAGGCGCTGCATTCGCAGGCTGGTTCGCATGGCCTTCTGGTTGAGGGGCCAGAGCAGAAGGCGCACTACAATGCCGAAGATGATCAGCACCCAGCCGTAGGTGAGCTGAAGCGTATCGTGCATCCAGAGCAGCACGCGCATCACAATGGTGGAGAACGGCTGAACGATCGGCCGCATGAACCCGCCAATGGGGTTCACGTTCACGAAGTCGCGACCAAGCGCACGGAGGCGGCGCCACTCCTGCGGCCCGGTGTAGAGCTCGAACTCGAAGCTCCCGTCCGGGCGCAACCCCTGAAGCGTGGCCGCACTGGCGTCGGTCATAACGCGCCCCGCGCGCGTCTCGCCCCACAGCGTCACTGCGGAGAAGGGGGGCATCTCCCTCTCGCCGGTGAGCGCGCCTACCACGAAGTACTTGGTCTTGCTGGCCACCCACACGAACGGACCCACCTCGACCCGACGCTGCATTGTGTCGAGCTTGGCGAAGGGGACGTTGTCCGCATCGCCGACGGGCCGCTTGAGGACGTATCCGAAGTGATTGCGGTCGTCATCGATGTTGGTTTCTTCGGAGCGCATCCCGTGCGGCATGGTTAACACGAGATACGTGGCCGGCGGCGCAACGCCCTCGACATCGCCGCGTACACGCACGAGGTAGCTGTCGGGTGCGAAGGTGTATGTGATGGCGACATTCACCCCATTCACCTCGGCGCGGAAGGTGAGCGGCTCCTCGCCCGTCTCCGTGGCTGGAGAAGCTTCCACCTGGAATGGCGTCCGGTCCAGATGCAGCGTGTCGCGACCGGCGAGCAGCTTCAGGGTGATGAGCGGCACGCCGGTACGGGCCAGCTGCACGGCGGCGCCAGGCCGCGCCAGCGACTCGTGCCTCGGGAGCACGGCGCCGATCGGCATCGCCCCGACGCTGCTGAACTCGTACTGAACCAGCGGGGTGTTGACGCGAATGGTGTCGGGAACGACGACCGTCGCGACCATTGGCGTGTCCACGGGCGCTGGCACGGGGGCGGCCACCACCGCCGGTGGAGGGGGCGCTGGCGTAACCACCTCGCCTGGCGGCGGGACGGCCGGGTCGCCCGGCTGGACACCGGTTGGCTCGACCGCGGCCGGGGGAACAGCCGGCGGGGTCGGCGGGGGGAAGAGGAACTGCGTCCCGAAGATGACGAGCGCCGTCAAAATCAAGGCGAGTATGAAACGCTTTGAGTCCATGTAGTAGGAGTCGGTTCTAACGTGTCGGTATCGGTTCGGGAAATACAGGCAGGCTCCCGAAACCGCGAGCCGATCACCGTCGCATCTTACGTTGCATTAACTTCAAGGCACGGGGTCGTATCCACCGCGTCGGAATGGGTGACAGCGCGCCACACGGCGGACGGCAAGCCATCCACCGCGTAGCGCGCCGTGCTTGTCCAGCGCCTCTATGGCGTACACGGAACAACTCGGCACGTATCGGCACGACGCAGGTAGCAGCGGGCCGAGAACGATCTGATAGCCTCGAACGAGGGAGATCAGAACGTGACGCATTGGCCGCGAGCGCCGAGTGCCGGGTCAGGCTACGGTTCGCGACTCGTGACTGATGACGCAGTCCCGAATCCACCGAAGCCGATGTCTGACACCCCGCTCACGTCGCTCGCCCCCGCTCCAACGCCCGCACAATCCGTCCTCCAGCACTCCCTACCTCCGACCGCAGGTCAGCATAGCTGGCGCCGTAGGCTTCGCGGCGCGCACGAATGACTACGTCAGCTGCCGGAATGGCCGGAAGCAGCTGCAACCGCGCGGCTTCGCGCAAGCGTCGCTTCAGGCGATTGCGCTCCACCGATCCGTAGCCGTGCTTCGGAACGATGAAGCCGACCCGCGGATGCGGCAGAGGGGAAGCGATCGCCCGGAGCTCGAGATGCTCGGTCCGGATACGCTTCCCCTCGCGTACCACCCTTCGGAGATCGGCTTCTCGCGTCAGCCGAAGGCCGCGCGAGAACCGGGCCCGCTCAGGCGCCGGCGTACTTCGACGGCAGCAGGACCGTCAAACGCTTCCGCCCCTTCTTGCGACGGCGGCTGAGCGTCGCACGCCCCCAGCGCGTTGCCATCCGCACGCGGAAGCCGTGTGTCCGAACACGGCGCTTGTTCCGCGGCCGATAGGTTGGCTTGCCCATGTATAACTCCGATCGACCAAAACTGTTGTAGGTAGAGAGAGGAAAACTAGCTGAGGAGCGCAGTTGGGTCAATTGGAGGTGGATTCGGAGTTCGGGCCCGGGATTCGGCTGGACGAGTCGTGAGCGACGTGCGCCGAAGTCCAACGAGGAGTGTTTGGTTGCACCCGAAGTCGGGCAGAGCGTCCCTGTCATCATGACTGTTCCGAAAAGCGAAATCGAAAGGAAGAAGCCCGGTAGTTATGACTGTCGCCCACTGCTCCCTTACCGTCGCGATTGTCGCGCGATTGACTTTTCCACAGCGCGCATCTAGTTTCGCGGCCCTTTCGTTTCTCTGTCACATCTGGAATGTTACTGACACCTGCCGAAGCTTGGTCGCGCATCCTGGATCGCGCCAAGCAGGAGCTGCCACCTCAAACCGTTCGAACCTGGCTCGAGCCTACCGCCGCTCTCGAGTTCGATGGGAGCAAGCTCGTCGTTGGTACTCCCGACAGGTTTTCGGCGGAGTGGAACGATTCGAAGCATGCGCAACTTCTTGCCAGTCTTGCTCCAGTAGCCCTTGGGCACCCCCTCGAGGTGACCTTTCGCGTAGACGAGCAACGCGCGACGCGCCCACAGATGGATCTCTTCGTCGCGCCGCCACCGGAGCACACCGCTACTCCGGAGTCAGTCTCCGCGCTGGGCGCGTCCCAGCTCAGCAGCCGGTACACGTTCGACAACTTCGTCATTGGCAAGTCGAATCAGCTCGCCGCGGCGGCGGCGCACGCGGTGGCCGCTGCGCCGGGCAAGACCTACAATCCGCTCTTCATCTACGGGCAGACGGGTCTCGGTAAGACACACCTGATGCAGGCAATCGGACACACCATCCTGCAACGGCAGCCCAACATTCGGGTGATCTATGTAGGTACCGAGCAGTTCACCAACGACCTCGTCGGCTCCATCCAGTCGCGAAGCACGCACGCGTTCCGCCGGCGATACCGCGAAACGGACCTGCTCCTGGTGGACGACGTGCACTTCCTCAAGGGGAAGGAGGCGACACAGGAGGAGTTCTTTCATACGTTCAACGCGCTTTATGAGGCTGGGCGCCAGATCGTGCTTACCAGCGATCGACCTCCGGCAGAGATCCCCGGCTTGGAAGCGCGGCTCGTGTCGCGATTCGAATGGGGGATGGTGGCCGACATCGAGCTTCCCGATGTCGAGCACCGCATTGCGATCCTCCAGAACAAGGCGCGCCTCGACCACCTCGAGATGACCATCCCAGAGCCGGTGATCCGCTTTATCGCCGAGCACGTGCGATCGAGCGTCCGTGAGCTCGAGGGATCGATCATCAGACTCCTCGCGTTCGCCTCGCTCAAGCACAAGGATGTGACGGTGGAGCTGGCGCGCGAAGCGCTTCGAGACAAGCTGCGACTCGACGGCTCGGGCGAAGCCGAGGCTGCAGTGCTGAGCGTCGCCACCATTCAGGCCGCCGTGGCCGAGGAGTGGGGTACGACAGTGGAGGGATTGCGCTCCAAGAGCCGCACCAAACATCTCACCGTGCCGCGCCAGGTAGCCATGCACCTCATCCGCGAGATGATGGGGCTCCAGCTGGTGGAGATAGGCAATGCATTTGGTGGCCGCGACCACTCCACCGTCATTCACAGTCTGGAGAAGGTGGAAACCACCAGCCAGACGGATCCGCACTTCCGGGAGCGTGTGGAGCGGCTGAGGACAGCGCTGGAGAGATTCCGGGAATAGTGTGGAGAATGGCCGCTTCACCCACAGGGCGCGCCAAAAAATGGGGAAAGAGGTGGAGAAGGTGCCCTCTATCCACAGTTTCCCAGAGGGTTTTCCAAGCCTCAACTTGTGTGGGAACAAGGTGTTCCGCATTTTATCCCCTTATTCACACCTACTTCTACTACGGCTATTGTCCCTTACCTTCTAGGAAGAACAGAGAAGGTGAGAGATGTCCACGCAAGTCAGCCTGATTGCTGGCTTGCCCGAATGCCCGGTGGTGAGTAGTGTGCCGCTCACGAATTTTCGATCAGGGTAGCGCGAGAACACACTAACCAGGGGCTCCGTGTTTCCCGCCGCCTCCGTAGTGAAGCAGTTACGGATGGATTCTTCCCTAGACAGTGCTCTGAACCAAGTTGGGCGACCCGGGACCATTTGAGGGCCGGTAATGCGCTTCACGATCTCGCGGGAGAAGTTGCAGGAAGGGCTGGTAGCCGTGACGGCGAGCGTACCGAGCAAGACCACGCTTCCCGTGCTCGCGAATATCCTGGTGGAGACCACCGAGCGTGGGATCCGCTTGTCCGGCACGGACCTGGACATGGCCGTGAGCACGGAGCTGAGCGCCGACGTCGAGACTGTGGGCGCGATCACGATTCCAGCCAAGAAGCTCACCGAGATCGTTCGCGAACTTCCTAGCGCGCCGGTCAAGATCGCCGCGCAGGGGGAGCAGAAGATCACGATCGAGTGCGGGCGCTCCCGGTTCAAGCTGCACGGACTTCCGAAGGATGAGTTCCCGAGCTTTCCAGCGGTCAAGTTCGGCGAGAGCTGGCGCATCAAGTCGGGCGACCTCCAGA
>CAZWSO010000056.1:0-15384 GCA_964636485.1 uncultured Gemmatimonadaceae bacterium
ACCACCCCCACTGACTTCCCAGCGGTCCCGCCAACAGCAGCAGCAGCGCGGCGAAGACGGCCACCGCGCCAATGATCACCGTCATCGGCATGCGTCGTTCACTCCTGGCAGGCGACTGTTCCATAATGACCGCTCCGGTAGCGGACGCTAATCTCCGAGGTGCTGGACTGCCCGGGATGTCCCGGCCTTCACGGTAGCGGCAGACTCCGAGGCGCTGAACTGCAAGGGGTCCTGATCTCGACGAAGTTACCTGCTTGATTCGCCCCGCGCACGCCCCCGACCGGCGGAGCATGAGCTGTGCTCATGTATCGCGGGCGCGGGTGAAGAGGTCGGGGTAACTGAACTTCGCTACTTTTGGTGCCTGAGCTACAGGGTGGTCGGTACTGGGAGAAGATGAACTGCGGACCTTGGAGTGTGGATGGGTGGCAATCCAGATGGTGTCGAGCTGATGTGCTGAGCCGGTGGAGTAGCCGGTAGTGCGAAAAGAGCCGATCCACATCTCACCTTATGATCCACTCTGGCCGCGCCGGTTCGCTCGATGAACTACCATGAAAGGAACGCTCAAATAGAGGGAGCGCCATGACAGAAGCGCGGAGCGACGAACGCCGACTTGTCTACGTCACGAAGGCCGGTTGTGCCGTTTGCCGCGAGAAGACGCCGGTCGCAGAGCAGATCGCAGCGAATCTCGATCTCGAGCTCGAGAGAGTGGACAGCGACACGGAGGAGGGGGCGGCGCGGGCCGAGGAGCTCAGGGTGCGTGGTGTGCCGACGCTCGCGCTCATCCAGGGTGAGCGCGTTCCGTTCCGACTGCTTGGCCGGATGATCACGCCCGAGGCGGTCGACTACTTCCTCTCCAGGGAGTGACCTGTTTGAGCCGCCGCTTATCGATGAGCTCTGCATAGCCCGCACAACCCTAAACGCTTAGATTGGACCTCGAAGTTCTCCGGCGTGCGGGCACCCCCTGCACGTACGATTCCCGCAGCACCCACCATCCAGAGGCGGGAGGAGACCGTGGCCATGAACACGCAGCGTGTCGTAATTGGAGGCGTCGCCGCCGGCGTCACAATCTTCGTGCTGGACTTCATAATCAACGGTTTGCTGCTCGGCGACCGGTGGCGCCAGGAGATGGAGGCATTGAACCCGGCGTTGGTCGCCGCGACCGAGCGCCCCGCCGCAATCGCAGGATTCGCGGTAATGGACATCCTCCTCGGGATCCTCCTCGTTTGGCTGTACGCCGCGATCCGGCCACGCTTTGGTGCAGGCCCGAAGACTGCCGTACTCGCGGGGCTGTACTTCTGGGCGTTCGGCGCGGTGATGTGGATGGGGTTTTCCGTGCTTGGGATGTTCTCGTGGGAGATCTACCTCATCGGCACGCTCACCTGGGTGGTGGTCGCCATTGCGGCGGCATACGTGGGCGGGATGCTGTACAAGGAGGAAGCCAGCGGGTAAGCCGGGCAGGCTCTTCCCGCTCCGGCCCAACTGGTTCGCACCAGTCTCCTCGTGGCCGAATATCGCGAAGCGTCGGACCGCGGCCCGAGAGGAGGGTATTGGCGTGCCCGTTCGTCTGATGCGCCCCGGCGAGCTTTCCGAAGTAATGGACATGGTGCGCGCGCTATGGCCGACGGCTGGGAAATACGACTTTGCCGACGAGACTGTGTTCGTTTGGGAGCGTCCGGCCGGCGGCCTGGGCGGGTTCGTCTCCTTTTCCCTCCGGCCGTGGGCGGAGGGGTGTGACTCCACGCCGGTACCGTACATCGAAGGCTGGTGGGTGGCCCCGGATCTACGGCGGGGCGGGGTGGGTCGAGAACTGATACGAACGGTCGAGCGATGGTGCAGGGAACATGGCTACCTGGAGCTCGGCTCCGACGTCGAGATGGAGAACTCCGCAAGTTTGGACGCGCACGTCGCGCTTGGCTTCGAGCGGACGCTTCGGCTGCAGTTCTTCCGTAAGCGGCTGGTGTAAGGCAACTGCTGGCGCGGCTCGAGGAACGCCCGGGCCAGTGGGCCGCTCCCCAGCTTTACGCTGTGCTCGGCGATACCGACCGTGCGGTTGCCGACCTTGAGCAACGGCTCCGTTGGCATCCGCGCCGTTTCAGCATCAGGCTTCGGTGTCTAGAAGTGTACAGGATGTTGCGCGACGAACCGCGCGTGAGAGAGATGGTCCGGAAGATTGGCTATCCCAGCTGACGCGTTGCTGGGACCGCAACGGTCGCGCCCGTTTCGAGCGCGAAGCCGCACCGCGTCGGCGCTGAACCACCGGACCGAAGCGCCGCACAGGCGCTAGACTGAGGGGCTCGCCGTCGCGACCACCTGACGAAGGCGCGGATGCCTGAGCCACAGCCATGTGCCCATGGCCGCGATGGCGATCACATTAGCGGTCACGACCGCGAACAGTCCGAGCGCGTCCAGCACCCACAGCCCCATGGCTCCAACGATCCCGAGGAAAAGTGCCTCCAGCATGATGAACGCGAGGACCGCAAAGAGCCACATCTGCGGCGCGCGTTCCACTCGGTCGGCGACCCACTCGAGCGCGGTGCCCACGGCCGCGAACACGAGCAGATGGAGCAGCGTGTAAGCGGCCACGATCTCGAGCGTGACCCTCACGTCGTCGGGGCTCTGCGCACCGAGAAAGAACACAGCTCCGAGCGCCGCGGGCGTGAACAGGGGACGTCCCGCGATGACGTCGACTCCGAACATCCATAGTGCCACCGCTGCCGCACCGATCGCTCCCGTCACCAATCCCCGCTCGAGAAGCGGCAAATGCCGGACGTTGCCGATTCCGAGCATCGTCTGGGCGTCCATCGCGCGATGCAGGTAAGCCATCATCGCCATCCCGCTGGCGAGGTTCGCAATGAGCACATGCACCGCCGGCAGCACGCCCAGTACGTCGGTACCCGTCAGAAGCAGCGCGCCGTAGTGCACTCCATTGAGAACGATGAGACCGAACAGCCCTCCGAGCAGCAGCCCCGGGGAGACGTCAGCCACCCGCAGCAACGCGGCCGCGCCCATGCCGAGTGTCGCGAAAACCGCAAAGTGGATGATCGTGTACGAAACGACGAGGAGAATGCCGGGCTCCGGCGACGCGCCAAGAAGCGCGCTGGCCAGCAAGGCGGGAGTTCGCAGCGGTTCCGCCATCACGAGATCCACCACCAGGAACCAGAGTGCGACGATCAGTCCTGCCAGGATGCCGGCGATGGCGCCGTGCACGAGTGTGTGTGACCTGGATGACGGCATTGTTCGCCTCCGCGCGTGTCCCGTCCCGAGTTCCGCTGCGCCCCCCACCGCACCACGATGTTCTTGCAGTGGCCACGAGGCAAGCAGGCGCGGCGAGCGCGGCGTTGTTCCGGTACAGCATCGGTCCCATGGCGGGATTACGCTGCAGATGGAGGCCTCAACCAGTGTGTTTGCTCGCCGCACCCGGCGGTGTTTGCGGCGACGCTCATGATTTGAGTATTGGCGCGGGCTTCCCGTCAGAGGAGGCGAAGCGAGTACTGTGCCCGGGGCTTGAGCCCCAGCTCCCGCCGCAGCTCGTTCTCCCGCTGCATGACGCACGACTCGAGATCGGGCTGACCCGGAGCCGGATCGGAGCAATTGCCCGTGTAGTCGCCGGCTTCCACGATCGGGATCAGGTGGCCCCATAGCTCGTGGATGAGCATCGCGTCCGTAGTCGCATTCATCCACCGGCGCGCTCTGCCTCGTCCGATCCCGAGTGGCGCACGCCAACGCGTCGCGCCGCGGATCCTGTCGAGGTGCACCCGAATGACGATCAGACTGATCTGCGGCGAACCGACATCGGGCGTATGAATGAGAAAGTCTGCGACGCGGTCGTTACCCATTTGCAAGCCGAGTGATAGCCGTTCCGCTACCAGGTCCCGCACCTGATCCGGTGTGCCGATGACGATCGGAATTGACCCTTGCCTCGCGCGCGACATCGCGGCGCCAAAGCGCGGCGATCGCTGCTCCAGCAGCTCGATCCGCGCGGCAAGGTAGGCGTCACGAATCTCGACGCCGCCTGCTGTCAGGACCGTTTCGGGGGGCTCCGGCGACAGTTCATTAGCTTCGCTGTCGGTGGAGGCGAGCAGCCCCGAGGCAGCAGCGGCACAAGCCGATCGGCTCATGAGACGTATGAGCGCCGCGCTGCGTCTGCGTCGCGAACGTCTGGGGACTGGCGGTGTTGCAGGCGCGTTGGGCGGGGGTGCGGATGGAGAGTCGTGCATGACCGGCTTCCTCGGGTTGAACCGGGGTAGCCTGGGCGCCCAGGACATCTGGTGCCGTTCGGTACCGAGGTTATCTTGGCCCCAGTAAGCCAGCGTCCTGTCTCCTGGACGTCCCCTTACCGTCTCCTGCTGTGAAGGTCCCCGTGGCGCCGAGCGCCCCGCCGCGTTCTCACGTGCTCCGACTGCGCCTTCTGGGTCCGGTCGAGTTCACCCAGCCCGATGGAACGCCGCTAGGCGCGATCCTGGCGCAGCCCAAACGGCTGGCGCTGCTGGCGTTTCTCGCGCTCAGCAACGGCGGAGGGTTTCAGCGGCGCGACGTACTGCTGAACCTGTTTTGGCCAGAGTTCGAGCAGGAGCGCGCGCGTGCGGCGCTCCGTCGTGCGCTGTATTTCCTTCGCAAGTCGTTGGGCGATGGGGTCATCATCCCGCGCGGTGACGAAGAGGTCGCGTTGGCCCCCGAGCGGATCTGGTGCGATGTGGTCGCCCTGCGGGCGGCGGTGGACGCGGGCCAGCTCGAGGAGGCGCTGGAGCTCTACGGGGGCGACCTGCTCCCCGGGTTCTTCATCCCCGACGCGTCCGATTTCGAGCGCTGGCTGGAGGCGGAGCGTCGTCAGCTGAGGCTGCTCGCGGCCCGGACGGCCGCCACGCTATCAGAGCGTGCCGAGGCTGCCGGAGATCTCGAGGAGGCAGCGCGTCGTGCGCACGTGGTGCTCGCTTTGGATGCGCAGTCCGAGCCAGTGTTTCGACGCCTCGTTGGTCTGCTGCATCGTCGGGGCGATCGGGCGGGGATCGCCCGCGCCTACGAGCTGTGGAGACGGCGGCTTGACGAGGAGTACAGCATCGAGCCTTCCGCGGAGACGCAGCGGACGATCGCGACGCTGATGGCAGATGGAGGCGATGCTGTCGAAGCGAGCCGGACGCCGTCCGCGGCGCTTTCCCCCGCCGTTGCCAGGCCCGATACGCAAGGGCCCCTGTCTCCCGCCATTGCCACAGCTCCCCCGGTCGCGCGCGCGACGTGGCGATCACGGCGCGGGCCCGCGTGGGCGGCTGCACTGATCGCTCTCGCCGCCCTGCTGGCCGCAGCCCTGTTCGTAAACGGCGGATCGGAGCTGAGGCGCGACCGCGTGCTCGTCACCGTCTTCGAGAACCACACTGGCCTTCCGGCGCTCGACCCGGTCGGTCGGATGGCCGCGGACTGGATTGCGCGGGGGCTCATGCTCACCGGTAATGTCGAGGTGATTTCAGCGACGTCGGCGCTTCTTGCTGTAACTGATGACGAAAGTCCAGACGTTCGGGCGATGGCGCGTCAGGCCGGTACGGGAACGGTGGTGTCCGGCGCATACTATTTGGAGAGCGGCGTGCTTCGCATGCAGGCCCACATAACTGACGCGGCGCGCGGAAGGCTGTTGCATACTCTGGATCCGATCAGAGTGCCGCCGGACAGCGCTACCGCTGGAGCCGAGCTGCTGCGCCAGCGGATATCCGGAGCGCTGGCGGCGCGTTTCGACTGGTCCGCCGAGTGGACCGAGCTCACGCGCCGCGTGCAGCCACCAACCTACGCAGCGTACGCGGAGTTTGTGGAAGGCCGGGACCTGTTCTCGGGCAGCATGTTCCAGGTCAACCAGATCGCGCTGGCCGCCGAGCGCTTCGAACGGGCGTGGGCGCTCGATACTACGTTCTATATCGCTCGCCTCTATGCCAGCCTGATGTATCACAATCTTGGAGACGCCAGGAGAGATTCGGTACTACAGAGCGTGGCGTTTCACCGCGAGGAACTCGCGCCTGGCGAGCGCGCTCTGCTGGAGCATTTCCGGGCCGTTCAAGCCGGCGACAACGTGGCCGCGCTCCGCACCGCACGTCAGGTGAACGAGACCGCGCCCAACTCATTGCTTGCGGGATACGCCTATTGGGCGGTGGCAAACAATCGACCTCGCGAAGCGCTGAAGGTGCACAGCCAGCTCGATACTGAACGCGGCCTGCTAAATGGCACGGAGTACTACTGGCGCTGGCTTACCATCGCGCGGCACATGCTCGGCGACTACCGGCGCGAGCTCAGGGATGCAAGGCAGGGGCGTCTGCGAGAGCCGCAGCTAATGGGTCCGCTGTTCCAGGAGGCGAGGGCGCTCGCCGCGCTGGGCCGGACGGACGACGTCGATCGGGTGCTGGAAGAGAGTCATTCATTGCCAAAGCAGTCCTTTACGCCCGCGGCAGTGATGCTGCATACGGCAGCCGAACTGCGCGCGCACGGACATGCGGAAGCCGCGGCACGCGTGCTCGAAAGGGCGATCGCCTGGTACGACACTCGCACTGATGAAGAGCGGCGGGCGCAGCGCGAAACGCTGGCCCGCACGTTCTATGCAGCGGGGAGATGGGAGGAAGCGCGCGTGCTCTTCGAGGAACTGGCGGCGGAGCAGCCTGCGCGCGTTCAATACATCGGCTACCTGGGAACACTCGCCGCGCGGCGAGGCGATCGTGCAGAGGCAGAGAGGGTACTTGCCGTGCTCGCCTCCTTCCGCCAGCCGACTCAACCCGTTCAGACTTTGTGGCGCGCGAAGATTGCCACGCTGCTTGGCGATTCCGGGCAGGCGCTGGACCTGCTAAGAGAGGCTTTCGCCGAAGGCCTCCGCTACGACCTCTCGCTGCACGTTGATCCGGACCTCGAGTCGCTGCGTCGTCATCCGACATTTCGCGCATTGCTCCGCCCAAAAGGCTGACACACCAATCGAGGTATTGGCGTTCGCGGCGCGCGATTGCTCAGAATCGGTAGCGTAGCGAGAGCTGCATCTGCCACTGAAGCATCAGGTTGGTGCCCAGCTCTCGTCGCTCGCCAAATGTTGCAGGAACCCTGTAGGTGATGACTCCCTCATCGGGAGAGACTTGGTCGTACACGAACCCGCGCGGCTCCAGAAGATTGCGGCGTGCCATCGTCACGCCACGGTACTGGCCCCATTTCGCGTTCAGCAGGTTGAGCACGTTGAACACATCGAGCGATATCTCGGCACGCTGCTGGCGCAGCGTGGGCAGCGCGTAGCCGACGGTCACATCCAGTCGGTTGTACACCGGATTGCGGCAGCTGTTGCGGGGTATGATCCGCCCCACGTAGGCACCCACGCAGGGATGCTGGCGAAGGTAGCTGGCGTAGCGCTCGCGATGCTCCAGCCGCTCCTCTGCGGTGAGTGCTGGGTCCATTGGCAAATTCTCCGGCGCGAAGATGAAGGGTCGGTCGTTGAAGTTGACGCCGTCGCCGTTCAGGTCACCGCTCTGCTGGGGTCCCCAGGCCGTGCCGCTGCTGACGCGCCACAGAGCGCTGACGCGTAACCCGAATGCCGTCTGCGTGTGGCCGGAGAAGACAATGGTGTGCGGTCGGTCGAAGTCGCCCGGTCCCCAACCGCGGTCCCGGTCGCCGCGTGCGCCCACCTCGTTGGGGCCGAAGGCGCCAACGCGCGTGCCGGTGTAGCCCGCGAACAACGCACAGCAGGAGAACGACGAGTTGTCGAACGCGCGGCTGAAGGTGTACGAGCCGCGCACCGTGGATCGTGGTCCCAGGACGTGCACCAGCTCGGCGGTTACCACCGTTGCTTCGGAAAGTCCATGATTCGAGTTCACCAGCACGTTGCTGAAGTCGGCGAAGCGGCGATGCATCGTCTGCGCCGCGCCGGAACGGGGAGTGAAGAACTGCGGCGGCGTGAAGACGCGGCGGCCGCCCTCCCTGACCAACTCGATCTGTGGCTCGCGCAGGTTCAGGTCGCGCACCGTGTATAGTTTGGTGCCTCGCGTATAGACGAAATCGACAGAGACCCGCGTGCCCGGTTGGATCTGCTGCCCCCAGCCGAGGTTTGCTTTGAAGGTTTCGGGGAGGTCGAAATTCTCGCTCCACAGGCTGAACTCGGGCACGCCGCTCAGCCCCGCACCGCCGGCACAGTCGATGGGATTGCTGGTGCCGCCGGTCCGATCCCAACTGGTGTAGTCGCGCGGGCTGGGCGGAGCGTCGGGGTCGTTCGCGACGCTCGAGCCCCTGCATATGAGCGAGAGCACCGGCAGCTCGGTCTGTGCAACGTTTCCACCGAGCACCAGGGGGATGGAGCCGTAGAAGTAGCCTGCGCCGGCGCGCATCACGGCGCGTCCGTCGCCCCAAACGTCGTACGCAAGCGACAGGCGCGGCGAGACGTTGCCGTGATCGGAGGGCGCAATGCCGGTGCGCATGCCGAACGTTTCCTCCACATCCGGTACGCGGCGCGGCGCGTCGAGGAAGCTCTGCACGTCGTAGCGCAGACCGAACGTGGTCGTCAGCCGCGATGTGGTGCGCCATTCGCTCTGCGCGTAGACCGCCCACTCGATGACACGGAAATCGTAGCGCGGCACGAGGCCATCGCTACGCAGACGCCGCGTGTACGATGCCGGCAGATAGTTCTCGAAATCGTCAAGGTTGCTGAAGTGGAAGATACCGGCCCCCTGTGGGCCGGCGAACTGGTTGCGGATGCGAGTCACAAGAGCCGCGCTGCCGAACTTAAGCGCGTGGCCGCCGACCTGATGGGTGACGTTGTTGATGAACTGCGTCTTGTACTCGTCGAGCCGATTCTGGAACGCAATGTGGCTGCCGCCGTACCGCACTAGATCGCCCCCTGGCAGAACCACCTGAAGCTCCGGCCGCTGCTCGGCGGCAGTGCGCGGCCGGCCCTCTGACGAGTACTGGAAGCGAAAAACGTTGAAGGTTTTCGCTCCGAGCGCGGACTGCAGCTCGCCAACAAGGGAGTTCGACAGGTTCTCCAACCGTTCGACCGCCGAGAGGCCGCCGGAGAAGCTCTCGCCCGCCGTCTCGTTGTCGTTTCGATAAGCGGCGAAGTTGTGCCGCAACGACAGTCGGTGCGATCTGTTGATCGAATAGTCCACGCGCCCGAACAGCGTGACGACATCGTTCGTGGTCAGGAAAGGTGCAAATAGCCGGGACGCGTTCTCAACGCCGTAGTGGCTTTCCAGAATGCCGACGAATCGGTTCATCGCGTCGAAGCTGACGGTGTCGCCGATCTCGAGAAAACGTTCAGGTGCCAGCGGCGTGAACGGTTCGCGACGCCGCTGCCCGTCCGCCGAGAGCAGGTAGTGCAGCCGGTCCCGGAGCACCGGGCCAGAAAGCCGCATGCCGTACTGCATCACCTCGTACTTGCGCGGACGTCGTACCGTGTCGCCCTGCAATACGATAGGCGTGAAATACGGCCCGGTCAGCGTCTCATTGCGCAGGTTGCCGAAGATCGTGCCCTCGAAATCATTCGTGCCACCCCGGGTGATCACGTTGACGACGCCGCCCGAGTAGCGGCCGTACTCCACGTCGTAACCGTTGGTGATTACCTGGAACTCGCGAATCGACTCGAGGGAAAAGTTGAATGGGATGCGCGAGCCGCCGCGGTTCTCACCGAAGAACGAATTGTTGGCGTCGACGCCGTCGATTTGGACGTTCGTCTGCGACGGCCGCTGGCCGGCGATGGCGAATTGGCCGCCGGTCGTCGTCTCGGGGGTGGGCGACACCACACCCGCCAGCGCAATGAAGTCGGTGAAGTCGCGGCCGAGAGAGGGCAGGTTCTCGATGTCCTCGCGAGCTACCACTGTAGCGACCGACGCGTCAGTCACGTCAATGCCGGACGAGTCCCCGACCACTCGTACGCCCTCGATCGCGATCACACCCAGCTGCAACTGGAAGCTGGCGCTCGTGCTGGCGCCTGCAATGACGCGCAGTTGCGAGAGCTGATGCGGCTGATGGCCGATAGAGGCGGCGCGCACGTTGTAGATGCCAGGTGGCAGCAGCGCGATCGTGAACATGCCGTTAGCGCGCGTCAGTGTGCCGCGGACGAACCCGGTTTCGGCATTCGTCGCGGTGACTGCTGCGTCGCTGAGCGGCTCGTTCGTGGCAGTGGCTACACGGCCACTGATCTGCCCTGTCGTCGCCTGCGCGGCGACGCCGGCTGGCAGCAGTAGCGCCAGCACTATCGCTGTGCGCCAGAAGCAGGATGGTAGGTCGAGCCGGTCACGCATCGAGTTCGACTGCCTTGGACTCCTGGCGGTCATGGAGCAGGGCTGCACAGCGCTTCGCTTCCCTCTTGAGAGTCTCGAGGGAGCTCTGGGGCGTGAGTCTCCTGCTCATGGAAACATTCCTCCGTGTACGCGCGTGAAGTCCGCTGAGTACACGCAGGAAGAAGGTTCAACGTATGACACGAACCAGCCATGGGCGGGAGTTGAACTCCCTTGCGGCGGACAGGAGGCGCCCCAGAGCGCGCTACTGAAATCTTCGCGCGTTCGGAGCGAGTATGTCAAGCGCAGGTGCGCCGCGGACCATGAAGAGGGTGAGTGCGACTGCCGCCAGAGCCGCGGGCGGATGGAGCGCCCGCGGCGGGATGTCGCTGTCACCGGACTGCGTCGCTCACTCCTGGCGGGCGACTCCGCTGTTGGGCTGCTCGGGCGCGCGGTTGGCCGCACCCTGAAGTGCCGACACTCCCTCGGCGCTTTCATGGACCTCCAGAAAGTTGTCCACCCGGTCCACACCACGCACCGCCCGGATCGTACGCACGACGTTGTCGGATTCGGATGCCAGCGCCTTACCGGTGACCGTGATGCGCCCGTTGTACGCAGTCACGTGGATCGCGCCGGGGTTGCTGACCTCGCGTCCCAGTGCGGCGCGCACTCGCGCCTCGAGCGTGGCGTCATCCACCTGCTCTTCATCTTCACGAAGCTGCTGTTTGGCCTCGTGCGCCAGACCCTTCGCCCTGTTCCGCACGTGCTCGGCCCTTCCCACGGCACTGTCCGCCAGCTTTCGTCCGCCATGCTCCAACTGGTCTTTCACCAGCGCTCGGCGCCTCCGCCCGCGGTCGGGATCGAGCAGGTACATGATCCCGGCACCCAGAAGGGCGCCGGCGATGAACGTGTTCGTGTAGTTCATGTCACCTCTCTAAAAGTCTGTTGGTTTCATCTCTCACGAGACGTTGAGCTCGCCACCAGAGAGATGCCGCACGAGCCATCCCCGCGCCAGACGCGCGACCTCCTCCAGGCTACCGGGCTCCTCGAACAGGTGCGACGCACCGATTACGATCTCCAGCTTTACGGGAGCGCGCATGCGGCGCATGGCCTCCTCGTTCATGCCTATCACGGCGGTGTCGCGCGAGCCGACGATCAGCAGCGTTGGAGCCTGCACGAGAGGGAGCGAGCCGCCGGCCAGATCGGGACGACCGCCGCGTGATACGACGGCGTGCACCGCATCAGGTCGCATGGCCGCGGCCACCAGCGCTGCTCCGCCGCCGGTGCTGGCGCCGAAGTACCCGACCCGCAAGTCGGCTGTAGCGGGAGTATCGCCCAGCCAGTCGGTGGCGCCAGCCAGTCGTTTGGCGAGAAGCTCGATGTCGAAGCGCATGTGTCCCGTGCGCCGGTCCATATCCTCTTCCTCCCGCGTGAGCAGATCCATCAGCAGAGTGGCGAGCCCGCCATGCTGGAGCTCCTGCGCCACGAATCGGTTTCGCGGACTGTAGCGGCTGCTGCCGCTGCCGTGCGCGAACACCACAATGCCGCGCGCGTCTTCGGGAGCAGCGAGCGTGCCGCCGAGTGTCACGTCGCCAATGGGGATGCTCACCTCGCGCTCGTCAATCGTCAGCTGTCCTGCCATCTTTTCCTCCTCGTGTTTGCGGTCGCCGCTCACACGGCGAACGGGTACGTCTCCGGCGCCTCGCCCGCTTCCCAGCCGGCGGTGCGTTCCAGCGGCTCGACGGCGCGCGTTTCGTCGAAGTGAAGCACTGCGTCGAACTGCTCGGCGAGCGAGGCGTGAAAGTAGTGGCTCACTCGTTCCGTCTCGGGGCGATAAATCACGCCGATGGCGCGCTCCAGGCGCGGAGGGGAGAGGAGATCACTCGTCGTGCCGGCATCCCGCAGGCGCAGGTAGAAGGCCGGGACATCGATCTCGTGAAAGATCGCCTCGTAGCTTCCCGGGAGTGCCGGCAGCACCCGCTTGCGATCGACCGGCTCGTCCCAGTCGGCGGCGGCGGAAACGGTTCCCCCGTACGTCGTGAATCCGATCAGCACCGCGTTCACGCCGTAGCGCTCGCGTGTGATCTGGCCGATGTTCCACTCGCCGCGCCGTCCCATTTCCGTGGCACGGGCGTCGCCCACGTGGGAGTTGTGCGCCCACACCACCACCTTGGTGCGCAGCCCCCTGCCATCGAAGTGTCGTATCAGTGCGTCCAGCGTGTCCGCCATGTGCCGGTCGCGCAGGTTCCATGACGACACCCGGCCGCGGAACATCGTCCGATAGTACTCCTCTGCGTTGCGCACCAGCCGGGCATTCTGCTCGGCGAAGAAGAACTCGTCCTCCGGGATCTGCCCGTCGCGCCGCGCCAGATCGGCGGCGCGCCGCTGCATCTCGAGGAGCTGCTGCACCACCTGCGGCTCGCACGATTCGGCGAGCCCATGCGAAGCCGCGTAGCCGTAGGCCTGCGTGTCCTCTCCAAAGTGGTCGAAGCAGGCGTAACGCTGTCGCGCCCGGCGAGCGGCTTCGGGATCGGCGCGGTCGAGGAAACCGAGCACGGCGTCAATGGAGGTGTGGAGCGAGTACAGGTCCAGGCCGTAGAAGCCAGCCGCCGGCTGGCGTGCGGCGCGTGACGCGTTGTGTGCGCGCAGCCATTCGATCAGGCGGATGACATCGGTGTTGCGCCACATCCAGGCCGGGAAGCGCCGGAAGCCGGTGAGCGCCTCATCCGCGCTGGCATCGTCGCTCATACCGCGCACGTACCGGTTTACCCGATAGGCATCCGGCCAGTCTCCCTCCACCGCCACGGTCGTGAATCCCCGCTCCTCGATCAGTCGGCGGGTGATGGCAGCACGGGTGTCGTAGAACTCGTGCGTGCCGTGCGTGGATTCACCCAGCAGCACCACGCGTGCATCCCCGATCAGATCGAGAAGCGGATCCAGCTCATGCGGTTCGCCGTGCAGCGGGTGTGCGGCGTGTCGGAGAGTCTCGGCGGGCATGGGACGCATCCTCCAGGTGACGGCGTGCGCGTGTGTGAAGGGTAGTCAGCTGCCGCGGTGCACGACATCCGCACCGCCGCTCGCCCGCGTCAGCAGCTCGCGCACTTCATCGTCGGTCGTCTGCTCGAAATCCTCATACCAGAGTCCCACCGCATGGAAGGGCTCCGGGGTCCAGGCGCAGACCACGTCGTCCACTTCCGGGAGGAGCATGTCACACGTCTCCCGAGCCGCCACGGGCACTGCCACAATGATGCGCCTCGGCTGAAGGGCTCGGAGCGCCAGCACCGCCGCGCGCATCGTGGAACCCGTGGCGAGGCCGTCGTCCACGATGACCACAGTACGGTCGCGCAGCACCAGCGGCGAGCGGTTGCCGCGATAGGCGTGCTCGCGGCGCTCGAGCTCGCGCAACTCGCGCTGGGTGGCGGCTTCGATCGTTGCCGGGGAAACGCGGGCGAGCTCGACGACCTCATCGTTGAGCACGCGCGCGCCGCCCGACGCTATAGCTCCCATGGCCAGCTCCTCATGACCCGGGACGCCGAGCTTGCGGACGACGAATACATCGAGCGGCGCTCCGAGCGCGTGAGCGACCTCGAAGCCGATCGGCACGCCGCCCCGCGGGAGGGCGAGAACGACCACGTCCGGCTCGTTCTCGAGACCGCGCAGTGCTTCAGCGAGCGCGCGGCCCGCGTCGGAGCGGTCGTGATAGCGGCGAGTTCTGAACATGGTGCCTCCGGGTACCAATTCGGCCCGGAACGAGCTTCAGCGCAAGCGGGAAACCCGCACATGACGCCCAACCGGCGCCGCACAAGGCGGGCCGGGAGGGCGAGCGAGAGGAGCGGCGCGGCGCCGTGTCCTTCCTAATCGCGCTCCGCTCGCTGCGTGGCCCTCCAATCTTGAGGAAGTATCGAAAAAATGGTAACTTAGAGAATGTAGGCGGCGCGGTAGCCAAGTGGTAAGGCAGCGGTCTGCAAAACCGCTATTCGCGGGTTCGATTCCCGCCCGCGCCTCTCTCCCTTTTCAATCACTTACGACGCGACGTTCCCTGCCGGGAGCAGGATCGGCAGGAGTGATCACGACGGGCGTCGAGCCAGCATCCTTGCCTGCTACCGGGGTCGCACGCGGCCGGGGCCGCTCACCCGGCTTCCGGAGGAACGCAAACATGCCGGCGGCCGCGAACCACAGCCTCCGCAGGGAAGCAGGTTTCGCGCGCGCTGCGGGTTGCCGGCTACCCACCAATCCTCGCCGCCTTTTCGGCTACTGCCGCGCCAAAATGGGGAGGCGCGTTGCGGACGAACACCTGCTGTGCTTCCACCGTGAGGGGCGAGCCATAGCGGGGCCGCATGGGGTAGATCGCCCGATAGGCGCGCGCCATCCCCTCGGCGCCGATCATCTGGTAGATGTCCAGCAGGGCGTGCACGCCCTGATTGCTCTCGCGAGCCGGAACCCAGCCGCGCGTGAACGTCCATGTGGACAGCTCGTCGCTGCTGCCGAGCCGTCGGTTGTGGACGAGCAGCTCGAGGAACTGCGTGAGCGCCTCATTCCCGTAGAAGCTGTGTCCCACCTCGTGCGCGATCATGGCATCGTATTCCAGTTGCGTGCCGGGCGGCCTTACGTGGTAGGTACCCCTGTCCTCGACGTAGAGACTCCCGGTGCCGCCTGCCCCACCGAGCACGAAGCCGTACTGCATGCGGATGTCGCTGGTCGGGAAGGGGATGGCGAGAAAGTCCTCGAGTGCGGCGACGGCCGCTTCGATGACCCGGATGCTCTCGATGGCGCCCTCGCGCATTGTGTCCGCAGGGAATACCGCGCCGATCGGCAGCGTGTGCCCATCGATCGAGCTCACCGCACCCGACTCGTGGTGCTGCCCTTCCACGATCTCCGCCTCGAGGCCGGGCTGCTGCAGCATCTCGATCTTGAGCTGGTAGTACGCGAAGAGCTGGGGATTGAGCGCCATCGAGTTCTGGATGCGGCCCAGCGCGGATTGGATGATGATCGGAAGGCTATTCAGCAACACCTGGACAGGCGCGAGGAGGATCTCGGTCACCATGACGCTGGCGCTTCCACTGATGCCTTCGGCCGTGGCCGTAACGACGGCGGGAACGAACCAAGTAGTGGGGTCGTGCGCGGTGTGCGCGGTGACCAGACCGGACGTCGAGACCGTCAGCGCCCC
>CAZWSO010000057.1:0-15348 GCA_964636485.1 uncultured Gemmatimonadaceae bacterium
GGCAGCGCGTCGGTTTTCTTCGCAGCGAGAAACGGCAGTATGTGGACAGCCGCGGCAATGCGCTGTTCGAGCCGAACACCGAGCCGGCCATACTGTATGGGGCGCGGCAGGATGTGTACGTTGTGTTCGCCGGGGCAGATGGCGACAACGGGTTTTTCCGTCTCAACTTCAACCCATTGGTGACGTTCGTCTGGGCAGGCGGGCTGATCATGCTGATCGGCGGACTCATCGTGATGTGGCCCCAAGCCGAGCGGCATCGGTCGCAAGGTGGCTACACCACGCGCCTCGAGCCAAAGAACGAGGCCGTGGGGACCGCATCATGATGGTGATGGATCGACGAGCCTTTCTGGGAGCGCTCGGCTCCGCAGCGCTGGCCGCGGCTGCGACGCGACCACTTGCGGGGCAAGCGAGCGGCGCGGCCAACGTGCCAATGGATGCCTCGGCATATCGTCCCGTACGGCTGGAGCCGAAGGGCCCCGTGGTGTTGTCTCGGGACCAGGTGGATGCCCTGGAGCATCGCCTCGGCTGTGCCTGTCCGTGCAACCTCAGCATCTTCACCTGTCGAACGACTGACTTCACCTGCCAGATCTCGCCGGCCATGCACCGTGACATCCTCACTCTGGCCGATGGTGGTCACGACGCGCAGGAGATCATCGATGCCCACGTGCAGGTGTACGGCGTGCAGGTGCTGATGGCGCCACCGCGTTCCGGGTTCAATTGGACTGCTTATCTCACTCCCTTCGCGGCGCTTGGCGGCGGTGCCGCGGTGGTGATCGCGCTACTGCGGAAGTGGCGCCGCGAGGCGGCCGAGCCGCAACCGATGGCGGCGCCGCCCCTCGAGGCGACGGATCAGGAGATCGCGCGCATCCAGGAAGCGCTGAGGAGAGACGCGTGATCGCTCTGGTAGTGGGAACCCTGCTCACGCTGGCGGCGTTGGCGCTCGTGCTGTATCCGCTGTTCGTGGCGCCGCAGCTGGACGCGCTCCCTGCGTCGCCGAGCGTACCAGCCGGGACGGGCAGTGACAGCGCTCTCGCCGCTCTGCGAGAGGTGGAGTTCGACCGCGAGACAGGAAAGCTCTCTGCGGAGGACTACGAGGAGCTCAAGGCCACCTACATGACGGAGGCCGTGGCGGCCATGCGCGCCGAGGAGAGACAGGTCGGAGGGGCTGCCCACGGTGCACGTACCGTATCGGATGACGAGCTGGAAGCGGTGATCCGCCAGTTTCGTATCAGCGATATGGCGTGTTCATCGTGTGGACCTCGACCGGAACCGGACGCGGCCTACTGCTCCTCTTGCGGCCGATATCTCGCCGGCACGTGCTCGCACTGTTCCGCAACGATCAGCGAGCCCGGCGCCAGCTTCTGTAGCAGTTGCGGCGCCACGCTGGTCGGCGTCGCGCCTCGGCTGGAGTCCGCCAGGGTCACCTGATTAATGTCCTGGCCAGATCGAGGTCGGTTTTTTAGCTCTCCGCCGCATTCAGCTTTCGCAGCGCTGCGGTGACAGGCAGAAATGTGGCGATCACACAGATGAGCGCCGACAGACCGAAGCCGATCACCATCGCCGTCGGATCGGCAGGCGTCCCGAACGCCTCGGCGCTCAGGTATACGTAGACGGGACGCGCCTGGAGCAGGATCACGCCGCCTATCACCACAACGGCGAGCATCATGTAAACCAGCCCGCCGAACGAGGTCGGAATCTGCGCGGCGTTCTCCGTGTCGAACTGCGGGAATATCGCGCCGACGCCAAGCGCCATTGCTGCCAGCGCGAACGTCAGAAGAGTGACGGTGAGAATCGAAATCGTCATCATGAAGGCGCTCACCTGAAGGAGCACATTGGTGAGCCCCACAATGGCGAGCGCTAGGATAAGCAGAGGCAGCGTGCCTACCCAGAACTTGGCCCAGAGCAGCGACCGGAGGGGCATCGGGCTCGATCTGAGGAGCCAGAGCGTTCGTCCCTCCAGGCTGACCGCCGGGAAGATGAACCGCGCCGCTATGGAAGCCAGCACGAAGCCGGCGAGCGCGAGGTTCAGGAACGGGATGATGTTCACCAGAAAAAAGGTTATGCCGTCCCCGCGCAGCGGCAGAAACTTGATGTTGAACACGTACACCACGATCAGCACGCCGAGCAGGATCAGTTGCGACCACTGCGTGCTGTCGCGCATGAACACGCGCACCTCCTTCAGCACCAGCTCCCGGCGCGTCACGCCAAACGTCGAGAGCAGAGTGTGCGCGAGTCTGCTGGCGACGCGGGCCCTGCCACCGCGATTCGCACCTTCCTGCGCCTTGCTGTAACCAGTGTCGTACAGCCCACGGTGAACGAGCGCACCGAGCACCAGCAGCGCGGCCGCGGTTGACCAGAGGAGATAGAAGGGGAGCGCGTCGGGGGTGCCACTGAGGAACGACATCGTGGCGCGCTGTACCCACTCGCTCGGCAGCATCGGTGACGCCGGTGTCCGCAGCACCGCCACGAAATCCACCAGGGACCGGAATCCTTCCGGTCGCGCGAGCTGCTCCGGACGCATCAGGCGGAAGAGCAACACCAGGCCCGCGGCGGCGAACACGGCAATGAAGCTGAGTATGTCGCGCGTACGGCGCGCCGGAAAAATATTCACCAGCAGAATGGTGGTGCAGGCGCCGATGACGCTCGGAATGACGAGGAGCGGGACGAATACGCCGAGCGCCACCAGCGCAAACAGCGCCCCTCCCTCGTAGACCCAGCCGTAAGCCACGAAGATCGGAATGGCGAGGAGCACCACCATCCAGCTCGAGTGGAGAAGCGTCTCGGTCTGTTTTGCGCCGTACATCTTCAGCCAGTCCACCGGCGCCGACACGAGCAGGTCGAGATCCCTGGCCAGGAAGAAGGTGGACAGAGCAGCAATGACATTCGACAGCAACAGAATGGACAGGAACCCGAGCATGATCATGCCGAGCAGCTTCCCCGCCAACAGCGGCCCGATCTCCGGAATGCCGGCGAAATAGCGAAGCAGCTTGATTAGTAGCGCGAGCACGACTGTCCAGAACACCGCCGCCAGGGCAAGCAGTATCAACAGGCGCGCGCTCTGCCCCTCCGTTCTCCTCGTGGCTCGCGCCCGAGCGGTCAACAACTTGGGGGTGAGCAGGAGCAGGAGCGAAGGGTCCGGCTCCACGTCCAATTTCGGGACGATGGCAGGAGCATTGAGCGGCGTGAGCGCCCGCGCCGCCTCCGGAATCCTCACCACATCAGACATCGAGCACTTCCACCAACTCACGCGCGACGCGCTCGCCGGTCAGCCGGAGGAACAGTTCCTCGAGTCCGCGGGTTCCCGCGGCCGCGCCTTGGTACAGTTCCTCCATGGCGCCGCATGCGCGTATACGCCCGCCATGAATGATCGCAATCCGATCGCACAGCGTCTCAGCCACCTCGAGCGTGTGCGTGGACATCATGATCGTGTTGCCGCGACGGGTATACTCGCGAAACAGGTCCTTGAGGATGCGTGATGCCTTCGGGTCGAGTCCCACCATCGGCTCATCCACGACGATCAGCGGAGGCCGGTGCAGGAACGCGCTGGAGATGATGAGCTTCTGCCGCATCCCGTGGCTGTAGCTCTCGACCAGCTCGTCCTTCCAGTCCATCAGGTCGAACAACTCGAGCATGTCGTTCATCCGGCGCTCCACCACCGCGCCGTCCTGGCCGTACAGGCCGGCCACGAAGCGAAGGAACTCGGCCCCCGTCAACTTCTCGTATATGTAGGGACGATCAGGGATAAAGCCGAGCATCGCCTTGGCCGCTGTCGGTTGCGCGGCGATATCCACGCCCCCCACCCGGATGGAACCTGCGCTTGCCCGCAGTATGCCGGCTATCATGCGCAGCGTCGTCGTCTTGCCGGCACCATTGGGGCCGAGGAAGCCGAACAGCTGGCCGCGAGGCACCACCAGGTCGATGCTGTCCACTGCGGTGAACGAACCGTATCGCTTGGTGAGTGAGGAGAGCTGGATCATCGGTTCATCGGAAGCGAGTCGGAGGAGCGCGCGCCGCTTGCGGCGCGCTGAATCCGGTTGCCCGGCCAGTTCAGGTAGGCCATCTCGTAGGCTGTCCGCCGCTCGCGCAGCCCCCCGTCGAACTGACGGTCCATGGTGCGTCCCTGTTCGTCGACCCAGCCGCTAAGTGATCCCCGTGGCTGTTGCTCCACGCGCCAGGCGCGAACGGTATCCGAGCGGGCAGCCACCCATAGCCCGCTGGCGACGTCGTATCTGGCACTGTCTGCGAACACCATGGTGGATTCGGCCGTTACCCGCAGCCGAATCGAGCTCGGCCGCATCTCGACCGGATCCAGAACGGCGAAATCATAGCTGCGGCCCACGCGCGGCTGCCGGGCAAGCACCAGCGCCAACTGGACCGCGGACGTGGGCAGCAGTGGGTATTCCAGCTTGACTCTATCCTGCGAGTGCTTCTCCTGATCGCGCGTCTCGAGCAGCAGCACGGAGTCTCCCTCCACCGTCCCGGTCACGGTGCGGCTGGCTGTTCCATACTGCTCATCGAGCTGGAGTCGCTGAAGCTTGAGTGCGTGGCTCGCCTGCACGCGGTAGCGTCGCGAAATCCTCAGGGGCGTGCCGTCGCGCTGCACGAGATCGAAGACCGTGTACTCGGTCAGCTCGACGCCGGTCTCGGTGGTGTCGATGGTGAAGGACGCAAAGCCGACGTGGTCGGCGCCGTACGTGACCCCGTAGAAGTCCGAGCCCGGAGACACCAGCAGCCCGGCCATGGCGAGTCCGTCCTCACCATCGCCAGACATCTCTCGATGGCCCAGGGCGGCGAGTCCGCCCAGCCACATAACCAGCACGGCTATCGCGACGCCCGTCCGGCGGCTCACGTGGCGCCCCGCGCCATGGCCGCCGCAAACACGGATTCCTCCAGCTCGTTCTCCACCACGATCGTGATCTCCGCCGGGTAGCGCGAACGAGGCGCATGCTCCCGAATGGCATCAGCCATCACGGCTGCCACGTCGTCCGTATCCAGGTTGCCAGCGCCAAGGCCGAAGGGCGCGCAGTGGAGTATCTCGATCTGCCAGTCGGCCGCGCGCTGGAGGGCGCTGGTGAGCGCGCGCCGCACGCCTGCGCGGGAGACTGACTCCTCGTCGCTTGACACCACCGCGCTCACGAGCAGCTCGACGCCGAGGGCGCCGGCGCCGGTCACCACGGCAGAACCGACGGGGAGTGGATCCTGAATGCGAAGCTGGGCGGCGAGGGCGCTTCCACCGGCCTGCTCGAACCGGCGAAGAAGCGGAGTGGTTGGACCCAGTGATGCGGTGACGGGCCAGGCGATCGCCTCGCCCGTGATGAAGGCGAGGTCGTCCACCCGGACCCGAATGAGGGTTCCTACGCCAGCGAGAGAACCGTTTCCTCGTTGATCCATGCGAGATAGCGTGCCAATCCCGCCGCGACGGGTAGAGCGAGAAGCTCGGGGACCTTGTACGGGTGCAGCTCGCCGAAAGCCGCCTCGAGCGATTCAACCCGCTCCGCGCGTGTCTTGAGGAGCAGTACGACCTCCTGTTCGTCGGCGATCTTTCCTTCCCAGCGGTAGAGAGATCGCGCGCCTGGCAGAATGGTCCCACAGGCGATCAGCCTGCGCTCGAGCAAGACGCGAATGAGCTTGGCGGCTTCCTCGCTGTTGGAGACGGTGGTCAAAACGACGAGCGCATCTGAATGAGGCATCTTCCGATCACCGGTCTGAGTCGCCGGGGAAGGTGCGTTGGAGGGAAGACGATTGAAAGCGGGGGAAGGTCAGGAGGGTTGCCGTCCCCCCCCGCCTTGTCTGCCGCTTGCCCCGGCACGACCTTTAATAGCTATGCCTGAAGATTCGCTCATCGTTCGTGGCGCCCGCGAGCACAACCTTCGCAACATCGACGTAGAGATCCCCCGTAACCGGTTGACGGTGATTACCGGGCTCTCCGGGTCGGGGAAGTCGTCGCTTGCCTTCGATACCATTTATGCGGAGGGACAGCGGCGATACGTCGAGTCCCTGTCCGCCTATGCCCGGCAGTTCCTCGGCTTGATGGAGAAGCCGGATGTGGATGCCATAGAGGGGCTTTCTCCCGCCATCTCGATCGAGCAGAAGTCGGCCGGGCACAATCCGCGCTCCACGGTCGGCACGGTTACCGAGATCTACGATTATCTTCGCCTGCTCTACGCCCGCGCGGGCACACCTCACTGCCCGTCCTGCGGGAAGCCCGTCCAGCGGCAGAGCGCCACCCAGATTGCCGACACGATACTGACCTGGCCCGCGGGGACCCGCATCGAAATCCTCGCGCCATTGGTGCGGGGCCGCAAAGGAGAGTTTCGCGAGCTGCTGGAGGGGGCGCGGAAACAGGGCTTCATCCGCGCGGTGGTGGACGGTGAGCAGATCGAGCTGGCAAATCCCCCACGCCTCAGCAAGCAGAAGAACCATTCCATCGGCGTGATCGTGGACCGGCTCGTGGTCCGCGCCGAGGATCGCGGCAGGCTCACTGATTCGCTCGAAACGGCGCTGAAAACCGCCGACGGTGTGGCGGAGGTCGCGCGTTCCGACGGCGGGGCGACGAGCCTCTTCTCGGAGCGCTACGGCTGCGCGGAGTGCGGTATCTCCCTCGCCGAGCTCGAGCCGCGGCAGTTCTCGTTCAACTCGCCGTTTGGTGCCTGCCAGGCCTGCGGCGGTCTTGGCACCCGCCGCGAGGTGAGCGAGGAAATGATCCTTGGCGATCCGCGCATCTCCATACTCGAGGGAGTGGTGCTCCCTTGGGGGGAGCCGGCTGGCTACCTGCGAAAGACCGTGCTGCCCGCCCTCGCCCGCCAGCTCGATTTCGATACCAATACTCCGTGGGGCGAGCTTCCGAAACGCGTTCGCGAGGCGCTGCTTCACGGTACCGGTGGGAAGAAGACCACGTTTCGCGTGGATTCCAGCGCCCTGCGCGGTGAATTCGAGAGCACGTGGGAGGGGATCCTCTCGAATATTCAGCGCCGCTATCAGGAGACCACCTCGGATGCGGTTCGCGCGGAGCTGGAGCAGTACATGATCGAGGCGCCCTGCACCGAATGTGGAGGACGGCGCCTCCGGCCTGAGTCGCTGGCGGTAACCGTCCACGGGCGAAATGTCGGCGAAGTGGTGGAGCTATCGATCAGCGATGCGTCCGTTTTCTTCGATACCGTGCCGGTACGCGCCAGTGGCCGTCCGGGTCTCGACCCCGATATTGCGGGGCCGATTCTGAAGGAAGTTCGGGAGCGACTGCGGTTCCTGGTGGACGTGGGACTCGACTACCTCACTCTCGGACGCTCCGCTGAGTCGCTGTCGGGAGGCGAAGCGCAGCGCATCCGTCTCGCTACGCAGATCGGTTCGCGGCTGGTGGGAGTCCTCTACATCCTCGATGAGCCGTCGATCGGCCTTCACCAGCGCGACAATGCCCGGCTGCTCGCCACCCTCCAGCAGCTCCGCGACCTGGGAAACACCGTGATCGTGGTGGAGCATGATGAGGAAACGATCCGGGCCGCGGACCACATCATTGATCTGGGCCCCGGCGCAGGGAAGCACGGCGGTCTGGTGGTAGCCGAGGGGACGCTCGATCAGGTGCTGAGAAATCCCGCCTCCATCACTGGGCGCTATCTGCGCCGGGAGCAGGCGATCCCGATTCCCGCGCGCCGTCGCGCGCCGCAGCGCGGGCGCGCCATTCGTATCGAGGGGGCGCGCGAACACAATCTCCGGAGCGTCAACGTCGAGATTCCGCTCGGCCTTTTCGTGGCTGTGACCGGCGTGTCCGGTTCGGGGAAGTCCACGCTGGTGGAGGACATTCTTCAGCGATCGCTTTCGCGCCACTTCTATCGGGCGCGTGTAATTCCGGGGGCGCATGACCGGATCACGGGAATCGAGCACATCGACAAGGTCATCGACATTGACCAGAGCCCGATCGGCCGCACGCCTCGCTCGAACCCCGCCACGTATACGGGATTGTTCACGCCGATCCGGGAGCTCTTTGCGGAGTTGCCGGAGGCGAAGATCCGCGGATACGGGCCCGGCCGCTTTTCCTTCAATGTGAAGGGTGGCCGGTGCGACGCATGCGAGGGCGACGGACTGGTCAAGATCGAGATGCACTTCCTTCCAGACGTCTACGTGCCCTGCGAGGTCTGCAAGGGGAAGCGGTACAACAGGGAGACGCTGGAAGTGCGGTTCCGCGGCGCGAGCATTGCCGATGTGCTCGAGATGACCGTCGAGGATTCCCTCGCATTCTTTGAGAACCAGCCGCGCATTCGGCAGAAGCTCGCCACGCTCAATGATGTGGGGCTGGGCTACATTCACCTTGGACAGAGCGCCACCACGCTGTCTGGTGGCGAGGCGCAACGAGTGAAGCTCGCCACGGAGTTGTCCAAGCGCGACACGGGTCGCACCTTGTACATCCTCGACGAACCGACTACGGGGCTGCACTTCGAGGATGTCCGTATGCTGCTCGAGGTTCTGCACCGACTGGTGGACCGTGGCAACACCGTACTCGTGATCGAGCATAATATGGATGTGCTGAAGACGGCGGACTGGATCGTGGATCTGGGTCCGGATGGCGGACTGCGCGGCGGCACGATCGTCGCAGCCGGAACACCGGAGGAGGTCGCGCACGTCGAGAGCTCCTACACCGGGCAGTTCCTTCGTTCGTTGGTCGCGTCTCCCACGCTGGCGCGAGAAAAGGCGGGATAATGGTCTCGATACTCGACATCATCGGCCCCGTGATGGTGGGTCCGTCGTCGTCGCATACGGCCGGTGCCTGCCGTCTCGGGTTGCTTGCGCGGGCACTGGCCGGCGGTACGCCCGAGCGCGCCAGGATCGAGCTGCACGGCTCCTTCGCGCGTACTGGTGAAGGGCACGGCACCGACAAGGCAATCGTTGGCGGACTGCTGGGCTTCCGCCCGGATGATGAGCGACTCCGTGTGGCGCTCGACATCGCCGAGCAGGAGGGGCTGGACTACCGGTTTGAGAAGACCACCATTGCCGAGAATGCGCACCCGAACACCACACGTATTACGCTCGAGCGGGCCAGCTTTACGGGCGTCGTGCTAGGTTCCTCGCTGGGCGCTGGGCGCATCCTCATCACCGAGATCGACGGATTCCCGGTGGAAGTAACGGGTTCCTTCCACGCCATCGTGCTGGTGGCGGAGGACCGGCCGGGCTCGGTGGCGCGCATCTGCGGTATCATTGCCGAAGAGGGGATCAACCTCGCCACGATGCGCGTGACGCGGAAGGAACGCGGCGGCGATGCATTCATGGTGCTGCAGCTCGATGACCCGCCCAGCGAAACCGTCTGCCACCGCATCGAGGACCTCGAGTGGGTGCGATGGGTCCGCTACCTGGAGAAGGTCAGCGCCTGACGGCGCCGACACGCCTTATGTACCGATCGCTGGCTGACGCCATTCGAGATGCCGAGCAGCGGCAGGTGCCGCTCTCGACGGTCGCACTCGAGGCGGAGGCGAAGGATCAGGGACGACCACCCGAGGAGATCAGGCGCTCGCTCCGAAGAGCGCTCGAGGTCATGCGCTCGGCTGTGGAGCAGGGAATGCGCGGCGACTTGTACTCCGCGTCGGGGCTCGTCGGGGGCGACGCGGCCCTACTCCGTACGGGCCCGCCGGGTCCGCTGGCGGAAACCCCGTTTCGCGACGTCCTTGCGCGTGCACTCGCCGTGCAAGAGGTCAACGCCGCAATGGGCGTCATCGTGGCTGCGCCCACGGCCGGTGGCGCCGGAGTGGTGCCGGCGGTGCTTACCGGACTGGCCGCGGCCCGAAAGGTGGATGACGAGCGGCTCCTCGATGCGCTGACGACCGCGGGACTCATCGGCGCAGTGGTGGCGGAGCGGGCGTCGCTCTCCGGGGCCGAGGGTGGGTGCCAGGCGGAAACCGGTGCGGCCGCCGGCATGGCCGCCGGCGCCGCTGTTGAGATGCTGGGCGGTTCGCCATCGCAGGCGGGGCATGCCGTCGCGCTCACCATGCAGGGAATGCTGGGGCTCGTCTGCGATCCGCTCGGAGGCCTGGTGGAGGTGCCTTGCGTCTACCGAAATGCGACCGGAGGTGCCATTGCGCTCGCCGCCATCGAGATGTCCCTGGCCGGTATCACGTTTCCCATCCCCGTGGACGAGGTGATCGACGTGATGGGTCAGATCGGCCGGGAGATGGACGTGCGCTACCGGGAAACCGCGGGTGGCGGGCTGGCAGCCACGCCAACGGGGCGGAGACTGGCGCGCGAGCGGCTCGTGCAGCTCAAGCGCGCGGAGAGCTGACCGCGTCTGTCCAGGGGCTCAGGGGTGGGCTATCTTCCGACCTGTGGTCGCGCCGGCGCGACCGTTCGCGGTTCTGAGAAACAGAACGCGATTCCGGTCCGTAGTGCTCATGACTCCACGGCGCTCTCCGCTTCCTACGCGGTGAATGCTGTTGCCTGGCCCGGTTGAGGCTCGATATTGTCCCTCGAGCATGAGACCACGATGGCCGCCCGGTCGAGCCGGGCGGCATCATGACCGATTCACGAGGTACGCAGATGGTGAGCCGAGAAGATATCGAGGGATTCCTGGATCGCCTGGCGAGCGAAGGGGCGAGCTACGAGGAGGTCGGGGCCGGAATGTGGCTCGTGCATCCTGGGGGCGAGCTGGACATCTCTCTCGTGGTGCACTACTCCCCGCCGGTTCTGCTCCTTCGGCTCAAGGTGATGGATCTGCCGCAGGACAGGCAGGCGCTTGCAGACCTCTCACGCCGGCTGCTGGAGCTGAACGCCAGCGAGCTGGTACACGGTTCGTACGGCATCGAGGGCCACGCGGTTGTACTCTCCGAGGCGCTGGAGCTGACGCATCTCGATTACGAGGAGTTTCTCTCGAGCTTCGAATCGCTTACGCTCGCGCTCGCGTCGCACCTTCGCGAGCTCGCACCGTTTCGCGAGGCACACTGAGCCATGGGCATTTTCGATCGTCTTTCGTCCCTCATCAAGTCGAACATCAATGATCTGATCTCCTCGGCGGAAAACCCCGAGAAGATGCTCAACCAGATCATTGTGGACATGCGCTCGCAGCTGGCGAAGGCCAAGCAGCAGGTGGCCGCCGCAATCGCTGACGAGAAGCGGCTGAAGGACCAGGTGGAAGCGGAGTATCGTCAGGTGCAGGACTGGGAGCGGCGCGCCATGCTCGCCGTGCAGGAGGGCCGCGATGATCTCGCCAAGCAGGCCCTCATTCGCCATAACGAGCACATGACGCACGGTCAGCAGCTCGAAACCACCTGGCAGGCGCACCAGCTCGAAACGGAGAAGCTGAAGAACGCTCTTCGCGATCTGAACGACAAGATCGAGGAGGCCAAGCGAAAGAAGAATCTCCTGATTGCGCGGCAGAAGCGAGCCGAGGCGCAAAAGCGGATCCAGGAGACGATGTCCGGACTGTCCGAAAAGTCCGCTTTCGAGGCCTTCTCCCGCATGGAGCAGAAAATCGAGGACAGCGAGCGACGGCTCGTCGCCAGCGCCGAGATTGACGAAGAGTTCTCCGGGGACAGGCTGGCCTCCGACTTCAAGCGGTTGGAGATCAGTGCCACCGCGCAGAACGCGGACATGCAGCTCCTCGCGCTCAAGCAGAAGATGGGAATGCTTGCCGCCGGTACTCCGGGTGACAAACGGCAGCTGGGACGCGGCGGCGACGACACAGTGGATGCCGACTTCGAGAACGAGGAAGAGGAGTCGCCAGAGAAGGGGTGAAGCGCGCCACTGCACGGACACCCCAGGGGGCGCTAGATTCTTTTCGGCGCGAGCGGGGCCGGCTCTGGCAGCCGGCCCCTTCGAGCACCCCTCCACCCACACCCCATACCACGCCCGCGGGCATGCGCTTCCTCATCCTTGCCGAAGGGCAATTCGGTCCCCTCACCTCCAAGACAGCCAACTCCTGCATCCGCTACACGCCCGATCGCGTGGTGGCGGTGCTCGACTCCCGCCGTGCCGGCAAGACTGCTCAGGACATTCTTGGCTTCGGCGGCGCCATTCCAATCGTCGCCTCCGTGGATGAGGCGCTGCCGCATCGGCCAACTGCTCTGCTCATCGGGATCGCGCCCCAGGGCGGAAAGCTGCCGGAGACGTGGCGAGACAGTTTGCGGCAGGCGATCTGCCACGGCATGGAGATCTGGAGCGGCCTGCACACGTTCATTGGCGACGACGCCGAGCTGGCAGCATTGGCCGCCGAGCGCCGCGTGCGCATTCACGACCTTCGTCGCCCACCGCGCGACCTTCCAGTGGCCTCCGGTCGTGTCCGCCAGGTGAACGCTACCGTGGTGCTGACTGTCGGCACCGACTGCAACATCGGGAAGATGACCGCGGCGCTCCAGGTTCGGGATGGTCTGCGCCAGCGGGGCCACCGGGTTCGCTTCGCCGGCACCGGGCAGACCGGCATCCTGATAGAGGGGTGGGGGATCCCGGTGGATGCGGTCATTGCCGACTTCATTGCCGGAGCCGCCGAGCAGCTCGTGCTGGAGGCGGCGGACGGCACCGACATCGTGCTCGTCGAAGGACAGGGGTCAGTTACCCACCCTGGCTATTCCGGGGTGACCGTAGGGCTGATGCACGGCTCGATGCCGCATGCGCTCGTGATGTGCGCACAACCTTCCCGCGATCACATCACCAGCATGCCATGGGCGAAGATTCCGCCTTTGTCCGAGGTGATCCGGTTGCACGAGGAGTTGTCGCGTCCCGTACGGCCGGCGCCGGTGATCGCGATCGCGCTCAATACCTACGACCTGTCGAACAAGGCCGCGCTGGATGCCATTGTCCGTGTGGCGGAGGAAACGGGGCTTCCGGTGACCGATCCGGTCCGCTTCGATTCGGCGCCGGTGGTGGAGGCGATCGACGCCTTTCACCGGCAGCGTCGGGCCGTCTAGCGCACCGCCGGGCGGCGTCCTGATGACGCACCGGCCGTTCAGCATCGCAACCTTGGATCCCGCGGCGCCTTTGGCAGAGGTTGGCGGTTTCACGCCGCGGGAGAGTCATGATGGCTGGATCGGAGCGAGCGCCTCTGCTCTCGCTGCATGGCGTCTGGAAGACCTTCCGGGCCGGCATTCCCGGATGTTGTGCCGCCGTGCGAGCGCTTCAGGGCGTATCGCTCTCGATTGCGTCGGGTGAAGTGGTCGCGGTAACGGGCGGCGCCGGAGCGGGAAAGACAACGCTTCTGCTCTGCGCCGCGGCCATCGTCCGTCCGGATCGCGGTCACGTGTCGTGGCAGGGACGCAAAGCCGGCAGGTTTGATGCGTCGCGCGCCGCCCTCGTGCCTGCCACGCCCGTGTTCCGCGCATCGCTCACGGTGAGCGATGTCTTCGCGCTCTACTCCACGGCACGGCCAGCGAGTACCAAGCGCCACGCAGCAGCGCGGCTGCTGCGCCGGCTCGACCTGTGGGAGATGCGCGAGGAGCGGGTGGCGGAAATCGGTACCTCGCTCCTGCGGCGCTTGGCTCTCGCATGCGTCCTCGCCGCCGAGCCTGCGGTGCTCCTAGTGGATGTGAGTGATGGCCAGGCCGCTGCGAGTGATCACCTCCTGCTGTCCGTGGCCGCCGCAGAGGCCCGGCGTGGCAGCGCGGCCGTGCTCGCCGGCCGGGAGGGAAGCGGCGTGACGACGTTCGCCAACCGGGAGGAGCGACTCGAACACGGTCTTCTCGGCGGCTCCTGCACGGATGGTGCAGCGGATCGTCTCCCGCTCGAGCAGAGTACAAGGGATGTCACGCGGCGCGGTGGTACGAATGTGCGCGTAGCGGAGCCGGGCGGGTGGTGAGGCGCGAGGCACGAGGAGTGCGGCGCGTGTTGCTCGCCGCCGACCGCCTTCATAGCTTCACGCGTTCTCACCCTGCCAGCGCAGCCTCGAGGGACATGACTGACTTCCTGCTCTACAACACCATGTCGCGCGCCGTCGAGCCGTTCACGCCGGCCGACGGGCACACGGTGCGGATCTACACCTGCGGTCCGACCGTCTACAACCCCGCGCACCTGGGAAACTTCCGCACCTTCCTGTTCGAGGATCTGCTGCGACGTGCGCTTCGCCTTCGCGGCTGGGAGGTGTATCAGGTGATGAATCTCACCGACGTGGACGACAAAATCATTCGTCGGGCGGCGGAGCGCGGCGTGACCATAAAGCAGATCACCGAACCGATGGTGCAGGTGTTCCATCGCGATCGCGAGTTTCTGCGCATCGAAGCGGCCGAGGCGTATCCACGGGCGACCGATCACATTCCGGAGATGATCGCGCTGGTGGAGCGTCTCATGGAGCGCGGCCTTGCGTACCTGGCCGAAGATGGCTCCGTGTACTTCGCCATCGCGCGCTTCGAGGGGTACGGGAAGCTGTCGCGTTTGGACACCCGGCAGATCAAGCCAGGCGCACGTGTAGCGGCGGACGACTACAACAAGGAGGACGTCCGCGACTTCGCGCTGTGGAAAGCGGCGAAGGACGAGGACGAGCGTACCAACGCGGCGTGGGAGTCGCCCTGGGGGCGGGGGCGGCCCGGCTGGCATCTCGAGTGCTCGGCGATGGCGATGAAGTACCTGGGGAAGACGCTCGACATACACTGTGGAGGCGTTGATCTGATCTTCCCGCATCATGAAGACGAGATCGCCCAGTCCGAGGGTGCGACCGGCGCGCCGTTCGCGCGCGTCTGGTGTCACGGTGAGTTCCTGTTGACGGAAGGCGCCAAGATGGCGAAGCGGATCGGCAACGTGATGAACGTGCATGAGTTGCGGGAAGCAGGTGTGTCAGCAGCGGCGATCCGTCACTTCGTGTTCAACAGCCATTACCGGAAGCAGCTGAATCTCACGGACGAGGCGCTGGAACAGTCGCGCGCCGCGGTCGAGAGGGTGGGGCTTTTTGCGGAGCGTCTGGCGGCTGCACCCGGGGGTACGACCGGTCTGGCGGCGGCGGCGGACGCTGCGGAGAGGGATTTCGAGCTTGCCCTGTTCAACGACCTGAATGCGTCAGGTGCAATGGCGGCGCTTTTCACCTTCATCAACCGGGCGAACGCCGAGCTCGACAGCGGGGGGACGGATCCCGGGGCCGTGGCGCGTGCCCAGGAAGCACTTCAGCTGATGGATGGCGTGCTGGACCTTCGCCCCGAGGCTGCGCCCGAGGACGCCGAGCTCGGCGCGTGGGTCGAGGAGCAGATCGCGCGGCGCCGGCTGGCGCGCGCGGCACGAGACTTCGGAACCGCGGACCGAATCCGAATGGAGCTGGAGGAGCGGGGGGTGGTGCTCGAGGACACGCCCGGCGGAGTTCGCTGGCGTCGGCTGCGCTGAGCCCCGAAAGCACTGTGGGTCCGTTACTTGACTGTGCTTTCGGCGTGTGCTATTCTAAGAGTCTCGCGCAAAAAATGG
>CAZWSO010000058.1:0-15329 GCA_964636485.1 uncultured Gemmatimonadaceae bacterium
CTCCGCGCCTGTCGTTCTTCTGGGACATTCACAACGACTTCTTCGAGGAGGTCGCAAAGCTCCGCGCCGCACGTCGCATCTGGGCGCGCCACCTGAAGGAGCGTTATGGCGCCAAGGATCCGCGCTCGTGGATGATGCGCTTTCACTCGCAGACCGCCGGCGTTACACTCACGGCGCAGCAGCCGATGAACAATGTCGTTCGAGTGGCATACCAGGCGCTCGCCGCGGTACTGGGCGGAACCCAGTCGCTGCACACCAACTCCATGGACGAGACGCTTGCGCTCCCTACGGAGCAGGCGGTGGAGGTGGCACTGCGCACCCAGCAGGTCCTGGCATACGAGACCGGCATCCCGAACGTCATCGATCCGCTGGGCGGCTCCTACTATGTGGAGGCGCTCACCGATCAGATGGAGCGACAGGCCGAAGCCCTCTTCGATGAGATTGAGGTGGCGGGCGGAGTCGTACGCGCACTGGAGAACGGCTGGTTCCAGCGGAAGATCGCCGAGTCGGCCGCGCGGCAGCAGTGGGAAATCGAGCAGCGCCGCAAGCTCGTGGTCGGCGTGAACGAGTTTGTGACCGATGAACCGGAACTAGGCATCGAGCTGCTGCGTGTGGGCGAGGAGGTAGGACGAGCGCAGCGCGAGCGCCTTCAGCGTCTGCGCGAAACGAGGGACAACGACCTCTGCGCCCAACGACTTGCGGCGCTGCGCGATGCCGCCGGCACGAATGAGAATCTGATCCCGTACATCCTCGATGCCGCGCGCGGTTATTGCACGCTTCACGAGATCCGCGCCGCCATGGAGGAAGTATTCGGCGCCTACCGCGAGCCGGTGTTCTTCTGAGCTCGCGGTGAAGCCGCCGCCGGAGTGGTGGAGCTCGTATTTCGATGCGATGTACCTGCGTGAGCACGAGCCGCTCTTCAGTCCTGAGCGTGACCGGAGCGAGACCGCCCGATTGATCGATGTGCTCGGCCTCCCCGCCGGCGCCCGCGTGCTGGATGTCCCGTGCGGCCAGGGACGCCACGCACGCCTCCTTGCCGAGGCGGGGTTTCGCGTCGATGCGCTCGATTATTCGGCTCACCTTCTCCAGGCCGCCCGGCGTCTCGGTACGGCACCGGGGCTCCGCTACACACGCGGAGACATGCGCAGCTTTTCGGCGCGATGGACCGGGCGCTTCGACGGGGTGGTCAACCTCTTCACCTCGTTCGGTTTTTTTCTCCAACCGGCGGACGACCAGCGCGTGATCGCCGGCTTCGCCCGCGTGCTCAAGCCAGGCGGAGTGCTCATCTGGCATGGCGCCAGCCGCGACGGAGTGATGGCGCGCTTCCTGATGCGTGACTGGTGGCGCACCAGCGATGCAACGCTCTTCGCCCAGGAGCGCGCGTTCGACGTATTGTCGGGAGTCCTCACGGTACGCACAGAGTGGAGTGGCCCGGACGGTGCCGGGGAGCGTAGCCACCGTATCCGCCTGTACTCCGCCACCCACCTCGCCGAGCTCCTCGCGCGACACGGGCTCGTGGTGGAGGAGTCCTTCGACGGCTGGTCGGAGCGGGCCCTTCACCGTGGCGCATCCGAGATGCTGCTGGTTGCGCGTAAGGAATAGGAGAGCGGACGCTCTCCCGCCCTCGGACCCCAACGACTACTTTCCCACCATGCGACCCATTCGCGTGCTCATCGCCAAGCCCGGGCTGGACGGGCATGATCGCGGCGCCAAGGTGGTTGCCGCGGCGCTCCGCGATGCCGGTATGGAGGTCATATATACCGGGCTGCACCAGACGCCGGAGATGATTGCCAGCGCGGCAGTTCAGGAGGATGTGGACGTCGTCGGACTGTCCATCCTGAGTGGCGCACACATGACCTTGTTTCCGCGCGTGCACGATCTGCTCCGCGAACAGGGACGCGATGATATCCTGATCACCGGCGGAGGCATTCTGCCGAAGGAAGACATCGAGGAGCTGCAGCGACAGGGCATCGGACGTCTCTTCGGCCCAGGCACGCCTACATCCGACCTGGCGAATTACATCAAGGAGTGGTTTGCAGCCCGGGAGCAGCAGGAAGCGTGAGCTCGCGTCTACGGGAGGTGAGTGGGGAGATCCGCGAGCTCGAGGAGCGGCTGAGGCAGGGAGGCGGACCGGAGAGGACGGAGCGTCAACACCGGCAGGGAAAGCTGACGGCGCGCGAGCGCATTGCGGGCCTGTGCGATCCGGGCGCGCGTTTTCTGGAGATCGGCCTTCTCGTCGCCTACGATCAGTATGATGGCCAGGCGCCGGCTGCGGGCGTCGTGACCGGCATCGCCCGAATCCACCAACGCGAGGTCGTCGTCGTCGCCAACGACGCCACCGTCAAGGCAGGATCCTGGTGGCCGGAAACGATCCGCAAGATACTCCGTGCCCAGGAGATCGCGATGCGATGCCGCGTCCCGATCGTGTATCTGGTGGACTCTGCTGGGGTGAACCTCCCCTATCAGGGTGGCGTGTTCCCCGGACAGTACGGCGCGGCAAGAATCTTCTATTACAACTCGATTATGCGGCGCTACCTGAACGTTCCACAGATCGCCGCTGTGATGGGCCCGTGCATTGCCGGCGGCGCCTATCTGCCCGCCCTCTCCGACGTCATTCTCATGGTGGAAGGTACGTCGTTCATGGGACTCGGCGGCTCGAATCTCGTGAAGGGCGCCACTGGCCAGGTGGTAGACAGTGAGACCCTCGGCGGTGCTGTAACGCATACTGAGATCAGTGGCGTCGCCCATTACCGGGCGAAGGACGACACCGAGTGCGTCGCGCGAATCCGCGACCTCATCGAACGGCTCCCGCGAGTCGTCCACGTCCCCGAGACTGACGGTGCCGAGCCGGAGGACTCGCCCGAAGCTCTGTACGATCTGCTCCCGTCGGACCACCGCATGTCGTACGACATGCATGCGGTGCTCAAGGCCATCATTGACGGTGGAACTCTCGATGAGTTTCAGGAGTCCCTTGCGCGCGAAATGATCTGCGGCGATGCCAGGCTGCGCGGCATTCCCGTCGGCGTCATTGCCAATCAGCGCGGCCTAATCAAGGGGCGTTCCGGCGAGCGTCCCCGTTTCGGCGGAATCGTGTATACGGAGAGTGCCGAGAAGGTGGCCTACTTCATCGACATGTGCGACCGGCAGGGAATTCCACTCCTGTTCGTGCAGGATGTCTCCGGCTTCATGGTCGGACCCGAGGCCGAGCACGAAGGCATCATTCGCGCCGGCGCGCGGTTTGTGGAGGCGATGGCATGCGCCCGCGTGCCAAAGCTCGTCCTCACCGTGAATCACGCCTCCGGAGCCGGCTACTACGCAATGGCAGGGCAGGGGTTCGATCCTGACTTCATCTTCAGCTGGCCCACGGGTCGCATGGGCGTCATGGAGGGAGAGTCCGCGATCCAGGCAGTGTATGGCACTGCGCTGGAGGAGGCGAAGAGGCGCGGTGAGCAGCCGTCGCCCGCGGTCCTCTCCGCAATCGACGAGATGCGCTCGGATTACGAGCATCAGCTCGACGCCCGCTTCGCCGGCGCCCGGGGCTTCATCGACACCATCGTTTACCCCGAGGAGACGCGTGACGTGCTCGCCATGGCGCTACGCGCCGCGCTCCACAATCGAGGGCCACACCTCGGCGTTTTCGTGCTGCCGCCGCACGGGGGAGAATCGCGGTGAGCCGCGTGGTTCGTGTCGCATCGGGGCAGGGCTTCTGGGGGGATTCTCTAGATGCGCCGCGCCGGCAGGTGGATGGCGGACCAGTGGACTATCTCATGCTCGACTATCTGGCCGAGGTGACGATGTCCATCCTCCAGAAGCAAAAGGAACGCGATCCCGACATGGGCTATGCGCGCGATTTCGTCGGCGCCATGGAGAGCGTTTTTCCAGCGGTGGCCGAACGTGGCGTTCGCGTGGTGGCAAACGCCGGCGGCGTAAACCCTGTCGCCTGTGCCAGGGCGCTGCTCGATTCAGCCCGGCGCGCCGGCCTGGAGGGACGCATTCGCGTGGGCGTCGTGACGGGCGACGACCTGCTTCCGCGACTGGATGAGCTGCTCGGTGCCGGCCACGCGCTCTCCAACATGGAAAGCGGCGCACCGCTTTCCACCGTGCGCGACCAAGTCCTGTCCGCCAACGCCTATCTCGGCGCGCCGCCGATAATCGAGTCCCTCAAACAGCGCGCGCAGATCGTCGTCACCGGCCGCTCGACGGACACGGCGCTCACCATGGCGCCGATCGCCCACGAGTTCGGCTGGCGCATGAACGACTGGGACCGCCTTGCCGCGGGGATCGTCGCTGGCCACATCATCGAGTGCGGCGCGCAGTGCTCGGGCGGCAACTGCCTTTACGACTGGCGCAACATTCCCAACCTGGCGGACGTCGGTTACCCGATCGTAGAGGCTGCGGAGGATGGCACCTTCGTCGTAACGAAGCATGCGGGGACGGGTGGCCGGGTCAGCACACAGAGCGTGGCCGAGCAGCTCGTCTACGAGATGGGAAACCCGCAGACGTACATCACGCCGGACGTCATCGCCGACTTCACCACCATCCGCCTCGCTGAGGATGGACCCGATCGTGTCCGTGTCTTCGGGATTCGCGGACGGGAGGCGACGGACAAGCTCAAAGTCTCCGTCGCCTACCGGGCCGGCTACAAGGCGCTGGGCACCCTCGTGTACGCCTGGCCTGACGCGCTGGAGAAGGCGCAGTTGGCGGACCGGGTATTGCGCGAGCGGCTCGATCGGCTCGGTCTCCGGTTCGACATCATCCACACCGAGTTTCTCGGATCTTCAGCAACGCATGGCGCGCTGGCCGGCGCTCCGGCACCGGAGCTTCCGGAGGTGCAGCTACGCGTCGGCGTGCGCGCTGGTGATCGTGGTGCCGTAGAGCGGTTCTCCCGCGAGATCGCGCCGCTCGTGCTGAATGGACCCCCAAGCGTGACTGGCTTTGCAGGCGGACGACCCAAGGTGGAGGAGGTCGTTGCCTACTGGCCCGCGCTGATAGACAAGGCCGTCGTGCGGACGCGTGTGGAGGTGCTCTCCGCATGAGAGTACGCCTGCTCGACATCGCGCATGCCCGCTCCGGCGACAAGGGCGACACAGCGAACGTGGGGCTTCTTGCCCTCCGCCCCGAGTGGTATCCGGTGCTCGAACGGCACGTCACGCGCGACCGAGTGGCCGAGCACTTTTCGGCGGTCATTGAAGGTTCGGTCGAGCGCTACGAGCTGCCCAATCTCCACGCTCTGAACTTTCTCCTTCATGGGGCGCTCGGTGGAGGCGGGACGTTGTCGCTCAAGACCGACGCCCAGGGGAAGGTCTACTCCACGGCCCTCCTCCGGATGATCATAGACGTCCCGGATGCCGTCGCACAGGACCTGCGTCTCCCCGCGGCGCCCTGAACGAACCTCCACTCGAGGGTATCCGTGACACCCCTCACGACCACTAAGCTCATCGTCGCCGTGGTGGGGATCATCACGTGGGGCTACGGGGTAATTGTTGACAACCGTGCCGCGCAGTGGGCCGGGCTTGCATTAGTGGCGGTAGCCGCACTGCTGCGCTTTGCGGGCCCCGGAAGACCGGGCAAGGGGGATGATAGCCATCCCCCCGGGGCCTGAGGGGCCCTCAGCGCTGCCAGCCACAAATCGTTCCCAAACCACTGCGCCGCGGTTCGCTTGTTGCTCACCTTTCGGGCGACGGCAACGAGGAATGAACCAGGAGGGTAGACCATGCCACGAACCAAGCGCCGCCGCCGCCCGGTTCCGGCCGAGATCGGGCCAGGAGAGGCCGATCGCGACATCCTGGATCAGTACTTCTCGGAGGTCAGCCGCTATCCGCTCCTCAAGACTGAAGAGGAGAAGAAGCTGGCACGCCGGATCCGGGAGGGCGATGAGGAAGCGGTCGATGAGCTGGTCCGTCGCAACCTGCGGTTTGTCGTTTCTGTCGCCAAGAAGTATCAGAACCGCGGCCTTCCGCTCATCGACCTGATCGGTGAGGGGAACGTCGGGCTCATCACCGCTGCCCGTAAGTTCGATCCCGATCAGGGCGTCAAGTTCATCTCGTACGCCGTCTGGTGGATTCGGCAGGCGATCCTCTCCTCGCTGGCGCGGCAGGGGCGAACGGTGCGCGTGCCGCTGAACCGTACCGCCGATCTCTCGCGTGTGATCAAGGCCTCGGCGCTGCTTCGCGACAAGCTGGAACGCGAGCCCACGCCGGCCGAACTTTCGCAGCTCACGGGGATCTCTCCGGAGATCACGCAGGCGCTGGTAGCACTGAATGCGGCGGATGTGCGCCTCGATGCTGCCGTCGGGAAGGACGGCGAGCGCGCTCTCATCGAACGATTCTCCCAGGAGGAGGGCCCGAACACCGAGGAGGAGGTGCTGGGGAAGTTCCGCCTGACGGAGCTCAACCGCGCCCTCGAGACCCTGCCGGCGAGAGACGCCAAGATCCTGCGGCTCTACTTCGGGCTCGAAGGCGACCGCGAACACACGCTCGACGAGATCGGCAAGATGCTCGGCGTCACGCGCGAGCGTGTCCGTCAGCTTCGCGATCGCGCGCTCAAGCGTCTTCGCGAGGGCTCGGTGGGTGAGGCGCTGCGGGAGATCGCCGCGTAACGAAGGAAGGCCTCCGGCTCGCCAAATCACTCCCCCACGAATGAAGCCGGCCGCTGGCCGACTAAGCAGCTGGCGGCCGCTGGCTCGCTTCTAAAACTCTCCCCGCACAAATGCAGCTGGGATCTACCGGCGGTCCAGTCGGCCAGCTGGGAGCTATTCCGGGTGCAGTTAGCCTCATACTGCTACCTGGCCGCTGACAAGGTTCCCCGACACGCTATATTGCTGGCGAATGCAGATCACTGGCTTCGCCATCAAATACCGGGCTCCACTCTCGTGGCGAAGCGTCCGTCGGCCGGTCGGCCCTGGCCCCCCGCCCTTTGCCTTGGGGCAGGCGCTTACGCGGCCTGAGGATGCGGCCCGGAGTCTCCCGATGATGGCCGCCGCGCCGTGCGGTGGAACCGTCCAGAAATGAGCAATCCCACCGTTGACGATGCGCGCGCGCAACTTGCCAGCGCCTTCGGGTATCCAGCCTTTCGCCCCGGGCAGGAGCGCGCGGTGGCTTCAGTGCTGGCCGGGCGCGACACCATGGTTGTTCTCCCCACCGGTGGTGGGAAGTCGCTGTGCTATCAGGTGCCGGCGCTCTGCCTGCCGGGTCTCACCGTCGTCGTGTCTCCCCTCATCTCGCTCATGAAGGATCAGGTTGACGCGCTTTCGGCGCGCGGGATTCCGGCGGCATTCCTGAATTCGACGCTTTCGCCGTCGGCTATCTCCGACAGACTGGGACGCGCGGCGCGTGGCGAGATCAAGTTGCTCTACGTCGCTCCGGAGCGCTTCGACAATCCGCAGGCGGCGGAACGTCTCGGCAAGCTCGGCATCGCTCTCCTGGCGGTGGACGAGGCGCACTGCATCAGCGAGTGGGGCCACGATTTCCGTCCCAGCTATCTGCGCATGCGAGACGTGCGCGAGCGGCTCGGCTGGCCCACTACCATCGCGCTGACCGCCACCGCCACGCCCGAGGTTCGCCGCGACATCGTGAAGCAGCTCGCCCTGCGCACGCCGGAGACGGTCATCACCGGCTTCGACAGGACAAATCTCGCGTATCACGTCCGGCGCGTACGCACTGATGCGGACAAGGATACGGCGCTCATCGAGCTGCTCCAGCACTACCGTGGGCTCACTGTGGTGTATGCCAGCACGCGCAAGGCCGTGGACCGGATCGCATCGCGGCTTGCGGCAGCGCGCATCCGCGCGGCGGCATATCACGCCGGTCTCGACGATGAACACCGGCACGCGGTGCAGGAATCGTTCATGACGGAAAACGTCCGCGTCATTGTTGCCACAAACGCATTCGGCATGGGCATCGACAAGCCCAACGTGCGGTTGGTGGTGCATCACGCAATGCCCGGCACCCTGGAGGCGTATTACCAGGAGGCTGGCCGGGCGGGGCGCGATGGCCTCCAGAGCGACTGCGTCCTGCTGCACGCTTTCCGCGACCGGTTCACGCATGAGTTCTTCATCAAGGGTTCGTATCCCGAGCGCGCCCTCGTCGAGCGCGTGTACTCAGCACTCTCCCGACTGGCCGGCAGCAATGGAGTTGCGGAGGTGGGCCCCACCCAGATCGCCGCCGCCGCGGGTAGCGATACGAGGGAGCGCGATTGCGAGTCAGCCCTTCGCATACTTGGCGCTGCCGGCGTGGTCGCGGCAGAGCCTGCCTCATCTTCGCGCATGCTCGTGCGCCTGCTGGCGTCCCCGGAGCGCATCCGCGTCGAGCTGGGAGAGCAGAACGCCCGCGCCGAGCTGGATCTGCTTCGCACGCTCTGGCGCATGGCCGGTACTCGGCTGCAAGGGGGCGCCTGGGTTGAGCCGGACGCCCTGCCCCCCGGCTTTGGGGGTGCGAGCGGAGTGGCGGCGCTTTTGGATGCGCTACAGGCGCGTCAGTTCGTCATGTGGAGCAGGTCGGGAGGGGGCATCCGCCTCACTGAGCCGGGCGCGCCCCTGGCGCGCTTCTCTGTGGATTGGACTACTATGGACCGTCGCCGCCGCGCCGACCTCGCCAAGCTCGACGCCGTGCAGCGCTACGCTTACACTAAAGGATGCCGGCGCGGATTCGTTCTCAGATACTTTGGAGACGCGGCGGCGCGAGACCGGTGCGAGGGGTGCGACAACTGCCTCGGTACCCACCCACGGGTCGAGCAGCGTCGGCCGCCACCACCGGCAAAACGGGAATGGGCACCCCATAGCAGACGCGCGCCCGCCGTTGGAACGGCGCGGATGGAGGGCGATGTGCTCGATGCCGGGCAGCTTTCGCCGGCGGACGTGGCGCTGCTTGCGGAGCTGCGCAGGCTCCGCTCGGGCATGGCCCGCGAGGCCAAGGTACCGGCCTACGTCGTCTTTACGGATCGCACGCTCGTGGAGATGGCGCTCCGCCGCCCTCGCTCGGTTGGCGCGATGACTGAAATCCGTGGCGTGGGTCCGGCCAAGCTGGAGCGGTATGGAGAGCGGTTCCTGAGCGTCATTACCCAGTTCGACGATACCGAAGCCGCCTGACATGGACGATTCGATCTATTTTACCGAACAGCAGCTCGCGGTGCGCGACATGGTGCGCGATTTCGCGCGCGCGGAGGTTGCCCCCGTTGCCGCTAAATATGATGCGTCGCAGGATTTCCCCTGGGAGAACGTGGCGAGGATGGCCGAGCTCGGGCTGCTCGGTGTCCCATGGCCGGAATCCCTGGGCGGCGCGGGGCTCGATTACATCAGCTACATAGTCGCCATCCATGAAATGTCCAAGGTGGATGCGTCGCACGGCATCACTATCTCGGCGCATACCACGCTCGGCACGTCGCCAATCTTCAACTTCGGCACCGAAGAACAGAAGCAGCGTTATGTGCCCCTGCTCGCGGCGGGAAAGGTGCTCGGCGGCTTCGGCCTGACCGAACCCAGTGCCGGGAGCGACGCGGCTGGCACGCGCACCACGGCGGTGCGCAAGAACGGGCACTACGTGGTGAACGGATCCAAGGTGTTCATCACCCACGGAGGTGTGGGCGAGATCTTCGTCGTCACCGCTGTAACGGACCCATCGAAGGGAAGCCGGGGGATCAGCTCATTCATTCTTACCAAGCACACGACTGATATCGAGAAGGTGCGCGAGGTAGGAATCGGGCACGAGCCTTCTCTCCCGGCCATGGCCGGGTTCCGCGCTGGAAAGAAGGAGGACAAGCTGGGCTGGCGCGCATCGGACACCCGCGAGCTGATACTCGAGGACGTGGAGGTGCCGGCAGAGAACCTCCTCGGCGAGGAAGGGCAGGGGTTCGTCAACTTCATGCGCACACTCGACTCCGGACGCATCGGGCTCGCCGCTCTGTCGTTGGGTGTGGCGGAGGGCGCGTTCGAGCTGGCGTTGCAGTATGCCTCGGTGCGGAAGCAGTTCGGCCGGGCCATTGCGCAGTTTCAGGGCGTTCAGTTCAAGCTTTCCGACATGGCCACCGAGATCGAAGCGGGCAAACACCTCCTGTATCACGCCGCCTGGCTGGCACGGCAGGGAAAGCCCTTCACGCGTGAAGCTGCTATGGCCAAGCTTTTCTGCTCGGAGCTGGCGATGCGCGCAACCATCGAGGCTGTTCAGATCCACGGCGGCTACGGTTACACCAAGGAGTATCCGGTCGAGCGTATGATGCGCGACGCCAAGGTCTGCGAAATTGGCGAGGGAACGTCCGAGATCCAGCGCATTGTGATCGCCCGCTCGCTGCTGCAGGACCTTGCCGACTGAGCGCTCGCCAACGGCGTAAGTCGTTGCTGTAGCTTGCGAAATGACGCTACGTTAACGTATATTGAGAAAGTAGTACCAGACACCTGATCCGTTCCTGCGCGCGCGATACCGGCCACGCGACTCGAGGCGGCGCGCTCGCGATTATTGGAGACGGGGGAGGGCGGACCGCAGAGGCGGTGGTCCCTCCCCGACGTGCATCGATGCCGACGACCACTCCCGATCGCACGAGCTTTCGTTCACACCTCCGCGGGCTGCTCGCGTTCCTCGTCCTCATGGACCGGGCAAGCCGTGTCAGCCCCGCCGAGGCGGAATGCTCGTGGACGATCACGCCAAGGCCGCCATCTGAGCGGCAGCGGCGCGGACGCAGGGTGGGAGAGGGGGCACGGCAACCGAAGCGCGGACACCTTTTTTCACCGACGTGCTCATCGGCGGGCGCCGGGTCGCCGCCTGCCACCAGGAGCACGACCATGCATGAAGCGCGAAATTCTGATCAGCGCGGGTCAGCGGGAGACTCGCGCGGCGATTCTGGAGGATGACCAGCTCGTCGAACTGATGATCGACCGCCCCGAGGCCCGCCGTATGGTGGGAGACATCTATCTCGGGCGCGTTGAGGCGGTTCTTCCCGGAATTCAGGCAGCGTTCGTCGACATCGGGACCGAAAAGAGCGCCTTTCTGCACGCCTCCGATGTGGTATACGAGGAGGATGGCGAGAGCGACCTCGACGATGAGGTAGAGGATGAGGAGGAGGAGGATGAGGCGCGCAGGAAGCGGCGCGCCAAGGCACCTCCCATTCAGGACGCGCTGAAGCGCGGCCAGGACATCCTGGTCCAGATATCCAAGGAACCGATCTCAACCAAGGGTCCGCGGGTAACTGCACAGATCTCGTTGGCGGGTCGCTTCCTGGTGTACATGCCGTTCGCATCGCGCGTGGGGGTGAGCCGCAAGATCGGCGACCGCGCCGAGCGGGCGCGGTTGCGCGACCAGGTCAAGCAGGTCGTGCCTGGGGATGCCGGTGGCGTGATCGTGCGGACCGTTGGCGAAGACGTCACCCAGGAGACCTTCTCCCGTGAGCTGACCACGCTCATGAACCAATGGAAGCGCATCCGCAAGAAGACCGCGTTTCTGCGCGCCCCGTCGCTGGTGCACCGGGAGACGAGCCTTACGCGCGGCATCATTCGTGACCTTTTCAGCACCAAGGTCGATAAGCTCACGGTGGACTCAAAACAGTACTTCAACGAGATCAACGAGTACCTCAAGGGGATTGCGCCGGAGCTGCGCGACAGGGTGCACCTGTACGACGAGGCGCGGCCGCTATTCGACAAGGCCGGCATCGAGGGGGAGATGCGCGAGCTGTTCAAGCGGCGCTGCGATCTGCCCTCAGGTGGATACCTGATCATCGAGCAGACGGAGGCGCTCGTCTCAGTGGACGTCAACTCCGGCCGCTACACCGGAAAGAAGGACCCCGAGAAGACGATCCTGCGAACGAATGTCGAGGCGGCGCGCGAAGTGGCGCGCCAGCTCCGTTTGCGCGACATCGGTGGGATCATCGTCTGCGATTTCATCGACATGGACACCAAGTCAAACCGGGAAAAGGTGCTCCAGGAATTGCGCACGGCGCTGTCGCGCGATCGGGCGCGGACCAAGGCGTTCTCGGTGAGCGAGCTGGGTCTCATAGAAATGACTCGCCAGCGCGTCCGGCAGAGCCACCTTCAGCAGATGACCGAGCCCTGCCCCATGTGCACGGGGACGGGCCGGGTCTTCACTCCCGAGACCACTGTTCGCCGAATGGAGCGGGCCGTTCGACGTATTGCGTCGGAGGGACGCAAGGACAACCTGCTCATCCGCCTCCACCCCGAGGCGGCGCTCTACGTTCTCGAGGAGGAGCGCGAGCTCGTGCGTCACCTCGAAAAAGCCGTCGGCTTCAGCCTCGAGCTCCGTGACGACCCGTTGCTCAAGCCGGACGAGTTCAAGCTGGTCGTGAAGGGCGCGGGTAGGGACGTGACGCAGCAGTACGCGGTAGCCTAGCGGCACGAACACGGCCAGGGTCAGCGATCAGAGCGACCTGGAGATCAGCCGTCCTCGCCGCCGAGGTCGCCGCCCAGGCGGTCGCTCTTGGCCCATGGCCTCACGTGCCGCTGGTGCCAGCAGGCCTCGTTGACACACCCCGCGCAGCCGACTAACATTATTTGGTTATACCACTTACGCATCCGATCCCATGTCCTACGCCATCATCCGCACCGCCGGATTCCAGTACCGGGCCGAGCCTGGCAAGACGATCCGTATTCCGACCGTCGACGCCGAGGTTGGCGCAAAGGTGACTTTTGACGAGGTACTGCTCGGCTCCGACGGCAATGACGTCCGTGCCGGTGCGCCGCTGCTCGATGGCGCCAGTGTCACGGGCGAGATCGTGCGACATGGACGCGGGCCCAAGCTCGTGATCTTCAAGATGAAGCGGCGCAAGAACTATCGGCGCAAGCAGGGGCACCGCCAGAACTTCACGGAAGTACGAATCAACGACATCAATCTCGGCTGAGAGTGCATCATGGCTCATAAAAAGGGAGTAGGCTCCAGCCGCAACGGTCGCGACAGCAATCCGCAGTACCGCGGCGTCAAGAAGTACGGTGGTGAAGTGGTCCGCGCCGGCAACATCATCGTTCGCCAGTGCGGCACGAAGTATCACCCCGGACGGAACGTTGGCGTTGGCTCCGACTATACGCTCTTTTCGCTCATCGACGGCGTCGTGAAGTTCGAGCACAAGAGCAAGACGCGGTACAAGGTGAGCGTCTATCCGGCGGCTGCCGAGCAGGACAAGACCACCGCGGCCTGAATCAGGCCCGTAACACAGCGCCCCCGCGACAGCGGGGGCGCTTTCACTTCCGAGAAACCCGGACGGCTTCGGGTGCGTAGGTTTCGTGGAACGCACGGAAGGGAGGAACAAGATGGCGCTCTGGGATAAGGTAAAGCAGGAGCTGGATCGCGCCGGGCAGGTGGCGCAGGAAGCGCTGGACGAAGGGCGTGTGCGCCTGGAGGCGCACCGGTCGCGGCAGCTTGCCGACAAGGCGGCACAAGCGCTCGGCTATGCCGTCTACCGCGCGCGGTCCGGCGGCCAGGAGCTCGATGCCGACACGTACGCCAGGCTGAGCAGCACGCTCGCCTCGCACGAAGCCGACGTCACCCGCCACGAGCAGCGGCTTGCAGAGCTCCGCGAAACCCGCCGTCGCGAAGGGCACCCCGATCCCGAGCCCGACTCGACGACGCGGTCCGACGCCAGCGACAGCGGCAGCACGCCCACAAGCTGAGCAACAGGATTCACGATTCCGGGTCGGCAGATCCATCGCGCCGACCCGGGCCGCTGGCGAGCTGCCGCCGCTGAACCCCGAACCGCGCCCTTACGGTGACATGTACGAAGGCGGCGTGGTCCGATAGCGCTCCGCCAGCTCGTCCTGTCGGCTTGGGCCAACGATGCGCTGCCCGTGCACGAAGACATGCTCGGCGCGCGTAGCGAACTCGAACGGATCGCCGCTCCAAACGACCACGTCGGCGTTCATGCCCGGACGCAGCGCGCCTATGCGATCGGAAACGCCGAAAAGTTCGGCTGGCGTCAGAGTGACGGCGCGAAGGGCATCGTCCCAGCTCATGCCGTACGCCACGGCGTTCCCCGCCTGATAGCGGATGTTCCGCACGTTGAAGAGCTGCTCGTCCCCGCCATAGTTGCCGATCAGCGCCACCGGAATCCCCACCTGACGGAGCAGCGCCGGATTGTCCTGCCGCGCTCGCAACGTCGCGAAGCTGCCAGGGATGTTGTTCATCGCTCCCGTCAGCACCGGGACGTTTGCCGCCGCCAGCTGCTCGGCAATCAGCCATGCCTCCTCACCGCCGCCGATCAGCAGCCGGAGCCGGTAGTCGCGCGCAAGGCGCAGCGCCGCTTCGATGTCGGCTGCCCGGTGCGCCTCCACGAGTATCGGCAGACGTCCTTCCAGCACCGGTATCATCGCCTCGAGGTCGATGCGCGAGGCACTAAGCGGCTGTGCCTGGCCGCGCTCGAAGTCGGCTCGGCGACGCATGTAGAAGCGTGTGTCGTCCAGCAGTTCGCGAAGTCGCACGAGCAGTTCGCCACGCGCGTTCATTCCGGCGCGCTGCGGTGCTCCCACCTGGGCCAACATCGCCACCGGCGAACGGACGAGCATGTCGTGCAGTCCCCCCTCCCGCAACGTGATCACCGCCGCCTGGCCGGCGATCAGTCCGCCCTGCGGCAGGATCACCACCGAGGTGATACCATCGTTGCGCGCGGCCGGCAGCAGCACCGAACGTGGATTGAAGCCCTCCCACACCGTGAAAGACGCGGCGATGCCGCCGGCGCGCTGTGTACCGGCGTCCCGCGTGGTCGGCTCGGCGCCGATCTCGATCAATCCAAGCTGCGTGGCCGCGTTGACGATCCCGGGGGTGACCCAGCGCCCGCTCGCATCGATGCGCTCGGCACCCTGGGGAATCGTTACGTCAGGGCCTACGGCAACTATTCGACCGTCGCGAATCAGCACCGTGCCGTTATCGATAGGCGGGCCGCTCACAGGAAACACACGGCCCCCGGTTATGGCAATGGTCTGTGCGGAAAGTGGGGCAAACGCCGCGGCCAGCAGCAGCACCAGGGCGAGCGCTCCAGAGCGCGATGTGATCCCGAGCATCAGCGTATCCCTCCCTCTGCCGGCACGAAGCCCAGCTCGAAATCCGTCCGCCAGCCGCCGGCGGCATCGCGTCCGTCGAAGAGCAGCGCGCCATCGATCCAGGTCTTTTCCACGCGAGCGTAGACGCTGAGTGGGTTGGCAGACCAGAGGACAACATCGGCGTTCTTGCCTTCCTCCAGTGATCCGGTGCGATCTTCAAGTCCCAGGGACCAGGCTGGGTTGATTGTGATCCACCGGATGGCATCATCCTCGGAGACGTCCAGGCCGAGAGCGCGTCCGGCGGCAAGAGCCTTGGCCGCCTCCTGGTTCAGATTCTGCGCTCCGCGTGGATCATCAGAATGCA
>CAZWSO010000059.1:0-15276 GCA_964636485.1 uncultured Gemmatimonadaceae bacterium
CGACGTCGCCGCGCGCCGCCATCCCGGCCGCACGCGCCCGGCGCTCGGACTCGTACAGCTCGGAGAGCGCAACCTCCGACGAGCCGGCATCCCGCGACAGGTGCGCCGCAAACCTGGTCGTTAGCTGCCCAACCAGGGAGGCGCGGGCAGCACCGGTCAGCCCGCCGAGCCGGCTGAAAAACTGCTCGAGCAGCACGTACTCCGGTTCGCTAAGTGCCGCGGTCACCGCCCCCGGTCGCTCGCCCTCGACCAGCGAAACGGGAAGATGCTCGCGCATCACTCGCTCGCGCACTACCATCGTGCCCGCCACCATATCGCCAAGCCGCTTGCCGGAACGACTGAGCGCTACGGCAATCATGCCGATTACGTAGGTGATCGGCGGCATCATGTCGATGGCTCGCATGATGTTCCGGATCCCCGCCTCCTGAGGCGTGACGGCGTAGCCACCATCCCGCACCACCCTGATGCGCATCAGCCGTTTGCCCGGCGTCTGTCCGTCGCGGAATCCCTCGAAGGCGAAGTGATACCCCCACATGATCAGGAACTGGAGGATCAGCAGGATCGCCAGCACCCACCCTTCGCTCAGGCGGTCCAGCGCGTCTGACCGCGGGCCCGTCACCCCGAGCGAGGTCAGCACCGCGATGATCAGCAGGAAAGTCAGGAATGTGGCGGTCAGGGTGATGAGCATGTCGACGACCGCCGCCGCCGCACGCGTCCCGATCCCCGCAACGCTATAGGAAAAGACCACCTGCTCGGGCGTCTCGACATCCACGACCCGGTCGAGCACCGGCCCCTTATCCGGTGAAGGCTGTCTCATGCGGTCAATGTCGCGGGCCGGCCCACCCTGGGCAACTCACCGCGCCCTGTTCATGCGGCATGGCGCCGGCCAAGCCTCTGGCGCAGCTGTCCACATGGGCGGACGCTCGCCGTAATACGATTCTCCGCTGGAGGACAGCCCTGACATTCCGCAATGGGGTGGTGCGCTCCTGCGGGGAGAATGATGGTCCGACGCTTGCGACTCCAGCACTGACGCTCAAGCCCGCGCAACGCCTGGATCAGTGGAGGCGCGGGTACTCAACTGGTTGGGGGGGGAATGTGATAATGAGGCGCCAAGCAATTTCGTCGGCTGGATCCACGCGCAGCCGGTTCCGGGCGTGCGCCATCCTGCTGTCAATCGGGCTTACCGGCGCCGCCCTCGCGCCGCCCGAGGTCGCGGCACAGTACTTCGGCCGCAACCAGGTGCAATACCAGACCTTCGACTGGCAGGTAGCGCGCACTGATAACTTCGACGTCCACTTCTATCCTGTGCAGCGTCAGGCAGCCATGGACGGCGCGCGCATGGCCGAGCGCTGGAACCATCGGCTGAATCACGTACTCGGCTACGAGCTATCGGAGCGCAAGCCCTTCATCTTCTACGCCAACCATCCCGACTTTCAGCAGACGAACGTCGTCGGTGGGCCCATCTCGGAAGGAGTGGGGGGGCTTACGGAATCGGCGCGCAACCGCGTCGTCCTCCCCTTCACCGGCGTGTACGCCGACAACGATCACGTGATCGGCCACGAGCTGGTTCACGTATACCAGTACGACATTGCCCGGACGCAGCGCGGAGGGGGCCACGCCGCCATGGCCCGTCTTCCTCTCTGGGTGATCGAGGGAATGGCGGAGTATCTCTCGATAGGTCGCACGCACCCTCACACCACCATGTGGGTACGCGACGCCGCCATTCGTGACCGACTCCCCACAATGGATCAGCTGACGCGCGATCCGCAGTTCTTCCCGTACCGTTACGGGCACGCCGTGTGGGCCTATATCGGGGGAACTTTCGGGGACAGCGCAGTCATAAGCCTCTATCGGTCTGCCCTCCGCCTCGGCTGGAACGGCGCTATCCGCGACGTTCTCGGACTGAGTGCCGACTCCCTGTCTCTCGAGTGGATCGCCGCCAGCAGGGCCGCCTTCGCGCCGCAGGCTGAAGGGCGGACGATGCCGTCGGAGGTCGGCGACCCAATCCTCGTGTCCAGGCGCGACCGGAACGTGGGTCCGTCGGTGAGCCCCGATGGCAATCTGGTGGCGTTCTTCTCTACACGCGGACTGTTCCAGGTGGATCTCTACCTGGCTGATGCGCGAACCGGGCGCGTGATAACGCAGCTCACCGACCCGAACCGTGATGCGCACTTCGACGCCATCAGCTTCATTGCCTCCGCCGGTGCATGGTCGCCCGATGGGCAGCGACTCGCCTTCGTGATCTTCAGGCAGGGCAACAACGAGATCGCCATCTGGAACGTGCAGAGAAGATCGATCGAGCAGCGCTTCAATGGTGACCAGGTCGGCGGGATCTCCACCCTCGCCTGGTCGCCCGACGGCAACCAGATCGCCTTCTCGGGGACGAGGGGCGGTATCAGCAATCTCTACGTGCGCGACCTGCAAACGGGGGAGACACGGCAGCTCACTGACGATCGCTACGCGCAGTTGCACCCCACGTGGTCCCCGGACGGGCGCACTATAGCTTTCGCCACCGACCGCGTGCCCGGCACGAACTTCGACAACCTCACGTATGGCGCGCCGGCACTGGCGCTGATGGACGTCGGCACACGGCAGGTGCGGGTACTTCAGCTCTTCGACGGCGCCAAGCACATCAACCCGCAGTTCTCGCCGGATGGCGAGTCGCTCTTCTTCGTGTCCGACCGCGGGGGCGTTAGCGACATCTATCGGCACGTGCTGGCCACCGGTGAAACCTTCCAGGTAACGCGTGTGGCGACGGGCATAACCGGTATCACCGAGCTCTCCCCCGCCATCTCCATGGCCCGCAACACCGGACGGCTGCTCTTCTCGGTGTTCGAGGATGGCCGTGAGCACGTCTATGGACTGGAGGTCGATCGGACTATGGGGGTGGCGGTCACCGGTCCGGCCGACGTCGCCGCCGCCGGAACGCTTCCGCCATTGGCGCAGCGAGGCTGGCAGGCCCTGGACCGGGTCATTGCCGACGCCACCTCCGGTCTGCCACCGGAGCGCGAGTTCCCGGTCAGCAACTACCGTCGCCGTCTCGGCCTCGAGTACATCGGCCCCCCGCAGATCGGCGTCGCCGCCGACCAGTTCGGCGTTGCACTTGGCGGGGCAGCTTCGTTTTTCTTCGCCGACATGCTTGGAGACTACCGCGCCGCCGCAGGTGTCCAGCTACAGGGTTCGCTCCGGGACTTCGGCGCGCAGGCCGCCTTCCTGAACGCGCGGCGGCGGCTGAACTGGGGGGCGACGGTCGGCCGTGTTCCGTTCATCACCGGCTTTGCACAGTCATTTCCCGCCGAGATCGATGGCCAACCCGGACACGTGCTCGAACAGATCATTCAGCGCGTGTACATCGACAACGCGCAGGGCATCGCCCACTACCCCTTCTCCACCACGCAACGCGTGGAGTTCGGACTTGCGGCTACACGCGTTAGCTTTCACCGGGAAGCGGAGCAGTTCCTCGTGGTCGGCAACCAGTTGGTGGACCGCCGCACCGTCACGCTGCCTTCGCCCGATCCCGTCGGCTACGGGCAGGGCTCGGTGGCTCTGGTGGGCGACTGGTCTTACTTCGGCTTCACCTCGCCCATGGTAGGCGGGCGCTACCGCCTGGAGCTTTCACCCACATTCGGCGGCTTGAACTTCACCAGTGCGCTGCTTGACTATCGCCGATATTTGCTGGCGCGGCCCTTCACGTTCGCATTCCGTGGCTTGCACTATGGCCGCTACGGCGGCGGTTCCGAGAATCCGCGGCTCAACCCGCTGTTCGTCGGATTCCCCAGTCTGATCCGCGGCTATGACGCACAGTCGTTCGAGATCAGCGAATGCGGCCCGCAATTCGGCGATACCGGGCAGTGCCCCCCCTTCGACCGTCTGGTCGGCAGCCGGCTGGCGGTGCTGAACGCCGAGCTGCGTATTCCGCTGTTCGGGCCCGCCGGTGTAGGCGTGCTCGGCGGCGGCATGCTTCCCATCGAGATTGCGCCGTTCTTCGACGCCGGCGTCGCCTGGACGCGCGCCGAAGAGCCTACACTGACCTGGGGCCGCGGCGACGAGGCGCAGCGCATCCCGGTGTTCAGCGCCGGACTGAGCACGCGCGTGAATCTGTTCGGCATGTTCGTGGTTGACTTCTTCTACGCGGTCCCCTTCCAGCGCCCCGACCGGGGTGGCGTGTTCGGCTGGCAGTTGGCGCCGGGCTGGTGAACGGCCACACACGGGGGCCGGGCCAGGGGTTATCAAAGCCGTTATCCAACCCCTGGCCCCACGTGCGCCGGGCAGCCCGCAGATAAGGTATCCGTGGCTTCGACGTAGCCGTACCTGGCCCCACGTGCGCCGGGCAGTCTAATCCGCCGAGACGGTCCGCTCCCGCGCCCACTCCCGGAGCGAAGCGAACCGTTCTGCCATCACGCGCGACAGCGGGCTCGTCTGTGACACTTCGCCCAGCAGGGCGGCGGTGGAGAGCTCGGTGTCGGCAGCAAATACCGAATAGAGACCCGACACCACCACCTGCTCTATCTCGGCTCCGCTGAAGCCATCCGTGGCAGCAGCCAGCGCATCGAGATCGAAGAGATGATCCGGCTGCCTACGCCTGCGGAGGTGGATGGCGAAGATCTCCCGTCGCGCCGCACAGCCGGGAAGATCCACGAAGAAGACCTCATCAAATCGTCCCTTGCGGAGCAGCTCCGGCGGCAGTCTCGTGACATCGTTTGCCGTGGCCACGATGAACACGTCACCCTTTCGCTCCTGGAGCCAGGAGAGAAAGGTGCCGAGTATGCGCGTGGAAATGCCAGCGTCCTGGTCGCCGCCGCTGGTGGCGAACGCCTTCTCGATCTCGTCTATCCAGAGCACCACTGGCGCCATTCGCTCGGCGATCGTCATCGCTCGCCGGAAATTGCGCTCGCTCTCTCCTACATATTTGTTGTACAACGCAGACGGATCGAGCTTCAGCAGCGGCAGTCGCCACTCCATCGCTACGGCCTTGGCGCTGAGGCTCTTGCCGCAGCCTGGCACGCCCAGCAGCAGGACGCCTTTCGGAAACTCCAGCCCGAACTCGACCGCGCGGCGTGGATAGGCGATGATCGCGCGCCGTTTCGCCAGCCAATCTCTCAGTCTGGCCAGTCCCGCAATTTCGGTGAGATTCTCCTCCAGCGGGCAATACTCCAGCAACCCCTCACGCTCGATCACCTGACGTTTGGCGTCGAGCACCACGGCTATATCGTCCGCGCAGAGACGCCCGTCCTCCACCATTGCCCTGGTGAGAACCTTTTCAGCCTCCATCAGCGTCAGACCCTTGAGGTTGGCGAGCAGCCGCTGCCTGTCCGGCAGCGTGAGCTTCACCTCCACGTTCGTCGTCGCCGACAGATCGCGCACGATCCGATCGAGAAGCGCCTCGAACTCCCGCCCCGTGGGCGGCGGCATCTCCACTACGGTGACGTGGTGGCGAATCGCTTCCGGTATCATTCCCCCATCGCCCATCAGGACGATCGCGCCGGCGCGCCTGGTATAGGCCGCTGCCGCATCCCTGAGCCTGGCGGCGAGCAGCTGATTCCCCTCCAGTTGCAGTGCCAGCCCCTGAAAGAGAAAAATCGATGGGTGCTGTGACGACAGGCAGTGAGAGAGCGCATTGGCGGCGTCGGTGCTCCCGTAAACGCCCTGGTCCATCCCTTCGCGGCGGAGCCCCTGTGTGGGAGACCACGTGAACAACGAGAGCCCGAGGCGATCGGCGAGATAGCGCAGCAGCACCTCGGCGCGATCCTCCTCGATCGTCTCGAGCAGGATGAGTCCGTGGCGCGAGCGGATAAGAAGCTCGAGGTCGTTCAGCAGATCGCTGGTTATCACGTTTCGGGTGCAATTAGATTGGCCGACGCGGCTGCAAGCCGTCCTTCGTTCGTCTCCCGCACCTGCAGGACGCATCCCCTCGCCAGCCCGCAACCCATTACGGGGCTGGTAGTAAGCCTCGGAACTCGGCTCCCGGTAGGGGGTTCAAGCATGGTGAACGGCACGTGACGGCAGGTGGTCGCTCCTCGTCGCAAGGCAAGCCCCGCGGCACGCACCTTTCCAGGTAATCTTCCCATGGCTGTATCGCTTCTGTCCGGTGTTTTCGCCACCTCCCTGCTGGTCACCAGCCTGGTGGGTGCTCCAGCGCGACCGGCAGAGCGCGATGCCTGGGTGGAGTCAACGCTCGCCACGATGACGCTGCGCGAGAAAGCAGCGCAGATGGTAATGCCGTGGATCGCGGGTGGCGGCGCCATGACTGACGCGGAGCTTCGCCGGATCGAGCGGCTCGTGCGCGAGCGCAGGATTGGCGGGTTCATTGTTGGACGCGGCGACGGCGAGATGACGCGCCGGACGCTGGAGCGGCTCCAGGCATCCAGCAAGGTCCCGCTGCTGATTGCCGCAGACCTGGAGTGGGGTGCGGCCATGCGGCTCACCGGCGCAACGCTGTTCCCGGTGAACATGGCGGTGGGAGCGTCGGGGGACGCGCGGCTGGCCTACGCCCAGGGGCATGCCACCGCCACCGAGGCGAGGCGTCTGGGCGTCCACATGGCCTTCGCTCCAGTAGCCGATGTCAACATCAATCCCGCCAATCCAATCATCAACACCCGGTCCTTCGGCGAGAACCCTCGCGCCGTGGGTGAGATGGTCGCCGCCTTCACGCGTGGCGTGCAGGATGGCGGCATGCTGGCGGTTGCAAAGCATTTTCCAGGACACGGCGACACCGAGACCGACTCGCACGTGGCGCTCCCGGTGATCCGTGTGGACCGCGCGCGTCTGGACACGGTCGAGCTCGTTCCATTTCGCCATGCCATCGACGCGCAGGTAGCGGGCATCATGACCGCGCACATCGCGCTCCCCAGAATCACCGGCCGGGTCGAGCCCGCAACGATGTCGCGTGCGATTCTCACTGGCATCCTGCGTCAGGAGCTCGGCTACGACGGGCTGATCATCACTGACGCGCTGAACATGGCGGGGGTCGGCGGTCAGGAGCCGGCACAGGTGGCGCTGCGCGCCGTGAGCGCCGGCGCGGACATTCTTCTTCAGCCGCGGAACACCGAGGTAGCCATCGATGCGATCGTGGAGGGCGTGCGGCGCGGTGAGATCAGTGTGGCACGCGTCGATGCCTCCGTGCGTCGAATCCTGGCGGCGAAGTCACGGATAGGGCTGCAGTATCGGCCGGAGACGCTGTTCGAGATGCCCCAGAACGAGCTGCGCGCGGCCAACGGCCGGCTGGCCGACACCATCGCCACACGCTCCATCACGCTGGTGCGCGACGAGCAGCATCTGCTCCCCGCCAACGGACGGCGCTCTGTGCTGAGCATCATTTACAGCGAGCGTGGCACGGATCCGGGTGGAGCATTCGCGCGCGTGCTTCGGGAGTTCGGCATTCAGGTGGAGACCATCAGGCTCACGCGCAACTCGACAACCGCACAGATCACGGCAGCCATGACGGCAGCGAGACGCGGCGACCGCCTCGTGGTGGTTTCCTCGTACACGCAGGCGGCACCGTGGCGTGGCACGCTCGGACTTCCGCAGTCATTCCGCACCGCCGTGGACCATCTCGCCGCGGAGCGGCCAGTGGTCTACATCTCCTTTGGAGACCCGTACGTAGTGCGTGGTCTGCCGCGCGTTCCCACCTACATGCTGGCGTGGTCCGAGTCGCCCGCATCGCAGGCCGCGGCGGCTCGCGCGCTGCTGGGGCAGGCGCCGATAACGGGAAAGCTGCCCATCAGGATCCCCCCGGCGTACGAAGCGGGATTCGGGCTGGAGCGCTCCGCCGTCGGAACCAGGCCGGCGCCCGAGCTCGATCTGGCTCAGGCTGCGAGCACGCTGGCTGACCGCCTGCGCAGGCGCCGCTGACGTCGGTTGTACCCGCCTGCCCATCTGGGCGTGCGGTGCGGTATCTTTCGACCATCCTCGCAACCGTGCGGCCACCCCTGGCCAGCGCCGGTGCTCCGATTCACCCGTTCGTTCCCCAACATGAAGCCGCTCTCGTTCGTTGCCCTGCTCCTCTTCGTGTCGAGCGCCTGCGCCACGGCCAGCCCTCAGGCCGGCCACGCGCAGGCGCCCGCCCCTCCTGCTCCAGCGGCTGCGGCACGCTCCGACAGTGCGCCAGCAGCGCGTCCGGCCGCTGACACCGCAGACACCGGAGCCGAGTCCGGCAGGCCGCTGGGTCCGGTGGAGGCGCCGCCCGACTGGCAGCTTCTCGACGCCGCCGAGGATGGCGTGGCCGGCATCAGTCTTCGTCGCGCCGAACGCGAACTGCTCGCCGGCCGTGTGCCGCGCCGAGCGGTGGTGGTGGCAGTGATCGATGGAGGCGTCGACACGCTGCACGCGCACATTCGTCCGAGCCTCTGGGCGAATACGCGTGAGCGGGGTGGCACCGGCCGCGACGATGACGGCAATGGCTACGCCGATGACGTGCGTGGCTGGAACTTCATTGGCGGTACCGACGGTCGGTCGGTGCATCAGGACACCTGGGAGGTTGCCCGGGAGCACGCCCTCTGCTCGGTAGCAAGTGCGCCGCGCAGCCCAACGGGCCTGGTGCGCGACGCCGAGCACTGCGAGCGCGTTGCCGGCGATCTCGCTCGCGAGCGCGCCGAGGCGGAGCAGATGCTCGAGCAGATCGGCATGATCAGCCAGGCGCACGATTTCGCCATGCCCATTCTGCGCCGCGCGCTCGACACCGACTCGCTCACGCCTGAGAAAGTCAGCATGTTCCGTCCGCGGGATGCCGATACAAGACAGGCACAGCGGATCTTCATGCAGCTCGCCGCCGCCGGCATCACCGGACCCATTCTGGAAGAGGCGCGCAAGGAGTACGAGTCGCGGCTCCGCTACAAGCTGAACCCCGAGTTCGAGCCGCGGCCCATCGTGGGCGACGAGTACAAGAACCTGGAGCAGCGCCACTACGGCAACGCCGACATCATGGGCCCCGACGCGAAGCACGGGACGCACGTTGCGGGCATCATCGCGGGGATGCACGGAAACCGGATGGTGGCTGGTGAACCGGCGGTGCGCATCATGGGGCTGCGAGCGGTGCCCGACGGAGACGAGCGCGACAAGGATGTCGCGAACGCGATCCGCTATGCCGCCGACAACGGCGCCCACATCATCAACATGAGCTTCGGCAAGGCATACTCGCCGCACAAGCCGGTGGTGGACGAGGCGGTGCGATACGCCGAGTCGCGCGGCGTACTGATGGTCCACGCCGCCGGCAACGATGGCGAGGACCTCGCCTCGGCGTCGAACTTCCCGACGCCCGTGTACGACGACGGCACGCGCGCGACACTCTGGATCGAGGTCGGTGCGTCATCGTGGAAGGGCGTCGACAGCCTGGTGGCCCCCTTCTCGAACTACGGCCGGGAGCAGGTGGATGTGTTTGCGCCGGGCGTGGACATCCGCTCTGCCGTGCCGGGCGGCGCCGTGGAGCCGCAGAGCGGGACGAGCATGGCCGCACCGGTAGTGTCCGGGGTGGCCGCTCTGCTCATGACCTACTATCCCGAGCTCACGGCCAGCGACGTGCGGCGTATCATCCTCGAGTCGGCCGTTCGTTACGCTGACAGACCGGTGCTGCTGCCGGGAGGCGAAGGCGCCAGGGTCCAGTTCGGCACGCTGTCGGTCACGGGAGGGATCGTAAACGCCTACGAGGCAATTCGGCTGGCTGATCGGGTGAGCTCGGGGAGCCCCTGACCGGCGGGGCGGCGTTCGGCAGCCCGCTGTTGGGGATGGCAGCGTTTCTGGAGACGCCCGCCTCCCGGCAGGCAGCCCACGCCGCCTTCATTCGCGCGGTGGAAGGCTGACCAGATAGCCGCCGCGTACCGTGGCGCCGATGACGATTGCCGCCCCGATCAGCACGACGTTCTTGAAGATGTACTGGCCCTCCAGCGTCAGGCCGAAGGGAAATGCGGTGAAGACACGTTCGGGGAGCAGCACGATCGGCGACAGCGTGCCCGGCATCTGGAGGAAGAGCAGGAGGATAGTGAGCCTCAGCGCCCGTCCGGTCAGGAAGCCGAGGCCGATGAGAATCTCCCATATGGCCAGCACCGGCATGAAGATCTCGCCCGGAATCAAGGGAACGGTGGCGACCACCAGATCCTCGGCGGGGCTGAGCCCGGGCACCAGCTTCAGGGCACCGAACCAGACGAACACCACACCCAGCCCTGCGCGAAGCAGCAGGATCGCGTTCCGGGCCATCCAGTTGGTGATCCGCAGATCGATCGGGTCGATCCGATGCGGCATCTCTCGCACGGTGTGTTCCTCCGGTCATCGCCCATGGCTCTCCTGTCAGCACTGGATCGCCTGATAATTCTGAGCGGCACTACCGCACCACCGCCGCTCGCGCGCGCTCACAGGCTCGCTCACACTGCTTCGCCGGGCAAGGGGGCGCAGCTTCTTTGTGTAGCGCTTCCGTCAGAAGCTGTAGACCGCCGTCCCCAGGGAGGCGCAGCTCCTTTGTGTAGCGATTGCGTCAGTAGATGTAGACCGCCGTCCCTACCGGCACGTTGACGAACATCCACTCGATGTCCTCGTCGAACAGGCGGATGCAGCCATGCGTGGCGGCGCTGCCGATAGTGTACTCGTGCGGCGTGCCGTGGAGCAGATAGCCGTTCCCCAGGTCGATCCGGAACCGTCCGAGTTCGCCGGGAATACGCCGATTCTCCGTCCCGAATGGAGGCATGAAGAGCGTATCATCGAAGATGATCTGCTCGTCCGCTGGAAGCTGCTCGAACACTCCATCCGCCAATACCCCCACGTAACCATCGCGGATCTCGAGCACGCGCCCATCACTCAGCACCTCCGGCCGCGTGGCGTGGAGCGGCCGAAGCTCGAGGCCGAGCTGGGCGGCGACCTCCACGTAGTGCCAGTCGGGCGGCACCCACACCGGGGACTCCTCCTTGCGCAGCACCGTGCGCCGGCCGCGAGGAGTCTCGAAGCGCCAGACGCGGTCACCGTAGGTCAGTACGGAGTCGCTCATCCCCACCGCTATCGGCGCCACGAGCATCGTGTCGGCTTCATCAATGACATGGATCCTCCGCTCGAACAGCTCTATTATCACGCGGTAGCCACGCGCCCTATCGGCGCTGCGCCGAGCACGCTCGAACTCGAGACTATCCGCGCGCGACCGGAAGGTGCGGGCCGGCTGGAGCGGCTCCGCATCCATATCGACGGGCGCGAGGGTGGCCGGCAGCGCCCCGGACTGCGGATCGGCCGGAGCCGAGGCCAGAGGCAGCGTGCGCGGTTCGCCGCGCGGCGTACCGGCCTCCGTCTGCGCCCAACCCGTTGCCGGGATGGCGAGGCTGATGAGAAGCGGAAGCGCAACCCGCATCGTCGTTCCACCGGATGCGACCACCCGCCGCGCGGCGCGAGCCGCGCGACGGGCGTCGCAAATCACCGGCGATCCTCAGAAGGTGATTCCAACGATGAGCGGCACGTAGTCGGCATTCCGGCCTTCCGTGAACACCGTCACGTAGCGCGATTCGATGAACAGCGACGTCGCACCAATCGGGAACGCCCAGCCGGCGCCGCCGTTGATGCCGAAGCGAGTCGTGTTCCGCGTCTCCCACTGCCCGAACTGCGGATCGCCAGGCTGGAACGCCGTCTCGTCCGTGGTGGCCATGGCGAAATCGCGGAAGTGATGCAGTCCCAACCCCGCGATCAGGTACGGGCCCGTGCGGGCGAGCGTTTCGCCGGCACCGAATCTGAGCGTACCATTGAGCATCGCTGACCACACCGTTGCCGGATCGGTCTCCAGCTGCGTGGGACCCACCGCGAACGTCCGTGCTCCCAGGCGGTTGTACGTCAGGTCAATGCGCATCCCCCACGGGTTCTCGACCGGATCCCAGCCAATTGGCAGCGTAGCGTTCCAACCCCTGTCGTACGCGTCACCGAGCCTTCCCATCGGGAAGTTCGCCCCTCCCGCGAGCCCCCAGTAGAAGGCGCCGCGACGATCGAACATCGGCACCGGGGGCGGGAGCGGCTCCACCGCAAACGGCGGCTCGGGCTCAGGCTCCACCGGCTCCGCTGGCTCCATGGGCTCCATGGGCTCCATGGGCTCCATGGGCTCCATGGGCCGCGCTTCCTCTACAACCACTGTGGTGCGTGCCTCGCGGCCGTTCACCTCGGCCACGATGGTTGCCGTGCCCGGGCTTACCGCGATCACTCGTCCATCCTGTGTGACCGTGGCCACCTCCGGGTTCTCACTCCGGTACAGGACCTGACGGTCGTAGATCGTGCGCCCATCGGCCGCCTGCACGTCGGCCGTCAGCCGAACGGTGTCGCCAACGACGAACGTGGCCCGCTCCGACCGCAGTGTCACGGTAGCGACCTCGGGGGCGACCACCCCGGGCTCCTCGCGGACGACCGGAGTGTCCTTTCTTACGGGTACTTGCGCCTCGGCCGACGTCGCTGCCGTGATAGTCAGCGCAATGGCAAGCCCCAGCGCACCGGGCGTCAGATAATTCAAACTCATAGCTGCCTCCTCCGTCTCTCCAATTGCCTGATATCCTGCCCCTCCGCTGGATGCGGGACGCCGGTCAGCCTCACCGCACCCGGGGATTCGACCCTCGTCAACTCGGGGCGACCAGGGGTGCTGCTCAACCGCACGTTCCGCTGCAGCACCAACTGCTGATAGGCATCCCCCATGCCGCGGCGGCCGGCAACCGTGAGGGTCTCAGGCAGCCGCCAGCGGCATAGTCCTCAGCCTTGGCCCAAGGAGGCGGCCCCGCGGCCGTCTCTGGCGGCCCTGGGGCGCGCGGCATGGTCCCTACCGGCCGCTTCGTCGCGCGGATGGCGGTGCCGCGCCGCCGCGAGCTCCTCGTGATTCGTGAGGTCCAGCCGCAGCGGCGTCATCGACACGAACCCATTCTCGACCGCCCACCGATCCGTTCCGGCGTCCGCAGGCTCCAGCGGGATGACCGTGATCCAGAAGTGCGGGCGCCCCATCGGATCGTGCCCCGCCACGACCTTTCCGTCATACTGGCGCACCGACTGCCGCGTCCACCACAGTCCGCTCGGCTCCTCCGGCAGATTGACGTTGACCAGGCAGAGGTCCGGCTCCTCGAGCAGTAGCTCCAGCACCTCGGCCACGTACGGCTCAAGCGTCACCAAGTCGCGCTCGCCGCGCGACGCCGGCGCGCTGAAGGCAAGCCCGCGCAGCCCCAGAAGAGCCGCCTGCTTTGCGGCCGCCAGGGTGCCGGAGTGCCAGCACGAGTTGCCGAGATTGAGGCCCAGGTTGATCCCCGAGAGCACCAAATCCACGCTGTGCCAGTTGTGCGCTCCCAACGCGACGCAGTCTGCCGGCGTGCCGTTCACCCTGTAGGCCTCGAATTCGCCGATCGGTGTGCGTTTGTACTTCAGCGGGCGCGAGTGAGTGATGGCATGGCCCATGGAGGACTGCTCCACATCGGGAGCCACGATCCTCACGCTCCCGAAGCGAGACGCCACACGAGCCAGTGTCGCAATCCCCGGACTGTAGATTCCGTCATCGTTCGTGACCAATATCTTCATGGCGGCTCCCTGCTCATGCACCGGCAGTGGTGCGAGTACCCATGAACACCCGCCGCATTGTTCGCGCCGTCAGCGTCCATCCTCACGCCGGATCGGTAATGACATCCTCCTACTCCGTGGACGCACTCGAGACGCCGATACCGTTCGTAGATCTCGACCGCATGCGCCACAATCTCGACCGGATGGCTGAATACACCGGCTCGCACGCGCTCGCCCTGCGGCCGCACATAAAGACGCACAAATCGCCGACGCTCGCCGCCGAGCAGATGGAGCGGGGCGCAGTGGGGCTTACCTGCGCAACTACGCGCGAGGCCGACGTGATGAGCGGTGCCGCTGCCGACCTGCTGGTCATGTATCCGCCCGTGGGAGCGCCCAGATTGTCGCGACTGATGGCGCTTTCACCTGACGTGCGGCTCACGGTCGCGCTCGATTCCGTTCAGGCGCTGGAGCCTCTCGTGGCGGCGGCGCGCCCGCGGGGCCGGTCGGTGCGCGTGATGGTGGAGCTCGACACGGGGATGCGGCGCGTCGGTGTACGCGACGGTGCCGAGGCGGTCGCGCTGGCGCGTGCGATCCACGACGCCGGTGCGCCGCTCGAGTTTGCCGGGCTCGCTTTCTACCCCGGCCACGTTCGCGAGCGCGTGGAAGAGCAGGGTGAGAAGCTCCGGGCGCTCTCACGGCAGCTGGACGACGTGGTATCGGCGCTGACGCGTGCCGGCCTGCCGCCACCTGTCGTGAGCGGCGGCTCCACACCCGCGGCGTGGCGCATGCACGAGCTGCCCGCGGTGACCGAGGTCCGCCCCGGCACGTACATCTTCAACGATCGCACCACGGCTGCGATCGGCGCCTGCGCCGACGACGACTGCGCGCTCACCGTGCTCGCCACTGTGGTGAGCAGAGCGGTGCCTGGCCAGGCCGTGGTGGACGCCGGCAGCAAGGCACTGGGGCGTGAGCCATTGCCACCGGAACTCGGCGACGGCTTTGCCGCCGTTCTGGGTGAACCACGAGCCGTGGTGCGCGCGATGTCGGAGGAGCATGGCGTCATCGACCTCCAGAACTCTCGCTGGCAGCCTCGCGTCGGCGAGCGCGTGCAGCTGGTGCCGAACCATGTCTGCGTCGTCGTGCATCTGAACGACGTGCTCGTCATGGTGCGTGGCAGCGAGGTGATCTCCGTGCTGGAGGTCGCCGCCAGGGGACGCCACGGACCGGCGGTAAGCGGCGACCCCGCTCAACTGCTGGACTTCGACCGCCGATCATGGAAGATTGAAGCCATGACCTCGCAGTTGGCGAAGGAGCTTGCCGAGCGGTTCGCGGAGGACGCGGAAACGCTACGCGCGCGCGCGGCCGCGCCGGCCACCGGTGTCGGACCGGACCCAGCCACCTCTGAACGCATGGCCGACGCCTGTGACCGGGTCAGCGCGCTCTTTGCCAGCGCTCAGGCTGCCGACGATTCGGCGCTGGCAGCGTTGGCGCCAGTGCTGGAGCGTTACGAGCGGGACGAGCGGGAGCTAAACAGCCGGGCCGTGTATCGCGGTGCCAGGATGCGCTTGCGCGACGCGCTCGGAACCGGCTGACGAATCAGCGGCTCACCCGCTCTCCGCCTCCCTTCCACGGCATCGGCGGCACAGGGGCGGGGGTGGCGAACGCCCGGCGGAGCGCGTCCCACGCGCCGGCCCGCTCGATCTGCCCGAAGGAATACACCGCGAATCCGGCGACGCCGCGACTCCGCCCCAGCGCCACCTGGCGCTCGATCTCCGCGCCGCCCTTGCTGGCGTCCAC